>DASQPJ010000162.1:0-16802 GCA_035644015.1 Sporichthyaceae bacterium
GCTGGTGTCGGTGTTCGTGCTCGGCGCGAAGGGAGTGGGCGCGCGATGGAATTCCTGAATCTGATCCGGGCGCAGTGGGACCGGGCGGGCGCCATCCTGTGCGCCGTTGCCGGCGCGGTCGAGCTGCTCATCGGGTGGATCGGCACCAGCAGCACCGAGCACGTGGCCAAGCAGATCCCCTACGTGGTCTCCGACGGGCTGACCGGGATCTTCCTGCTCGGCCTCGGGGCGGTGCTGTGGATCTCCGCGGATCTGCGCGACGAGTGGCGTGAGCTGCGTCGGGTGGGTGCCTTGCTGGAGCAGGAACTGAGTGAGCGTCAGGTTGAGCGGGCCCGTGGCCACTGAGGTTGTGGTCACCCGACGCGCGGCCGGCCGACGCGAGGCGGTGGCGGACGCGGCGCCGCCGCGTCGACGCCGGCGTTACCTCTACGAGGCCAGCCCGTGGCGGCGCGGTGACTTCCTGCGTGCGCTGTTGCTGGCCGCGCTCGGCGTCCTGATCGCGGTGATCTGCTGGTACCAGGTCAGCGGCCACGTGCGGCTGCGCGACCAGCAGGGTTGGGTCGTGGGTTCGGTGCTCGGCCTGGTCGTGGCCTGCCTGGGCGCGGTGTCCTGGCTGTTGGTCGGGCTGCGCGCGGTGCGGCTGGGGCAGCGTCAGTTGCTCACCGACATCGCTGTGGTGATGGACTGGCCGGCCGATCTGGCCGGCTACGAGGGTCGCCGCAAGGCCGCGGCGGGCAGTGACCCGGACGCCTTGGTCAGCGGAGGGGGCATGACCTTGGTGCACCGGGCGAATTGCCAGGTGGCCCGGGGCAAGGATGTCGGCCCGGTGGCGCAGGGCCATGGTCTGGACGCCTGCGGCATGTGCCTGCCCGCGGGGGTGCCGGCATGAGGGATTACGTTCCCTACATCATCTTCGGGTTCGTCACCGGATCCGTGTACGGCATCTGCGCCATGGGCCTGGTGCTGACCTATAAGACCTCCGGCGTGTTCAACTTCGGCCACGGCGCGGTGTGTGCGGCCAGTGCCTACGCGTTCTACGACCTGCGTCAGGTGCACGGGCTGCCGTGGCCGGTGGCCGGGCTGCTGGTGGTCTTCGTGATGGGCCCGCTGGTCGGGTTGATACTCGAACGCATCGCGGCCGGATTGGCCCCGGTGTCCACCGCGTACAAGATCGTCGGCACGGTCGGCATCTTGGTCTTCATTCAGGCCGCCATCGTGCTGCACTTCACCGGCCAGGGTCTGCGCTTCGCCCAGTTCCTGCCGGAGGACAAGGCGTTCGCGATCTCCGGGGTCACCGTCACCGATGCCTCGCTGATCACCACGCTGATTGGCATCGGTGCTGCGGTCGCGCTGTTTCTGTTCTTCCGGCTGACCCGATTGGGCACCGCCATCCGCGGCGTGGTCGATGACCCGCAACTGCTGGACATGACCGGGGAATCGCCGAACCGGGTGCGCCGCACCGCGTGGGTGATCGGCTCGGTATTCGCCTCGGTCTCGGGCATCCTGTTCGCGGCCAGCCAGGAGCAGGTTGACGTCAACGTGCTGTCGATCCTCATCGTGCAGGCGTTCGGCGCGGCCACCGTCGCGCTGTTCCGCAACCTGCCGATGTGCCTGATCGGCGGCTGGGGCGTGGCCCTGGCCCAAAAACTGATCTCCAAGGCGCTGGGCGGCGGCCACGAACAACTGGCCGGGTTGGACCTGACCATCCCGTTCCTGGTGGTGTTTCTCGGCTTGTTGGTGATTCCACGTCGCTACCTTGTCGAGATCGGCCGCGCGGTGAAACCGCGGGCGGCGAAGGCCGGACGGCTGACGCTGGGTCAACGGCGCATCGGCGTCGGCGCGGTGTTCGTGCTGGCGATGCTGGTGCCTACTTTCGCCGACACCCACCAGATCGCCTGGGATGTGGCGCTCACTCAGGTCGCGCTGTTCATGTCGTTGCACCTGCTGGTGCGCACCTCCGGGCAGATCTCGCTGTGCCAGATCGGCTTCGCCGCGATCGGTGCCTCGACGTTCGCCCACATGCTCCACCACGGGGTGCCGTTCCTGGTCGCCGTGCTGATCGGTGGCCTGGTGTGCCTGCCTGTGGCGCTGATCATCTCGGTGCCCGCGATCCGCCTGTCCGGGCTGTATCTGGGTCTGGCCACGCTCGGCTTCGGCATTCTGCTCAACCAGTTCTTCTACTCGAAGAGCTACATGTTCGGCTTCGGCAGCGTCGAGACAGGTCGCCCCGGCTATTGGGGGCTGGACGACGACAAGCGCTACTACTACCTGCTGCTCGCCTTCGCGGTGCTCGCGGTGGGCCTGGTGCTGATCATCGAACGCTCGCGGCTGGGTCGGCTGCTGCGCGGTATGGCCGACGCGCCGGTGGCGCTGTCCACCTTGGGTCTGGCGGTCAACGTCTCCCGGGTGCTGGTGTTCTGCGTTGCCGGTTTCATGGCGGGCATCAGCGGTGCGCTGTACGCGTCGATGTTCGGTGCGGTGAAGAGCGACAGTTATTTCTTCCTGCAGTCGCTGATCGTGCTCGCGGTGCTGGCCATCTCCGGTCGGCGCACCGTGGCCGCCGCGGTGATCGCGCCGTTGCTGCTGTTCGTGGTGCCGAACTACATCACCGACCCGGACTTCTTCCAGATCTTGCAGATGTTCTTCGGGGTGGCGGCGATCCTTGCCGCGATCGGGTCGCAGGGCGCGTTCGAGCGGTGGTTCGCCACCACGGCGGCGCGGTTCACCGAACGACGCACCGGCCCCGCGTCGGTGCGCCTGGAGGACTTCCACCAACGGCATCGCGCCGGCCGAGTGCCGGTGGCCACGCCGTGAAGCAGTGCATATGACAAAGCTGTGTAGTTCCCCCGAGAGGACCGGGATCACGATGGCAGTTTCCCGCCGAGGTCGCTGGGCCTACCTGGCGTTATTGGTTGCGCTGCCGATGGCCGGGTGTGGCACGCGGGTGTCCGACGCCCGCATCGACGCCGCCGACGGGTCGGCCCGCAGCGCGGTCACCCAGACGGAGGCCACCGCCGCCGCGAGCGACTCCCCGTTCGACGCCGTGGCTGCCGCTCCGGTGGGTGCCGCCGCCGCGCCCGCGGCGGACAGCGCCGCCGTGCCGGCCGCGGGCAGCACCGTGGGCGCTGCGCCTGCCCCCGGCGTCGTGGCCGGTGGCACGGCCGCCGACGTCAAGGCCACCAAGGCCGGCAAGGTGAAAACGGCGGCGGCAGGCGTGCCGGTGGCCGCTGCCGCGGCTGCCGTGGCCACCGGCCCGAACTCGCCCTGCAAGGCCACGCTGACGCCGGTGGTGCTCGGCCAGACCGCCCCGACCTCCGGCATCATCGGCGCGTCCACCGCGAACCTGCGCACCGGGTTGGCGCTGTGGGTGCGCGCGGTGAACGCCCGCGGTGGCGTGCAGTGCCACCCGGTGGCGATGTACCAGATGGACGACGGCGCCGACCCGGCCCGGGTCACCTCCAACCTCACCGAGTTGGTGAAGAACAAGCACGCGATCGCGATCATCGCCGCGGGCATCCCGACCACGTTCCCGGCCGGGCAGACCTTCGCGGACAAGAACAAGATCCCGTTCGTGGGCGGGGACCTGATCGAACCGGCGTGGTTCAAGGACCAGTGGATGTTCCCGCAGGGCGGCTCCGCGCTGGCTGCCTACGCCGGCGGCATCCGGGAGGCGGCGCGTTCGGTGAACGCGAAAACCGCCGGCCTGGTCTACTGCGTGGAGGCCTCGATCTGCGGCACCATCAACAAGAACTTCGAGGCGATGGCCACGCAGTCCGGATTGACCACGGTGCTGCGCAAGGTCTCCTCGATCACCAACCCGGACTACACGGCGGAGTGCCAGGCGCTGAAGAGCGCCAAGGCCGAGGTGGTGTTCTACTCCCTGGAAGGTGCCGGTTCCGGCCGGATGGCGCGTTCCTGCCGGGCGCTGAACTACACCCCGCCGGTGGCCACCGCCGCGCTGGCCGTGTCGGCCACCGCGTCCGAGGACCCGAACCTGCGCGCCCAGGGCGTGTACCTGGGCACGGGTGACGCGCCGTTCACCGCCTCGGACACGCCCGGCGCCCAGGAGTTCCAGGCCGCGTACAACACCTACGCGCCGGGCTCGCAGGTGGACGAGGACTCGATCAACGCCTGGACGTCCGGCAAGTTGTTCGAGGCGGCGATTGCCAAGGTCTACTCCGACGCCCGCAGCGGCCCGATCACCACGCAGATGCTGCTCGAGGGTTTGTGGCAGATCGACGGCGAGACGCTGCACGGTCTGGCCCCGCCGTTGGACTTCAACAAGGGCGCACCCGCCACCCGGAACGACTGCTACTTCTCGTTGACCATCACCGAGAAGGGGTACGGATCTCCCAAGGGCAGCAAGTACGAGTGCTTCAAGGGTCTGCCCACGGGTTTCTGAGCACCATTCAGAACGTCGCAAGGAACGGAGCACGGTGACCGTCGCCAAGGAGACAGTCGATACCGAGGAGGGTGCACCGCAGGTCCGGGTGCGTCGACCGTCCGCGGTCGTGCGCGGGCTGTTGCTGGACAGCGCCCGGACCCTGTTCGCCACCCGTGGCTACGCCGGGGCGAGCACCCGGGAGATCGCCGAGCAGGCCGGGGTGCGCGAAGCCCTCATCTTCCGCCACTTCGGCAACAAGGCGGGGTTGTTCCGGGCAGCGGTGGTCGATCCGTTCCGCGGCATCATCGAGGGCTTCGTGGACGACTGGGAGGCCACTCACGAGTCCAACACGATGTCCACCTATGAGCTGACCGGCGCGTGGATCACCTCGCTTCATGCGCTGATGCACGAGCACCGCGAGTTGGTGGTCGCGCTGATCACCGCCAACGCCTTCGAGGACGAGGCGGACCCGGACGGGGTGCCGATCACCGACGCGTTCGCCCGGCCGATCCGTCGGCTGGAGAAGTTCACCCGCCGGGAGATGGCCGGGCGGGGGCTGTCCGGTGATCCGACCATCTCGGTGCGCGCGACCTTCGGCATGGTGATGGCGATGGCCGTGCTCGACGACTGGTTCTTCGCCGGGGTCACCCGTCGACCGCCGGCCGAGGCGGTGACCACGGAGATGACGGACCTGGTGGTCGGGGGCATCACTCGCTTGCCGAACGGCGCGTGGACAGGCTAATCTTCCTGTCTGGACATAGTGTCCGAGCACACTGTACGAGCGCTTACCCGAGAGGACCCGGACTCATGGGCCACGCCAAGCCGGACTTCGACCCGGTCTCCCTCTCCCCGTTGAGTTTCTGGTCGGGCACGCCGCGGGAGCGGGACGAGTCGCTGCGCATCCTGCGCGCCGAGCGGCCGGTCAGCTATCACCCGCCGGCCGAGGGCTCGATGATGCCGCCGGAGGAGGGCGTCGGGGGCTTCTGGGCCGTGGTGCGTAACGAGGACATCCGCGCGATCAGCACCGATCCGGAGACCTTCTGCTCCGGTGAGGGCATCACGCTGGAGGACGTCCCGGTGGCGATCCTGGAGACGGTCAGCTCGTTCCTGGCCATGGATTCCCCGCGGCACCTGCAGCTGCGCCGGCTGTGCTCCAGCGCCTTCACCCCGCGCCGGGTCGCGCAGATCGAGGGGCAGATCGCCGGGCAGGCCAAGCGCATCGTGGACGACCTGGTCAACAACCCCGAGGGTGACCTGGTGGCCGCGGTGTCCCGGCGACTGCCCATGATGACCATCTTCGAAATGATGGGCGTGGACGAGAACTACCGCCTCGAGGCCACGGAAAGTGTGGACGGGCTGACCTCCTGGGCGGATGAGGAGGTGCGCGGCGAGCTGCTCCCCGAGGAGCTGCTGATGAACTCCACCCTGGGCCTGCTGCGCATCGCACTGGAGATCGCCGAGGCCCGCCGGTCGGACCCCCGCGACGATCTGATGACCGCGCTGGTGCAGGCCGAGGTCGAGGGCCGCACGATGAACGACGAAGAGATCGCGGCCTACTTCATCCTGCTCGCCGTGGCGGGCAACGACACCACCCGCAACACGATCTCGCACACCGCCCGGGCGCTCACCGAGTTCCCCGAGCAGCGCAAGATCTTGATGGAGGACTTCGACGGGCGCATCGGCACCGCGGTGGAGGAGATGATCCGCTGGGCCACCCCGGTGATGACCTTCCGGCGTACGGCCACCCGGGACGTGGAGTTCCGCGGGGCGCAGATCTCCGAGGGCGACTGGATCGGGTTGTTCTACCAATCCGGCAACCGGGACGAGGCGGCGTTCGCCAACCCGTGGCAGTTCGACGTGCTGCGCGACCCCAACCCCCATGTCGGGTTCGGCGGCGGCGGCCCGCACTTCTGCCTGGGCACCATGCTGGCCCGCGCCCAGCTGCGTAGCATCTGGGGCGAGCTGTTGACCCGGGTGCCGGAGTTCGAGGTCGGTGAGCCGGATTACCTGGTCGGCAACTTCATGTCCGCGGTCAAGCGGCTGCCGTACCGACTGAATCTGGGTTGATGCCGATGCGCGTCTTCAATGATCTCGACGAGTTCGCCGCCGCTGCCGGGGAGCACCTCGGTGTCTCTGAATGGCTGACGGTGGATCAGGAACAGATCAATGCGTTCGCCGACGCCACCGGGGACCAGCAGTGGATCCACACCGACCCGGCGCGTGCGGCCGATGGTCCGTTCAAGACCACGATCGCCCACGGCCTGTTGACCCTGTCGCTGTTCCCGGTGCTGATGAGCGAGATTTACACGGTCAACGGGATCCGGATGGGCATCAACTACGGGCTGAACAAGGTGCGCTATCCCTCGCCGGTGCCGGTCGACTCGGCGGTGCGGCTGCACCTGAACCTCGGCGCCGTCGAGGTGCTGGATGCCTCGACTGTGCAGGCCACGTTGGCCGGCACGTTGGAGGTGCGCGGCGGGACCAAACCGGCCTGTGTGTTGGAGTCCATCGTCCGGTACATCCGCTGATCGATGGCGGACGTCAAGGTCGAGGTCGACGGTGACGTCGGCCGGCTGACGCTGAACAGGCCGGCCGCGCGCAACGCGATCTCGCTGAACCTGGCCCGGGAGTTGGGCGCCGGGGTGCGCGAACTCGCCCCGCAGGTGGCGGTCATCGTCATCCGTGGGGCGGGCGGCACGTTCTGCGCGGGCGGGGACTTCGACGAGCTGATGGCGCTGCGGGCCGAGGGTAGAGCCGCGCTGGCCGAACTGTTCACCGCGTTCCGCGACGCCACCGCGGCGATCGCGACCGCTGAGGTGCCGGTGGTCGCCGTGGTCGAGGGGCACGCGGTGGCCGGCGGGTTCGAGTTGATCCAGGCCGTCGACGTGGCGATCGCCGCGGAGTCCGCCACGCTGGCCGACATCCACGCCAAGTTCGGCCAGATCCCCGGTGGCGGCGGCACGGTGCTGTTACCCCGGCTGGTGGGGCAGGCCCGGGCGACCGGGCTGGTGCTCACCGGCGATGCCCTGACGGCCCGTCAGGCATTGGACTGGGGCCTGCTGTACCGGGTGGTGCCGGACGCCGAGCTGGACGCGGCGGTGGCCTCGCTGGAGCGCCGGCTGACCAAGGGCTCACGGGCCGCACGGGCGGCCTCCAAACGGTTGATCCGTGAGGGTATGTCGCTGCCGCTCGACGCAGCGCTGGACGCGGAGCTCGAGGCCGTGCTCGATCACATCCTCGGCGCGGGCGGAGCTGCCGCGGCCGAATCGTTTGCCACCCGGAAGAAGGACGCATGAACGACATGGTGCTGCTGGACCTGCGCAAGGACGGCGTCGGGCACCTGTTGCTCAACCGTCCAGAGGCGTCCAACGCAATGAGCGTCGTGTTCCTGCGCGAGCTGCACGACGCAGTCATGCGCGCCCACGGGGACCCGGCCTTGCGGGTGCTGGTGCTCTCCGGCGCCGGCAAGAACTTCTGCACCGGCGGGGATGTGAAGGATTTCGCGTCCAAGGGCGAGGCGCTGCCCGACTATCTGCGCGAGGCCACCTCGTGGCTGCAGATGGTGGCCTCGGGTCTCATGCGGCTGCGCGCACCGGTGATCGCCGCCGTGCACGGGTACGCCGCCGGCGGCGGCGGGTTCGGGCTGGTGTGTGCGGCGGACCTGGTGATCGCCGGGCGCGCGGCCAAGTTCCTGCCCGGCGCCACCCGGGCCGGTATGGCGCCGGACGCCGGGGTGTCGGTCACCCTGTCCCGCATCGTCGGCATCCGTACCGCCATGGAACTGGTGCTGACCAACCCGACCCTGTCCGCCGACGAGGCCAAGGCCATCGGCCTGGTGAACCGCGTGGTCGACGACACCACGTTGCTGGACGAGGCATTCGCCTGGGCCGAGCAGCTGGCTGCCGGGGCACCGCTGGCCCTGGGCGCGGCCAAGCGGCTGCTCTGGGACGGCGTGGGGCGCAGCGTGGAGACCGCGTTGCCCGACGAGTCGCGCACCGTCTCCGAACTGTCCGGCACCTACGATGCGCGCGAGGGCCTGGCCGCGGTGATCGAACGGCGGGCGCCGCACTTCGAAGGGCGTTAACACTTGAGCGAGCTTGCGAGCTCATCAATGAACACAGTCGGACCGTGCCTCGTCGGCGCACCGAGGAACGAGGTGTGTCGATGAGCGTCGCGGTGGTCACCGGCGGCGGGCGGGGGATCGGGGCGGCCATCTGTGCTGCCCTGGCCAAAGCCGGCCACTCGGTCTGGGTGGTGGACCGCGACGCGGAACCCGCGTACATCGTGGCCGAGGCAGTCGGTGGCCGGGCGGTGGTGTTGGACGTGGCCAACGCCGAGCAGGTCATCTCGGTGCTGGGCGAGTCCGACGCCCGGATCCTGGTGAACAACGCCGGCTACGACGAGTTCTCCTGGTTCACCGACGTCCGCCCGCAGGACTGGCGGCGGCTGCTCGCGGTGAACCTGGAGGGCGTGTTCGCCTGCACGCAGGCGGTCTTGCCCGCGATGCAACGCGCCAAGCACGGCCGCATCGTGAACGTGGCCTCGGAGGCCGGCCGGCTGGGTTCCAAGGGCAACGCGGTGTACGCGGCCAGCAAGGGCGGGGTGATCGCGTTCGGCCGGTCGATCGCCCGGGAGAACGCGCGGTTCAACATCACCGTGAACACCATCTGCCCGGGCCCGATCGACACCCCATTGCTGGACAAGGTGCGCGCGCTCGGCGAACGCGGGGAGACCATGGTGGCGGCGATGATCGGCGCCACCGAATTGGGTCGGCTCGGTAGCCCCGACGAGGTCGCGGCCGCCGTGGCGTTCCTCTGCTCGGCCGAGGCCGGCTACATCACCGGGGAGACCATCGGCGTCTCCGGCGGGATGGGCATCGGCTGCTGAGCCGGGTCCGGCAGCAGGATCGCGCGGCGCAGTTCCCAACACAGGCCGAGCATCCAACCGCCGAACAGCAGGAACGGAATCCAGAACACCAGCAGGCCGTGGTAGGCCAGCGGGCCGGTGGTGAACATGATCAGCGCCAGGCCCGGTGCAAACAGCACCGCGCACCAGATGTTCAGGTAGGCCAGCCACCGCCGCAGCAGCGGCTGTGGGCTGCGGTCCTGCAGGATCACCGCGGCAATACACACGGCCTGGGCGATGAAGATCACCGCGGGCATGAACGCGATGATCCAGCCGACGTCGTGCAGCGCCTGGGTGATCTCCGGGTCCCGCTTCGGGCGGTAGGCGGCTGCCTCCAGCACCATGGAGGCGATGTTGAGGATGACCCAGCCCAGGGTCCCGCAGATGGCCTGCAGGATGGTCAGCACCTTGGTACCGGTCTCGATGCGCGACATCTGCGCGGTGATCACCGCGACCAGCGTGGCCCAGCCCAGCCAGGCCACCAGGGTGATCAGCATCCCGATGCGGATGCGGTCGTGGTGCGAGGCGTAGAAGTCGGCGAGTTCCTGCGCGGACAGGCTGGCGTGCGGCGGCGGCACGTAGCCCGAGACCACGAAGAAGCCGGCCCCGGCCAGACCGAGGCACACCACCGTGGTCCACAAACAGGCCAGTTGATTCCGTACGTTCACAACCCAAACATAGCGTTCGGACACACTGTCCGATAGACTTCCGCGCGACGGAAAGGAGTCCGATGACGCTGGGCATCGTGGGCTACGGCGGGTACCTGCCGGTGCACCGACTGGCGATGGCTGACGTGGCCGCGACGTTGGGCTCCGGGTCGGCGCGGGGTTCCCGCGTGGTGGCCTCCTACGACGAGGACAGCACCACGATGGCCGTCGCCGCCGCGCGCGGTGCCCTGGCCGGGCGGCGCACCGAGGCCCTCTGGTTCGCCACCACCAACCCCGCCTACGCGGAGAAGACCAATGCCACCGCGATCCACGCCGCGCTCGGCCAGGGTGCGCTCGGCTTCGCCGTCGACATGGCGGGCTCGCCGCGCTCCGGCGCAGGTGCCCTGCGCGCGGCCGGCGCCGCGGGCGGGCTGGCGGTGCTCGGCGATGTCCGGGTCGGCCTGCCCGGTTCCGCGGACGAACGGGACGGTGCCGACGGCGCTGCGGCGTTCCTCTTCGGGCCCGCTGCTGAAGCCCTCGCGGTGCCGATCGCGCACTCGAGTACGTCCGGAGAGTTCCTGGATCGTTGGCGCGCGCCGGGGGAGCCCGCGGCCCGGTCCTGGGAGGAACGGTTCGCCGTCGAGATGTACGACCCGCTGATCAACGAGGCGGTGGCTGCGGCACTCGCCGAGGCGGGGCTGAGCGCCGTCGATCACGTGGTGGTGTCCGGCCCGCACACCCGCGCGGTCAGTGCCGCGGCCACCCGGCACGGAGCCGCGGAGGTATTGCCGCTGGGGCATGCCGGCGCGGCCGATCTCGGCCTGCGCCTGGCCGATGTGCTCGACCGGGCAACGCCGGGTCAGACCGTGCTCACCGTCAGCGCGGTGGACGGGGCGGATGTGACCGTGTGGCGGACCACCGAACGGGTGGGCAGCACGCGGGCCGGAGTGCGTGCGCAACTCGAGGCCGGCCGCGCCATCCCCTACGCCACCTACCTCACCTGGCGGGGGCTGCTGGACCGGGAAGGTCCCCGTCGCCCCGAGCCCGAGCGTCCGGCCGGTCCGCCGGCCGCGCGTAACACCGATTGGAAGTTCGCCTTCGTGGGCAGCCGCTGCGACAAGTGCGGCTTCGTGCACCTGCCGCCCGCCCGGGTGTGTGCGTCGTGTCGGACGGTGGGTCAGATGACCGCGACCTCGCTGGCCGACGCGGTCGGCACGGTGGTCACCTACACGGTCGATCGGCTGGCCTTCTCGCCGTCCCCGCCGACGATCAACGCGGTGGTCGACTTCGACGGCGGTGGGCGCAGCCTGCTGGAGCTGGCCGACGCCCGCCCGGACGAGGTCGCCATCGGCCGCCGGGTCCGGTTGACCTTCCGCCGCATGTACACCGCCGGCGGGGTGCACAACTACTTCTGGAAGGCGCGCCTGATGGAGGTATCCGATGGCCAGTAAGGGAATCCGGGACCGCGTCGCGGTGGTCGCCATGGGCTGCACCACCTTCGGCGAGCACTGGGACCGCTCCACCGACGACCTGTTGGTGGACGCCGTCACCGAGTGCCTGGCCGGCGGCGCGTTGACGCCGGACGAGATCGACGCCTACTGGCTGGGCACCATGACCTCGGGCATGTCCGGGCTGACCCTGTCCCGACCGCTGGCCATCGACCACAAGCCGGTGACCCGGGTGGAGAACTTCTGCGCCACCGGCTCGGAGGCGTTCCGCAACGCCTGTTACGCGGTTGCCTCCGGCGCCTACGACATGGCGATGGCCGTCGGCGTGGAGAAGCTCAAGGACACCGGGTATTCCGGGCTGGTCCGCCCGCCGGTGGCCTCCGACGGCACCTCGGCCGACCTCACCCTCACCGCACCCGCCGCGTTCTCCCTGCTCGACCCGGCCTACTGCGCGAAGTACGGCGTGGACCCGGCCGCCATGCGCGAGGCAATGACCCATGTGGCGTGGAAGAACCACGTCAACGGGGCCCGCAACCCGCGCGCGCAGTTCCGCAAGGCGGTGCCCAAGGAGAAGATCGCCGGCTCCCCATTGGTGGCCGGGCGGCTCGGCATCTTCGACTGCTCCGGGGTGTCCGACGGCGCGGCCGCCGCGGTCATCGTGCGGGCCGAGGACGCGCACCGCTACACCGACCGACCGATGTACGTGAAGGGCCTGTCGCTGATCGCCGGCCCCGGCTCAGGCCCGATCGACCCCGGCTACGACTACACGACCTTCCCCGAGGTGGTGGCCAGCGCCGCGGACGCCTACGCGCAGGCCGGCATCACCGACCCGGCGACCCAGATCAGCCTGGCCGAGGTGCACGACTGCTTCACCCCCACCGAGATCGTGCTGATGGAGGACCTCGGGTTCTCCCCGCGCGGCGAGGCCTGGAAGCACGTGCTGGACGGAGCATTCGACCTCGACGGCCGGCTGCCGGTGAACCCCGACGGTGGCCTGAAATCGTTCGGGCATCCGGTCGGGGCCAGCGGGTTGCGCATGTTGTTCGAGTGCTGGCTGCAGTTCCGCGGCGAGGCGGGCGAGCGTCAGTTGGACAACCCCACCCTGGGGCTCACCCACAACCTCGGCGGCCGGCCGGGCGCGTGCGTGTCATTCGTGTCGGTCGTCGGCAAGGAATTGAGTGCAGCATGACCACGGTCGGTTCGCGATACCAACAGCTCGTCCGCCCGGACCGGGTGCACGGATCGATCTACACCGACCCGGCGATCTTCGCCGAGGAGATGGAGCGGATCTTCTACGCCACCTGGGTGTTCGTCGGGCACGAGAGCGAGGTGCCCGAGCCCAACGACTACGTGGTCAAGTCCATTGGCCCGCAGTCGGTGATCATGACCCGGGCCAAGGACGGCAGCATTCACCTGCTGCAGAACCGTTGCGCGCACCGCGGCAACCTGGTGTGCGAGGCGCCCAAGGGCAACACGCTGGCCTTCCGCTGCCAGTACCACGGCTGGACCTACGCGAACAACGGTGACCTGCTCGGCTTCCCCTACAAGCAGGGCTACGAAGGAGTGCTGGACAAGGCCAGCATCAAGCTCGGCCGGGTGGCCCGGGTGGAGAGCTACCAGGGCTTCGTGTTCGGCTCCTTCGCTGCTGACGGACCGTCACTGAAGGACCATCTGGGCGCGGCCACCGAGTGCTTCGACCGACTGGTGCGCATCTCCCCGGCCGGCGAGGTGGCGCTGACCGCCGGATGGTTGAAGCACCGGGTCAAGGCGAACTGGAAGATGCTGCTGGAGAACGAGACCGACGGCTACCACCCGCAGTTCGTGCACTCCTCGATCTTCTCCGTCGCCACCAGCGGCATCGGCAACCTGTACAGCGAGAACTCCACCGCGCTGTGCCGGGACCTGGGCAACGGGCACACGGAGAACGACCTGCGTCCGGAGTTCCGACGCATCGCCGAGCCCATGGGCTGGTTCGGCACCACCGCGGAGAAGGTGCCCAACTACGTGGCGGCCATGCGTGACTCCTACGGCAAGGCCGCCGAGGAGATCATGATCGACGGCTCGCCGCACGTGATGATCTTCCCGAACCTGTTCATCGCGGAGATCCAGCTGTTCCAGATCCAGCCGCTGGCGGTGGACCAGACCGTGCAGCACGTCACCTGCATGCAGTTCAAGGACGCGGCGGACCTGAACCGTCGGGTGCTGCAGCAGACCATCGGCTCGGTCGGCCCGGCGGGCTTCCTGCTCGCCGACGACTCGGAGATGTACGAGCGCAACCAGCGCGGGGTGGCCGCGCGTACCCCGGAGTGGGTGCTGATCGCCCGCGGGCTGAAACGCGAGCACGTCGACCCCGAGGGCTTCACGGTCAGCAACAACACCGACGAGACCACGCTGCGCGCGATCTGGCGCCACTACATGACCCTGATGGATCGCTGATGTCGATTGATCTGCCCGAGGCCGAGGCCTTCCTCTACCGCGAGGCCCGGCTCGCGGACACCCACGACTACGACTCGTGGGAAGAGTTGTGGACCGACGACGCCATCTACTGGGTGCCGGCCGGCGGCGACTCCGCGACCGACCCGGCCAACAACGTCTCGGTGCTGTTCGACAACCGTTCGCGCATCGGCACTCGGGTGCGCCAGTTGAAGTCCGGCAAGCGGCACTCGCAGAACCCGAAGTCCAGCGTGTGCCGACTGATCAGCAACGTGGAACTGCTCGGCGATCACGAGGGCGACACGGTGATCGGCGCGACGGCGCTGGTGGTGGAGTCCCGCGACGACCGCACCACGATGTGGGCCGGCCGCTATGAGTACCGGTTGCGGCGGGTGGACTCCGACGTGCGGATGTCGTACAAGAAGGTCACCTTGGTCGACCGGGAACACCCGCTGAACACGCTGAGTATCCTGCTCTGACATGGACGCTCTGGAGCCGCTCGGCGTGGTCGACAGCGAGTTCGCCTGTGTGAAGCTGTCCATCGATCGCAGCGGCAACGGGCCGCGGTTGCGCATCGAGGACATGAGCAGTGACCGCGTCGGCTACGTGGACGCGCTCATCCTGGAGGCGCTGTGTTGGGCCTCGGACGAGCACCTGCGCATCTTGCTCGACCCGTCGTCGGAACGCTGGCGCGAGGCCGAATAGCCGTTGCGGCCGGGGGTTGGGGCGGGCCTCCGGCGATGCAGGCTACGTCGCTGCTTCCCTCTTGTGGGTGCGTGGTCGGGCACCGTCGTGGGTCGGTCGCTTTACGCTCCTCCGCCCGCATCGCCTGCGTCCCGCATGATTCGGGCCTCCCGCCGTTGTGCGGGCGGGCCTGCGGCCGTGCGGACTTCGTCGCTGCTTCCCTTACGCCCGTGCGTGGTTGGGCTTTGTGGGTGGGTCGGTCGCTTGAGGCGACTTCAGTCCGCCCGGCCTCCGGCCCTTGGGTTCGGGGGCACCTGCGGGTCTCGGAGTGGCAGGCCGCGCCGGCACACAACTGGTGGGCATGGTTGAAACGGGTGAGGCGATTTCGAGCTCAGGATTGCAACTCTGGTTTCAACTCTGCCCGTCAGTGGTGCCATCGCGTATCGGATCCCTGGAGCAACCGACCGTGAGTCCCGTCGCCATCCAGCGGATCACATCGGAGAGGACGAGGTGGGTCAGAACTTCGCCCTCGTTGTCGTCGAGATGCTCGTCGAGGATCGGCATTAGGTAGGGGTGGTCGTGGAAGAGGGCACCGATCATGGCGACCCTGGACCCGTCGCTCATTTTCGCTCGCCTCGCTTCCGCCTGTGTAGGGGCTCGCTCCCGGACATGTTGTCGCACGCATCCGAGTCAATCCACCACTACCCAGGGGGCCGGTGAGAGCCCACGAAGCCAAGGGCCGGAGGTCGGGCGGGCTGAAGTCGCCTCAGGCGACCGACCCACGACGGTGGCTCGCCATGCACGGTGGGGAGGGAAGCAGCGACGAAGCCGGCCCGGCCGCAGGCCCGCCCGCACAACGGCGGGTGGCCCGAATCATGCGGGGCGCAGGCGGTGCGGGCGGAGGAGCGTAAAGCGACCGACCCACCGCAAAGCCCAGCCATGCACGGACCGGAGGGAAGCAGCGACGTAGCTTGCACCGCCGGAGACCCGCGCCCAACCACCGGGCGTCCACCACCTAATGGGCCGTCAGCTACTGGGTGTCCGGCGACAACCTACGCCGCCTGCTCGATCGCTCCGCGGAACGCTGGCGCGACACCGATTGAACCCCCACCACTTCGCCAACGTCCGACGGAAGGTGGCCTATAGCGCTCGGTTCGTCGGACGTTGGCGTGTGGGTCTGGGGGTCCTCGTCGGTCCATTGGACGTCGAATGTCGCGCACTGCTCCGTCAGCTCCGCGACCTGCCGTTGCAGGTCCTCCAACTCGGTGACGACGCGGGCGGCCGCCAGCCTCGTGTCCGCTGTCTCGGGCGCGGCGTCGCTCGATGTCCCTCGTGGCACACGACCGACGCGGGCCGCGAGCACTAAGCACCCCACACCGAGCAGGAGAGCGTTGGCGCCCGCCGCCCAGAAGACGTTGCCGGGGCCGGCCTGGATACACAGGGTCAGGCCGGCCACGGCCAGCAGGGCTCCGTAGATCGCGACCGCCGCGCGCGGCAGGGGTCCGAACGGGCGGGACTGCACTCGGCGGGAGTGGTCAGCCGGCTGCACAGCGATGACTGCGTTCGCCGAAACAGCGTCTTCCCAGAGAAGGGCCATGCGTTCACAGTGGCGCCGGGATGGGGGACGAACCAGGGCAAGGCGGGACATTTTTCAGCCTTTGCAGAATGGACGCGAATGCAAAGGCCGCGGACGTCAGCGAAAACGAGCGCTATAGCGCACGTTTCCGCTGACGTTACGAGGTTTTAGCTCCAGCCGTCCTTGATGGCGGCGCGTTTGGCCACTTTCACCTCGCGGGTGCCGGCGCGAGGGTTGGTGCTGATCTCGAAGTCGCAGAAGCCGGTGCGGCCGTCGTCGAGGGTGACTTCGCAGAGGGAGTCGACCCAGTAGACGCCGTGGTTGGTGGTGACCACGCCGTTGACGACGGTGCAGTGGGCGCGGAGTTGTTCGCCGCCGGCGAGGTTGAGGGTGAGGATGCCGCCGCGGTGGGTCATGGCGTCGGTTTCCATGAAGGTGACGATGTCCACGCTCTCGGCGAGGATGAGTTCGCCGTCGCGCACGATGTAGCCGATGCTCACGGTGCTGTCGTCGATCGCGTGCCAGGCCATGGAGCCGAAGGACAGTTCGGGGCCCAATGATCCTGAGACCCAGCGGTGGGAGAGCAGCATGTCCCAGCGGCGCGGGCCCCAGGAGTGGTCGCGGTGGCAGAGGGCCTCGACGGTGTATTCGCGGCCGTTGATGCTGGCGGTGCCGACCGCTCGGCCAGAGGTCTCGTAGTGGTGCTTGGCGAAGTCGTCGACCAT
>DASQPJ010000163.1:0-24133 GCA_035644015.1 Sporichthyaceae bacterium
CCGCCGGTGCGCACCCGGCTGCCGGTACCCGAACTGCCCCTGGAGCGCTGCTCGGTAGGCACCAACACGGCGTACGAGCTGATGTTCCTGTTCGAGGGCGACGACGGGGCCGCCGCACGGCTGCGCGCGGACCTGGCCGGCGCCGGGGACTCCCTGGTGGTGGTCGGCGGGGACGGTCTGTGGAACGTCCACCTGCACACCGACGACTGCGGCACGGCATTGGACATGGCCATGCAGTCCGGTCGCCCGCATCGCATTCGGATCACCAACATCGTGGAGCGCGAGCACCCCACCGAGCGGGTCGGCAGCGGGCGGGTGGTGGTCGCGCTGGCGCCGGGGCCGGGTCTGGCCAAGTTGCTCGACGAGGCGGGCGCCCGGGTGCTGGAGGTGCCACCGGGGACCGTCCCCGCCACCGCCGCCCTGCTGGAGAGCGTGCGCCGGCCGCGGGTGAGCGAGGTCGTGCTGCTGCCCAACGACGCGGCCAGTCGCGCGGCCTGCGATGCGGTCGCCACCCAGGCCCGCGCCGTGGGCATCACGGTCGCCGTGCTGCCGACCGAAGCCTCCGTGCAGGCGTTGGCCGCACTCGCCGTGCACGAACCCGGCCGCCGGTTCGGTGACGACGTGGTCGCGATGACCTCCGCCGCCGGTGCCACCCGGCACGGTGCGGTGCTCATCGCCCCCACGGACGCGATGACCAGCGCGGGCGTGTGCCGGGCCGGGGACACCCTCGGGCTGATCGATGGGGACGTTGTGCTGATCGGCACCGACCCGGAGGTGGTCGGCGCCGCGGTGGTGGACCGACTGCTCGGCGGCGGCGGCGAACTGGTCACGTTGATCTCCGGGCCGGGACTCACCAGTGGCGCGGTCAGCCGAATTGCCGAGGGCCTGCACCGGCGCCGCCCGGACGTGGAGTGCATCGCTTACGACGGGGGCCAGCCGGACTACCCGCTGCTGATCGGCGTCGAATGAACTCCGAGCACCATCCGCTGGGGGAGTCGCTGCATCTGGTGCTCGGTGAGAAGCCGGCCAAGGCGCTGGCCAAGGCCTTCGGCATGCAGACCGCCGGCGATCTGTTGCGGCATTACCCACGCCGGTATGAAAAGCGCGGTGAACTCGCCCCGTTGGCGAGCCTGGAGGTGGGGACCGAGGTCACCGTGCTCGCCGACGTGATCTCGGCGAAGACGCGTCCCATGTCGACGCGTGCGGGAACGATTGCCGAGGTCGTGGTCACCGACGGCAAGAACCACCTGAACCTCGTCTTCTTCGGCCATCAGAAGGCGACGAACGCGGCGCCCGGCCTGGAGAAGGGCAAACGCGCACTTTTCTCCGGCACAGTCGGTCTCTACAAGAAGGAACATCAACTGGCGCAGCCCCAATACCTGCTGCTCGGTGCCGACGGAGAGGAGGGCTTGACCGACGACACCGCCCCCAACTGGGCCGAGGAACTGATCCCGATCTATCCGGCCACCAATGCGCTGCGCAGTTGGGACATTGCCAAACACGTCCGCAAGGCGCTGGCCTGGGCGGCCCCGCTGACCCTGCCCGAGCCGCTGCCGGCGGACCTGCTGCGTCGGCACAAGTTGGGCGGGTTGAGCGAAGCGCTGTATCTCGTGCACCGGCCCAAGGAATGGGCGCAGGCCGAATGGGCCCGCAAGCGCCTGCGCTGGGAAGAGGCGTTCGTCCTGCAGGCCGCACTGGCGCAACGCCGCGCCGCCAACCGCGCCCTGGCGGCCACCGCCCGAGTGCCCGCGGTGGATGGACTCCTGACCGCCTTCGACGCCCGGCTGCCCTTCGAGCTGACGGCCGGTCAGCAGGAGGTGGGCGAGACGATCGCGGCCGAATTGGCCCGCACCCACCCGATGAACCGCCTCCTGCAGGGCGAGGTCGGCTCGGGCAAGACCGTGGTCGCCCTGCGCGCCATGCTCGCCGTGGTCGACGCGGGCGGGCAGGCCGCACTGCTCGCGCCCACCGAGGTCCTCGCGCAGCAACACCACCGCTCGTTGAGCGCCATGCTCGGCCCGCTGGCGCAGGCCGGCACGCTGGGCGGCGACGAACGCGGCACCCGGATCGCGCTGCTCACCGGGTCGCTGAGCACCGCCGCTCGCCGTACCGCACTGCTGGAGGCGGCCGGCGGCGAGGCCGGGATCGTGGTGGGTACCCATGCGCTGCTGCAGGACAAGGTCGACTTCTTCGACCTGGGCCTGGTCGTCGTGGATGAGCAGCACCGCTTCGGGGTCGAGCAGCGCGATTCGCTGCGGGCCAAGGGCGCCACTCCGCCACACCTGTTGGTGATGACCGCGACGCCCATCCCGCGCACCGTGGCGATGACGGTGTTCGGTGACCTGGATGTCTCCACGCTCACCGAACTGCCCGCCGGTCGGGCGCCGATCGCGACGCACGTCGTGCCCGTCGATGTGCCGCGCTACCTGGAGCGGGCCTGGGAACGGATCCGCGAGGAGGTCGCGGCCGGCCACCAGGCCTACGTGGTCTGCCCGCGGATCGGCGGCGAGGACGCCGAGGAGGACATGACCCCCGAGGCGCTGGAGGGCGAGCAGGAGAAACGGCCCGCGGCGGGCGTGCTGGACGTCGCCCCGCAGCTGGCCGAGGGACCACTGCACGGCCTGCGAGTGGACGTTCTGCATGGACGGATGGCACCGGAGCGCAAGGACGCGGTGATGGGCGCCTTCGCTGCCGGCGACCTGGACGTGCTGGTCGCCACCACCGTGATCGAGGTCGGCGTTGACGTGCCCAACGCCACCGTGATGGCAGTGCTCGACGCTGACCGGTTCGGCATGTCGCAACTGCACCAGCTGCGTGGCCGGGTGGGCCGGGGCAAGGCCGCGGGGCTGTGTCTGCTGGTCACCGGCGCCCAGGCCGGCGGCCCGGCGCGCGAACGACTCGACGCGGTGGCCGCCACCTCCGACGGCTTCGAGCTGTCCCGACTGGACCTGTTGGCCCGCCGTGAGGGCGACGTGCTCGGGGCATCCCAGTCCGGGCGTCGATCCAGCCTGCGGGTCCTGTCGGTGATCCGCGACGCCGACCTGATTGCCGAGGCACGCATAGAGGCGAGCGCGGTCGTCGATGCCGACCCGCAACTGCGCAAGCACCCGGCGTTGGCGGGCGCGTTGGCGGACCTGCTGGACGCGCAGCGGGCCGACTACCTCGAAAAGTCGTGAGCGAGCTTGTGAGCTCCGCAATGAGCACCGGGTGACCCGTTGATCCGCATCGTCGGCGGCACAGCGGGCGGCCGTCGGCTGCACGCCCCGGACGGCCGGGACACCCGGCCCACCGCCGACCGCGCCCGAGAAGCGCTGTTCTCCACGCTGGCCGCGCTCACCACGGGTGGGCTGGGGGCCTTCCTCGACCTGTACGCGGGCAGCGGCGCCGTCGGCCTGGAGGCCCGCTCCCGCGGCGCGCACCGGGTCACGCTGATCGAGCACGATCCCCGCGCGCTGCGGGTGCTGCGGGACAACGTCGCCGCGCTCGACCTGGGGGAGTGCACCGTGCTGGCCGGCAAGGTCGCCACCGTGCTCGGCCGCGGCACCGACGCGGGCTTCGATGTGCTGTTCGCCGACCCGCCCTACGCGCTCCCCGCGGCAGACCTGGCTGACGTGCTCTTGCTGAGCGCCGGTCACGGTTGGCTGGCCCCCGACGCGATCGTGGTGGTGGAGCGGGCCGGCCGTGATCCGGCCTGGGTATGGCCCGACGGGTTCCACGCCGTGCAGCACCGCCGGTATGGCGAGGCGACACTTTGGTACGGCCGCCACGCCGGAGCCGACCCCGACGTGCACCCCGTCTGACGACACGCCACACTGACGCCGTGCGTAGCTGCGTGTGCCCCGGCTCGTTCGATCCGGTCACCAACGGTCACCTCGACGTGATTTCGCGTGCCGCCAAGCTGGCCGACGAGGTGATCGTCGCCGTGCTGGTCAACCGCAACAAGCACGGCCTGTTCACCCTGGAGGAGCGCATCGAGATGCTCCGGGAGTCCCTCACGGACTACAAAAACGTGCGGGTGGACTCCTTCGAGGGCCTGCTCGTCGATTACTGCGCGGCCAACGACATCCCGGCGATCATCAAGGGCCTGCGGGTGATCGGCGACTTCGATTACGAACTGCAGATGGCGCAGATGAACCACGCGCTCACCGGGGTCGAGACGTTGTTTGTGCCGACGAACCCGCTCTACAGCTTCCTGTCCTCCAGCCTGGTCAAAGAGGTCGCCGTGCACAGCGCGGAGATCGTGGGCCTGGTCCCGGACCTGGTCCTGGAGCGTTTGGTGGCCCGGCTGTCCGGCACGGAGTCGTCCTGACCGGCGCCGAATCCGCCGCGCCGGATGTGGCCGACCTGCTCGCCGAACTGCGCGAGCAGGTGAGCAGCGCCCGGGCCATGCCGATGTCCGCGTCGTGCCTGGTCAACCGCGCGGCCACGGTGGAGCGCATCGACGCGATCAAGGCCGCGCTGCCCGACCGACTGGCCCGCGCCGACGAACTGCTGGCCGAGCGCGACGCCGTGCTCGCCGACGCTCACGGTCAGGCCGAGCAGGTGCTCGGCCGGGCCGCTGAGGAGGCCGAGGCGCGCTTGTCCATGACCAGCGTGGGCGCCGAGGCCGCTGCCTGGGCCACCGCGCTGCGCACGGCCACCGAGGCCGAACTCGCCGAGACGCGGGAGCAGGCCGACGCCGACGCGGACGCCAAGCTCGCCCACGTCGAGGTGATCCTGGAACGCACGCTGTCCCTGGCCCGCCACGCCGGGGACGATCCCGCGACCTCGGCCGCCGAGGCCGCGCGGCAGTTGGGCGATCTGGTGGCCACGCTGGAGCAGATGCTGGACGGCGTGCGCCGGGGCCGGGAGAACATGCACGGCCGCCACCACATGGAGGATCTCGGGGACCATCTGCGGGTGGCGGAGGCGGGCGGCGACGCTCAGGAACAGGACGGATTGGGTCCACTCGATGATCTCCGGTAGCCTTCCGCCTGGTCCGACCGACTACTGATGCGCCATGCCCGAAGAGATACAGAAAACTCAGCGACTCGACCCTGACGCACCCCTGGTGCTGGACGTCCGCCGACTCGGCCGCCGTCCCGGGTCGATGCTCAGGGTTTCCCGGTCTGTTCCGGCACCGGCGGATCTGGGTCTGCCGGTCATCGGAGTGCCCGAAGGGGCCACCATCGCGCTGGACCTTCGGCTCGAGGCGGTCATGGACGGCGTGCTCGTGTCGGGAACGGCACAGGCACCGTTGGCCGGGGAGTGCGTGCGCTGCCTGGAGCCTGTCGACGACGAGGTCGTCGCGGACGTCACGGAGCTGTTCGTGTTCCCCGGACGTGACGGCGACGATGAGACCCGCTGGTTGCAGGACGATCTGATCGACCTGGAGCCGACGTTGCGTGACGCGGTGGTGTTGCTGCTGCCGCTGTCGCCGGTGTGCGAGGACGACTGCCCCGGTTTGTGCGTCGAATGTGGCGCGCGGCTGGCGGACGACCCCGGGCATGAACACCGGCAGAGCGACCCACGCTGGGCCGCGTTGCAGGGACTTGTGGTGAACGATGAACAGGAGTGAGTGACGGTGGCCGTCCCCAAGCGCAAGATGTCGCGCAGCAACACCCGCAGCCGGCGTGCGAACTGGAAGGCTGCGCCGCTGACGCTGGCCAACTGCGAGCGCTGCCGCGAGAAGAAGCTGCCGCACACCGTCTGCCCGACCTGTGGCACGTACAACCGTCGCCAGGTGCTCGGAACCTGAGCCGATGACCGGCTCGCCGGCTGACGAGATCGCCTTCGCGGATCTCGAGAAGCGGTTGGGCGTCAGCATGTCTGCGCCCATGCTGGCGCGCGCGCTGACCCACCGTTCGTTCGCCTACGAGAACGGTGGCCTGCCCACCAACGAGCGGTTGGAGTTCCTCGGTGACTCCGTGCTCGGCCTGGTCGTCACCGACACGCTGTTCCACCGCCACCCCGACCTGCCCGAGGGTCAGCTGGCCAAGCTGCGCGCCGCGGTGGTCAACATGCGCGCGCTGGCCGAGGTCAGCCGTGGTCTGGCGCTGGGCGACTTCCTGCGCCTGGGCCGGGGTGAGGAGGGCACCGGCGGGCGGGACAAGTCCTCGATCCTGGCCGACACCCTCGAGGCGCTGATCGGTGCGGTGTACCTGGACCGTGGATTGGCCGAGGCCTCCGCGCTGGTGCACCGCTTGTTCGACCCGCTGATCGAGGCGTCCGCCGGGCTCGGCGCCGGCCTGGACTGGAAGACCAGCCTGCAGGAGCTCACCGCAACGGTGGGCATTGGTGTGCCGGAGTACGCGGTCACCGAGAGCGGCCCGGACCACGAGAAAATGTTCAGGGCCACCGCCCGGGTCGGCGGCGCCGACTACGGCATGGGCAGTGGGCGCAGCAAGAAGGAGGCGGAGCAGCAGGCCGCCGAGGCCGCCTGGACCTCGCTACGCAACAAGCACGCCGCGGAACTGACCGCGCGCGAGTCCTGACCGCCGGCTCCCGACCGATTCGCCCGCGCCGTGCCCGAACTGCCCGAGGTGGAGACCGTGCGGGCCGGGCTGGCCCGCTTCGTCCTCGACCGAGAAGTGGCCGCGGTCAGCGTCGATCATCCGCGGGCGGTGCGCCGGCACGTGCCCGGCGCCGGGGACTTCACGTCGCGTCTCATCGGCCGGCGCATCCTTAGCGCCCAGCGGCGCGGCAAGTACCTCTGGCTGCCGCTGGACTCGGGTGAGGCGGTACTCGCCCACCTCGGCATGAGTGGACAGTTGCTGGTGCAGCCCTCGACCGCGCCGGCGGAGAAGCACTTGCGGGTTCGGTTGCAGTTCGCCGATTCCGGACCCGAGCTGCGGTTCGTCGACCAGCGCACCTTCGGCGGGCTGTCCGTGGAGCCGATGGTCGAGGTCGACGGGGACGTGGTGCCGGTGTCGATCGCGCACATCGCCCGCGATCCACTCGACCCGCGGTTCGAACCGGCGCGCTTCGTGACCGCCTTGCGGCGCAAGCACACCGAACTCAAGCGGGCACTGCTCGATCAGAGCCTGATCAGCGGGATCGGCAACATCTACGCCGACGAGGCGCTGTGGGTAGCCCGGTTGCACTACGCCCGGCCCACCGAGAAGTTGGCGCCGGCCCGGGCGCGGGAGGTGCTGGCCGCGGCGATTGACGTGATGACCGCCGCGTTGGCGGCCGGTGGCACCTCGTTCGACAGCCTCTACGTGAACGTCAACGGAGCCAGTGGGTACTTCGATCGGTCGCTGCAGGCCTATGGCCGGGAGGACAAACCGTGCGGCCGATGCGGCACACCCATTCGTCGCGAACCATTCATGAATCGTTCGTCGTATTTCTGCCCCCATTGCCAACGTCGTCCGAGTCGCGCGGTTCTTCCGCTGTGATCGGATCGATATCGATAGGGGCTCACCCTTACGCGCAATGCACTTGCGTGCGCCAAAGCACTCAGCCATGATCCAGCTGAGTGGCTCTCAGGTCCGTGCCCGCCTTGTCCGGACCTGCCCGGGCAAGCGCCGCTGTGCGTCTCTCAGGCTTGACCGCATCGCGTTCTGATGCGACCCTAGACCTAACCCGCGCTCCCAGCTCCGGGCATCACCGCGTCTCGGAGCCGGAGGCAGACACGTCGGCTACCAGCTGGTCTCTCAGCGTGGAGGACCCTCTAGATGGCAAAAGCAATTCTCGGACACGTAGGTGGTCCGGACCCCCGCATGCTCGCGGAGATGCGACGCATGCATCGACGTATTGCCGAACTCGAATCCGAACTCATGCGAGTTCGGGCCGAGAACGATTCGCTCTGCGCGGCATTGCACCGCGACGAGCTGCTCACCGTGGAGCTGCATGAGCCCGCGTTGACCTGAGCGCCATCGTTCAGCACATAAAAGGGACGCCGTTCACGGCGTCCCTTTTCGTGTGTCAGGTCGATGGAACTGTCGGGTGCCCGATTCGTGGCATCGGTAATCGGACAAATCGGTCATGCCGGTGCGCTCCGGGCGGGCCCGGGCCCGCGGGCGGCGTGGCGCGGGCCGCATCCCGGAAACCGCGTGCATCCTTGACTGGCGTCCTCGTAACTGACGCGTGACCTCGATCCAACTTGCTCGTTGAGGTCGGCAGAGGGAGTTGATCGTCAGATCGGCGCTTCTCCGCAAAGGGGATCTTGATCCCTGGTTCTACCCCGTTCATCGCGCTGGCGGGCGCGCGAGCGGATCGGAACTGCGGCGAACCCTCGCCCGGTGTCCCTCCTCCGGGAGACGACACCGTCAGGGCGGTCGGTCGGCGGGCCTGACCGTCCCCAAGACGCGCTGGGGTGCTCGCAGGCGGGCGCGAGCACCCCAGCGCTCGTCTCGGGGTTTCTGTGTGTGCAGAACGCGCACACCACATCGCCTCGCATCCACATTGCGACGCTCCGCGTCGCGAACGCTCGCTTCGCTCGCGCGCCAACTCGCTTCGCTCGCGGCGCCCCCCTAGGTGCGGTCGCGCAGGCTCGCTGCGCCCATACGTGCGGTCCGGGATGCAAGTTGTGGCCAGTGGGGCGATGACGGCGCCTCTGGTGTCACTGAGGTTGCAATCTGCATCTGCAGCCGTGGGGAGGCGGCCGGCCACTCCACCCGCACCGAACCTCCCTCCGGGACCCACCCCTTCCTCCAGGCCGCTCTGACAGTCGCGTGGGGCAGACGTAGTGCCCGATCCGCCACCTCACCCAATCCCCACACCCGCACCGAACCTCCGTCCGCGGCCCACCCCTTCCTCCAGGCCGACCTGACAGTCGCGTGGGGCAGACGTAGGACCACCCGAAACCGTCACTTGAGCCTCATTGGTTGCGGCGCTGCGAGGCATTCGGCGTGGCTGGGGATGGGCGGCTAAGGTCGGTCCGAATCGACTGGGGGAACGCCGGCCGTGCATCTGAAGACCCTTACCCTGCGGGGTTTCAAGTCGTTTGCGTCGGCGACGACGTTGCGGTTTGAGCCGGGGATCACCTGTGTCGTCGGGCCCAATGGGTCGGGGAAGTCCAACGTGGTGGACGCCCTGGCGTGGGTGATGGGGGAGCAGGGGGCGAAGTCTCTTCGCGGCGGCAAGATGGAGGACGTCATCTTCGCCGGCACGTCCGGGCGGCCGCCGTTGGGGCGGGCCGAGGTGGCGCTGACGATCGACAACAGCGATGGGGCGCTGCCGATCGACTACGCCGAGGTGACGATCACCCGGACGATGTTCCGCAACGGTGGATCCGAGTACGCCATCAACGGGGATTCCTGTCGGCTGCTGGATATCCAGGAGTTGCTGTCGGACTCGGGCATCGGGCGCGAGATGCACGTGATCGTGGGGCAGGGGCAGCTCGATGCGGTCCTCTCCGCGAGCCCGGAGGACCGGCGGGGGTTCATCGAGGAGGCGGCAGGCGTCCTCAAGCACCGCAAGCGCAAAGAGAAGGCGCTGCGCAAGCTCGAGGCGATGCACGCGAATCTGACCCGGGTGTCGGACCTGGTCACCGAGCTGCGCCGGCAGCTGAAGCCGCTCGGTAAGCAGGCCGAGGTGGCCCGTCGCGCGGCGATTGTGCAGGCGGATCTGCGGGATGCCCGGCTGCGGTTGCTCGCCGATGACCTGCTCGGCCTGCGCGCTTCGTTGGACGCCGAGATCGCCGACGAGGCGGCGTTGCGCGAGCGGCAGGCCGAGGTGGAGGCCAAACTCGCGGATCTGCGGGCCCGGGAGACCGAACTTGGCGCTCGTCTGGGCGAGGCGGCGCCGACGCTCGCCGCGGCCCAGGAGACCTGGTACCGGCTCTCCGCCCTGCGCGAGCGCCTCACCGGCACCGGGAAGCTGGCGGGCGAACGGGTCCGCCTGCTCGCCGCCGACCCCGACGACAACCGGCCCGGCCGCGACCCCGAGCAAATGCAGCGCGACGCCGAGGAGATCCGCGCTCAGGAGTCCGACCTCGCCGATGGCGTGGAGGCCTCCCGCCTGGTGCTCACCGAGGCGGTCACCGCCCGGCGCGCGGTCGAGGAGGAACTCGCCGCCGAGGAGCGCCGCGTGGCCAGCGGCCTGCGTGCCGCGGCGGACCGGCGCGAGGGCCTGGCCCGTCTACAGGGCAAGGTGGCCAGCCTGCGGGCCCGGGCCGCGGCGGCCGAGGCCGAGATCGGCCGATTGACCACCGCCCTGGCCGAGGCCGCGAACCGCGCCGAGCGGGCCGAGGCGGAGTTCGCCGCGTTGGAGTCGCAGGCCGCCGGGCTCAACGAGGGTGAGGTCGACCTCGATGAGGCGCACGAGGCCGCCGCCGCGGTGCTGGTCGAGGCCGAGGAGACGCTGACCGGGCTGCGCGAGCGGGAGCGCGAGGCCGAGCGCGAGCGCAGTGCGTTGCGCGCCCGCAAGGAGACCCTGGAGTTGAGCCTGGCCCGCCGCGACGGCGCCGCCGTGCTCCTGGACGCCCCCGACGAGCACGGCGTGGTCGGCTCGGTGGCCCGCATGCTCACCGTGCGACCCGGCCACGAGACCGCGGTGTCCGCGGCCTTGGCGGGCGCCTCCGACGCGGTCGCCGTTGCCTCGGTTCAGTCGGCGGTGGCCACCCTGGCCCATTTGAAGAGCACCGACGCCGGGCAGGCGCACCTGGTGGTCACGAACGCCCCGACCGCGCCCGGTACCGACCGCACCCCACCCGCCGGGTGCACCCGGTTGCTCGACCTGATCAGTGCGCCGGCCTCGTTGCAGGCCACCGTGCAGGCGCTGCTCGCCGACTGGCTGCTGGTCGCCGATCTGGCCGCCGCCGCCGAGCTGGTCGCGGCCCACCCCTGGGCACACACCGTCACCCCGGACGGCGACGTGCTGACCGCGCACCGCGCCGCGGGTGGCTCGGCCGGTGCGCCCAGCCTGCTGGCCATCCAGTCCGCCGCCGACGAGACCGCAGCCCGGCTGGCCGACGCCGAGCAGCTCACCGCGACGCTGCAGGCCGACCTGGCCGGGGCCACGGTGGCCCGCGCCGAGGCGGCGAGCGCGGCCGTCGGGGCGCTTGCGCGGCTCAACGAGTCCGACGCGCGGCTGGCCGCGCTGGCCGAGCAACTGGGTCGGCTCGGCGCCGCCGCCCGTGGCGCCCGGGCGGAGACCGAACGCCTGGCCGCCGGGGTGACCGCCGCCGAGCAGGCCCGCGACGCCGACCTGGGCGGCCTGGCCGAACTCGAGGAACGTCTCGAACAGGCCGAGCGCGATCCCGTCGAGACCGACGTCGGTACCGAGGCACGCGACCACCTGGCCGCGGCCTGCACCGCCGCGCGTGCCGCCGAGCTGGAGGCGCGCCTCGCGGTGCGCACCGGCGAGGAGCGCGTCGCCGGTCTGGCCGGCCGCGCGGACGCCCTGCTACGTGCCGCGGCCGCCGAGCGGGCCGCCCGGGAACGCGCGGCGGCCCGACTGGTGGAACGTGAACGTGCCGGCCGGCTGGCCGCCGCCGTCGCTATCGCGGTCACCCACACCCTCGGCCTGCTGGAGGTCTCGCTGGCCACCGCGGCCACCGAGCGGTCCGTTGCTGAGGAGTCCCGACGTCGACTGGAGGCGGAGCTCGCCGAACTGCGCGGTGCCGAGCGCGAGCTGGACACCGAACTGGACCGGCTCACTGATTCCGTCCACCGCGATGAGGTGGCCCGCGCTGAGCACCGCCTGCGCATCGAGGCCCTCGAGCAGCGCGCGGTGGACGAGCTGGGCATCGCCCCCGATGTGCTGATCACCGAGTACGGCCCCGACCAACTGGTGCCGGTGCTCGCCGAGATCACCGACGCCGAGGGCGGCATGGTCACCCTGGCCGAGGAGCCGGACAGGCTGGTCCCGTTTGTGCGCGCGGACCAGGAGAAGCGACTGCGCGCCGCGGAGCGGGCGCTGGCACTGCTCGGCAAGGTGAACCCGCTGGCGCTGGAGGAGTTCGCCGCGCTGGAGGAACGCAGCGCGTTCCTCACCGCACAACTGGAGGACCTCAAGAACAGCCGCCGGGACCTGCTCACCGTCATCGCCGAGGTGGACGCCCGGGTCCAGGAGGTCTTCACCGCAGCCTGGCTCGACGTGCAGCGCGAGTTCGAGGGCGTGTTCTCCCGGCTGTTCCCCGGCGGCGAGGGCCGGTTGCTACTCACCGATCCCGACGACATGCTGACCACCGGCATCGACGTGGAGGCCCGCCCGCCCGGCAAGAAGGTCAAACGGCTCTCGCTGCTGTCCGGCGGTGAACGCTCCCTGGTCGCGGTTGCGCTGCTGGTGGCCATCTTCCGGGCCCGGCCCAGTCCGTTCTACGTGCTCGACGAGGTCGAGGCGGCCCTGGACGACACCAACCTGGGCCGACTGATCACGATCATGGAGGAGTTGCGCGACTCCAGCCAGCTGATTGTGATCACCCATCAGAAGCGCACGATGGAGGTCGCCGACGCGCTGTACGGCGTCTCCATGCGCGGCGACGGGGTAACCACGGTGATCAGCCAACGACTGCGCGAGGACCAACCGGTCTGAGACCGGCACGTGCTCGCCCGGGATGATGGCGAGGTGAGCGCGCCCAAGGACATCACCGCCTTCTTGTTCGATGTGGATGGCGTGCTGCGGGTGTGGGACCCCTCGCACGTCGAGGCCATCGAGCGGGCCTACGACCTGGCGCCGGGCACCATCGCCGCCGTCGCCTATGACCCCGACCGGTTCGGCCCGGCGCTGCTCGGCCGGATCACCGACCAGGACTGGCGTGCCTCGGTGGCCGCCGCGATGGTGCCCATCTGCGGCGACATCAGCAAGGCCATCGACTGCGTGGTGGACTGGAGCGCCCGGCACGGGCACATCGACCCCGACGTCCTGGAGGTCATCACCGGGCTGCGGGCCGAGGGTGTGGTGGTTGGGCTCATTGCCAACGCCACCGACCGCCTGCGTTTCGACCTGGTGGAACTGGAGGTGGCGGAGAAGGTCGACACCATCGTCGACTCCGCCCACGAAGGTGTGGCGAAGCCGGACGCCGGTATCTTCCTGCGGGCTGCGGAAATTCTCGAGGTCCGCCCGGAACGCTGTTTATACGTCGGGGCACGCTCCGAGCACGTCGCGGGCGCCGAGCGCATCGGTATGAAAGGGCACCTGTACGACGGTGTGGTCGGACTACGGGCCATGCTGGAGCGGTTACCCGCCGGGTAACCCGTGTCTGTCGCGGGTCTGAGCACTCACTTAATCGCGGGGTCGGCGTGGAATACCTGATCATCACGATCATCGTCGTGATGCTGGCCTGCGCGGTCGTGGCCGGCCTGGTGGGGGCGGGACTACGCGGCCGGCCGTCCGACCAGACCGAGATCGAGACCGAGACCGAGACCAGGGCGGCTCCGCCGAAGGCCAAACCCACCCCAGCGCCGAAGGCGCCGCCGGAAGACCTCGACGAGATCGCCACCACGCTGGAGGCCGTCGAGTCGCTGCTCGAAGCACCTGCGCTGGAGGTCCCCGAACCGACCGCCGGTCGACTGATCCGACTGCGCTCCCGGCTGGCCCGCTCGCAATCCACGCTCGGTCGTGGCCTGCTCACCCTGCTCTCCCGCGACGTGCTCGACGAGGACACCTGGGAGGAGATCGAGGAGACGTTGTTGTCCGCGGACATCGGCGTCGGCCCGACCGGTGAGCTGATGGCGCGACTGCGCACGGCGGTCCGGGTGGACGGGGTCCGGTCCCCGCAGGCCGCCCGGGAATTGCTGCGCAGCGAACTGCTCGCGCTCATCGACATGGATATGGACCGGTCGTTGCACGCGGTCCGAGCCGACGGACAGCGTCCCTCGGTGACCCTGGTGGTCGGGGTCAACGGCACCGGTAAGACCACCACCACCGGCAAGTTGGCCCGGGTGCTGGTCGCCGACGGGCGCACCGTGGTGCTCGGTGCGGCGGACACCTTCCGGGCCGCCGCCGGCGACCAACTGCAAACCTGGGGTGACCGGGTGGGAGCCCGCACGGTGCGCGGCCCGGAGGGTGGGGATCCGGCCAGCGTCGCCTTCGACGCGGTCAAGCAGGCCGCCGGCGAGGACGTGGACGCGGTGATCATCGATACCGCCGGTCGACTGCACACCAAGGCCGGGCTGATGGACGAGCTCGGCAAGGTGAAGCGGGTCATCGAAAAGCAGAGCCCGGTGCACGAGGTGTTGCTCGTGCTGGACGCCACCACCGGCCAGAACGGCCTCACTCAGGCGCGAGTGTTCGCCGAGGTCGTCGAGGTCACCGGCGTGGTGCTGAGCAAGTTGGACGGCACCGCGAAGGGCGGCATGGTGATCGCCGTGCAGCGCGAACTCGGCGTGCCGGTCAAGCTGGTCGGCCTCGGCGAGGGCCCGGACGACCTGGCGCCATTCGAGCCCGAGGCGTTCGTCGACGCCCTGCTGGCCGACTGAGGCTCATCGTTGCGGTAGCGCAATTCCGCACAGCGGTACGCCGTCAATGTGAGCAATACATCTATTTCCGGCTGTCCAAATTCTGTCGGAATGTAGTCATTTAGTCACGTTGGGTATCGCTATTTTCGGGCCGGGATGTCACGGTTTCTCCGGATCTGTGCTCAGTCGCGCGGGTCGAAAGCCTCGGTTCACACAGATGTAACACCCGTGCGCCATCGGTGATTCAAGCGAAACATTCGTCGCCGTTCGGTGAAACGGATCATCGGCACCCTCAGGCCAGGATGTGAACCGCAATCCCTGCCGCGGGCAGGAAGGAGCACTGCCGGATGCCCACCACCATTGATACGGGCGATACCGCCTGGATCCTCGCAAGCAGCGCCTTGGTGCTCTTCATGACACCTGGCTTGGCGTTCTTCTACGGCGGCATGGTCCGCGTGAAGAGCGTGCTCAACATGATCATGATGTCGGCCGCCGCCATGGCGATCGTCTCGATCCTGTGGGTGCTGTACGGCTACAGCCTGTCCTTCACCACCGACGTCGGACACGGTCTGCTCGGTAGCCGGAACGCCGCCGGGTTGATCGACGAGATGCAACCCTCATCGGTCATCTCGGTCGCCGTGCCCCAGGTGGACTTCTCCGGTAGCACGCCGAAGGGCGCGGTCGACGCGTCGGGCGCTGCCCTGTCGGTCACGCACTACTACCCGACGCTGGCGTTCGCGGCCTTCCAGTTGATGTTCGCGATCATCACCTGCGCGCTGATCTCCGGAGCCATCGCGGACCGGGCGAAGTTCAGTACCTGGTGCGTGTTCGTGGCCATCTGGGCCACGGTCGTCTACTTCCCGGTCGCGCACTGGGTGTTCTTCTTCGACGGCGGTAACGGCGGCTGGATCGCCGACCGATTGAAAGCCATCGACTTCGCCGGTGGAACAGCGGTGCACATCAACTCCGGTGCCGCGGGATTAGCGCTGGCAATCGTGCTCGGCCGGCGCAAGGGCTGGCGGCGTGACCCGATGCGCCCGCACAACGTGCCCTTCGTCTTCCTGGGCATGGCCATGCTGTGGTTCGGCTGGTTCGGGTTCAACGCGGGTTCGGCGCTGGCCGCCGGCACCCCGGCCAGCGTGGTGTTCGTGAACACCCAGACGGCCACCGCCGCTGCGATGGTCGGCTGGCTGATCGTGGAACGGCTGCGCGACGGTCACTTCACCACGTTGGGTGCCGCCTCCGGTGCCGTCGCCGGTCTGGTCGGCATCACCCCGTCGTGTTCCTCGGTGAACCCGATGGGCGCCATCGCGGTGGGTGCGATCACCGGTGCGGTGTGCTCGCTGGCCATCGGCCTGAAGTTCAAGCTCGGCCTGGACGACTCGCTCGACGTGGTCGGCGTGCACATGTTCGGCGGTCTGACCGGCACCCTGCTGATCGGGTTCCTGGCCACCGACAAGGCGCCGGCCGCCGTCAACGGCCTGTTCTACGGCGGCGGCTGGGACCAGGAGCGCCGGCAGGTGATCGGTGCGTTCGCGGTGATGGGCTACTCGTTCTTCGCCACGCTGATCATCGGCTACATCCTGCATCTGGTGATGGGCTTCCGGATCTCGGAAGAGGAAGAGCTGCAGGGCATCGACGTCTCTCACCACGCGGAGAGCGCCTACGAGCTCACCAACATCGGCGCGCCGCAGGCCCGCCACACCATCGGTACGCACTCCCCAGTGCCTGCTTACGCCGGTGGTCCGCCTCCACCACCCCCGCCGCCGGGGCCGCCGGCGAACTCGGCAACGGGATCGAGGGTGGACCTGTGAAGCTCATCGTCGCGGTGATCAAGCCGTTCAAGCTGGACGATGTGCGTACCGCCCTGGAGACCTTCGGGGTGCACGGCATGACGGTCAGCGAGGCCAGTGGCTACGGCCGGCAGCGCGGGCACACCGAGGTCTACCGGGGCGCGGAGTACACCGTGGACCTGGTGCCCAAGGTGCGCCTGGAGGTGCTGGTCGACGACCCGGACGCGAACGACGTGCTCGACGTCATGGTCAAGGCCGCGCAGACCGGCAAGATCGGCGACGGCAAGGCCTGGGTGATCCCGGTCGAGACGGCGGTGCGGGTGCGCACCGGCGAGCGCGACGTCGACGCCCTGTAAGACGCAGTGCAGCAACGGCTCGCCCGGCAGGTGCCGGGCGAGCCGTTGGCTTTAATCCCCTGTGCGGAATCGGTGATCCTCTCGAAACATTGGGTCGGAGTGGCGATACGGTCGGCGCGGATCTGTCGAGCCGTCACTACCGAGGAGCCGTCGGCCCATGCCTGCGATCAATGCCGCCGACACTGCCTGGTTGTTGGCTGCCACCACGCTCGTGATGTTGATGGTCCCCGGACTGGCGATCTTCTACGGGGGCATGGTCCGCGCGCGCAGCGTGCTCAACACCATGATGATGACGTTCGTGACGCTCGGCATCGTCACCCTGGTGTGGGTGGGCTGGGGTTACAGCCTGGCGTTCGGCAAGGACCACGGCCACGGATTGATCGGCGGATTCGACCAGGTCGGCCTGAAGAACACCATGGACGAGGTCTACGGCACAGTCCCGACCCCGGTGTTCGCGATGTTCCAACTCATGTTCGCGTTGGTGACCTGCGCGCTGGTGTCCGGGTCGATCGTGGACCGGGCGAAGTTCAGCACCTGGTGCGTCTTCATGGTTATCTGGACCACGGTGGTCTATGCGCCCATGGCGCACTGGGTGTTCTTCTCCGACGGCGGCAACGGCGGCTGGATCATCGACCGGTTGCATGTCTACGACTTCGCGGGTGGCACCGCGGTGGAGATCAACTCCGGCGCCTCGGGCCTGGCGCTGGCGCTGATTCTCGGTCCGCGTCTGGGCTGGAAGAAGGACCCGATGCGCCCGCACAACCTGCCCCTGGTGATGCTCGGCGCCGGTCTGTTGTGGTTCGGCTGGTTCGGCTTCAACGCCGGATCTGCCCTGGGCGCCAACGCTCAGGCGGGGCTGGCGCTGGTCAACACCCAGATCGCCGGAGCGCTCGGCATCCTCGGCTGGTTGGCGGTGGAGCGACTGCGCGACGGCACGTTCACCTCGTTCGGTGCCGCCTCCGGTGCGGTCGCCGGTCTGGTGGCGATCACCCCCTCCTGCGGGTCGATCACCCCGGTCGGTGCGATCGTGGTCGGCGCGATCGCGGGCGCGGTGTGCTCGTTCGCGGTCACCGTGAAGTACCGGGCCGGCTACGACGACTCCCTCGACGTGGCGGGCGTGCACATGATCGGCGGCATTGTCGGCCTGCTGATGATCGGCCTGGTGTGCAGTTCGCAGGCCACCGGCATCCTCACCCCGGACACACACGATGGCGTCGACGGACTGCTCTATGGCGGCGGGCTGGAACAACTCGGCCGCCAAGCGGTGGCGGTCCTCGCCGCGCTGGGCTACTCGTTCACAGTCACCCTGTTGATCGGCTGGGTACTGCACAGGACCATGGGCTTCCGGGTTCTGCGCGACCACGAGGTGAGCGGGGTGGACCTTGCCCTGCACTCCGAAACCGCATACGAACTCGCCCCCGCAGGTGCCTCCAGCGGGCGGATGACCGTATCGTCCGGTGCCAGCGACGGCTTGTCGGGCTGAGGAGATGGATCTGCGATGAAGCTCATCACTGCGGTGATCAAGCCGTTCAAACTCGACGATGTGCGTACCGCCCTGGAGACGCTGGGCGTGCACGGCATGACGGTGACCGAGGCCAGCGGCTTCGGCCGGCAGCGCGGGCACACCGAGGTCTACCGGGGCGCGGAGTACGTGGTGGACCTGGTGCCCAAGGTGCGCCTGGAGGTGTTGGTCGACTCTCCCGACGTGGACGTGGTGGTGACCGCGCTGACCGAGGCAGCGCGCACCGGCAAGATCGGCGACGGCAAGGTGTGGGTGACGCCGGTGGAGACCGTGGTCCGGGTGCGTACCGGCGAGCGGGACGTCGACGCGCTCTGAGTCCGCGTCAGCTGACCGGGCAACAGACACCGACCGGACGGGAGAAGGCGTGCCCGTCATGACGTACGCGCAGGCGCGGGCCGCGCTGTTGGAGCGCGGCGAGCCGTTCGGACCGCAGCGGCGTGCGGCGCTGCGCGAGGCCGCCGACGCCTGGCTGATCAACCTGCTGCGGCTGGCCTGCAAGGGCGACGAGTCCGACGTGGCGTTGGTGGCCGTCGGTGGCTATGGACGTGGTGACCTGGTGGCCGGGTCCGACCTGGACGTGCTGCTGCTGCACAACAAACGCCGCGATGTCGGGCAGTTGGCCGACGCCATCTGGTACCCGGTGTGGGACGCCGGGGTGAAGCTGGACCACTCGGTGCGCACCGTCGATCAGGCTCGTGCGGTGGCCGGCGAGGACCTGAAGGCCATGCTCGGCCTGCTCGATGTGCGCCACGTGGCCGGCGACGCCGCGTTGACCGACCAACTGCGCTCGGCGGTGCTGGGGGACTGGCGTACCGCGGCGCCCAAGCGGCTGCCTGAGCTCTCCGCGATGCGCCACGAGCAAGGGACCGGTGAGCTGGCGTTCCTGCTCGAGCCGGACCTGAAGGAGAGTCGCGGCGGACTGCGCGACCTGGTCGCGTTGCGCGCCGTGGCCGCGTCCTGGGTCACTGACGTGCCACACGAACGCATCGCCGCCGCGCACGACCGGCTGCTCGACGTGCGCGACGCCCTGCACACGGTGACTGGACGCGCCACCGACCGATTGGTTCTGCAGGAGCAGGACAACGTGGCGGTCGCGCTGGGCCTGCTGGACGCGACGGCGCTGATGCGCTCGCTGGCCGAGGTGGGCCGAACCATCGTCTACGCCTCGGACATCACCTGGCGCCGGGTCGGCCAGCAACTGGACTCACGCACCAAGCGGTTCCGGTTGCCGGGCAAGGGCGGCAAGCCCGGTGATCGGGTGCCGTTGGCCGATGGGGTGGTGGCCAGCGACGGCGAGGCGGTGCTGGCCCGCGATGCCGACCCGGCCAAGGACCCGGTGTTGGTGCTGCGTGCGGCCGCGGCCGCCGCGCAGGCGGGTCTGCCGCTCTCACCGGGCACCGTGGACCGACTCGCGGCCACCGCGCGTCGGCTGCCCGAGCCCTGGTCGAATTCCGCGCGGGCCGAACTGATCCGGCTGCTCGGCGCCGGGCACCCGGCGGTGCCGGTCTGGGAGGCACTGGATCTGGCCGGGGTGATCACCACCCTGTTGCCCGACTGGAGCCGGGTGAGCTGCCGGCCGCAACGCAATGCGGTGCACAAGTTCACCGTCGACCGGCACCTGGTGGAAACCGCGGCCAACGCCGCCGCCTTCACCCGCCGGGTATCCCGTCCGGACCTGCTGCTGCTCGGTGGCTTGTTTCACGACATCGGCAAGGGCTGGCCCGGCGATCACAGCATCGGCGGCGAGACAGTGGTGCGTGACCTCGCGCCGCGGTTGGGTTTCCCGCCCGAGGACGTCGAGGTCATCGCCCTTCTGGTGCGCCATCATCTGCTGCTCCCGGACACCGCGACCCGTCGGGACCTGGACGACCCGGCGACCGCCGCGGGCGTCGCGGAGATCGTCGGGAGCGTCGAGGTGCTCGACCTGCTGGCCGCGATGACCGAGGCGGACGCGTTGGCCACCGGGCCCGCGGCATGGACCCCATGGCGGGCCGAGTTGATCACCACACTGGTCGAGCGCACCCGCGCGGTGTTGCAGGGCAAGTCGCCGAAGCCGACCTCGGCGTTGTCCGAGGCGCAGCGCGCGATGGCCGCCGAGGGTGTGCTCAAGGTGCACATCGGGGCGAGCAGCGAATCGGGCACCCCGGTGACCATCGTCTCCCCGGACCGGGTCGGGCTGCTGCACACGGTGGCCGGAGTGTTCAGCGTGCACCGCCTCGTGGTGCGCTCCGCGGTCACCGAGACCATTGGCAGTTGCGCGGTGACGGAGTGGACGGTCAGCCCGGAGTTCGGCTCCCCGCCGGACGCGTCGCTGCTGCGCAGCGACATTCTGCGGGTGCTGGACGGGCGGTTGGACCTCGCCGAACGACTGGCCCGTCGCGAGGCCGCGTACGTCCCCAAGGCGGGCATCGTGGTCCCGCCGCCGAGCGTGTCCGTGGTGGCCGGCGCCTCGGATGTGGCGACCGTGCTGGAGGTCCGCGCGCACGACCGTCCCGGACTGCTGCACCGCGTCGGTCAAGCGCTGTTCCGAGCGGAGGTGGACATCCGCTCGGCGAAGGTGGCCACCTGGGGCGCCGAGGCGGTCGACGTGTTCTACCTGGTCGATCCGGTCAGCGGCGGCCCGCTGTCCGAGGAGTACGCGCAGAAGGTCCGTGCGCTTGTGCTGGAAGCGTTGGACTGAGCCGCCCCGGCTAGGCTGAGGGCTCCGTCCGCGAAGCCCCGAAGAGGATCCCCAGCGCTGTGTTCGACACCCTGTCCGACCGCCTGTCCGCGACATTCAAGAACCTGCGCGGCAAGGGCAGGCTGTCCGAGGAGGACATCGACGCCACCGCGCGGGAGATCCGGATCGCGCTGCTCGAAGCCGATGTCGCGCTGCCGGTGGTCAAGGAATTCATCGCCTCGGTCAAGGAGCGGGCCCGCGGTGCCGACGTCAGTCAGGCGCTGAACCCCGCCCAGCAGGTCATCAAGATCGTCGATGAGGAATTGGTCAAGATCCTCGGCGGGGAGACCCGGCGGCTTCGTTTCGCGAAGACCTCGCCGACGGTGATCATGCTGGCCGGTCTGCAGGGTTCGGGTAAGACCACGTTGGCGGGCAAGCTCGCCAAGTGGCTGGCCGGGCAGGGCCACCAACCGATGTTGGTCGCTGCGGACCTGCAGCGACCCAATGCGGTGCAACAACTGCAGGTGGTCGGCGAGCGGGCAGGCGTGGTGGTCTATGCGCCCGAGCCGGGTAGCGGCGTCGGCGACCCGGTCAAGGTCGCCCGCGATTCCATCGACGAGGCCCGCCGCCGCCAGCACGACATCGTGATCGTGGACACCGCGGGCCGCCTGGGTGTGGACGCGGAGATGATGGCGCAGGCCGCGAACATCCGCGACGCGGTGAAACCCGACGAGATCCTCTTCGTGGTCGACGCGATGATCGGCCAGGACGCGCTGACCACCGCCCGGGCCTTCCTCGACGGCGTCGGGTTCGACGGCGTCGTGTTGACCAAGCTGGACGGTGACGCCCGCGGCGGCGCGGCGCTGTCGGTGGCCTCGGTGACGGGCCGTCAGATCATGTTCGCGTCCAACGGCGAGAAGTTGGACGATTTCGACGCTTTCCATCCCGAGCGGATGGCCTCGCGCATCCTCGGCATGGGGGACATGCTCACGCTGATCGAGCAGGCGGAGAAGCACTTCGAGGCCGACGAGGCCGAGAAGATGGCGAACAAGCTGCTCAAGGGCGGCAAGGGCAACGAGTTCACCCTGGAGGACTTCAAGCAACAGATGCTGCAGGTCCGCAAGATGGGCTCACTGCAGAAGCTGTTCGGCATGTTGCCCGGCATGGGGGAGTTCAAGGACCAGCTCAACGAGGTCGAGGACTCCGATCTGGACCGCGTGGTCGCCATCATCAACGGCATGACTCCCGCCGAGCGGGAGGACCCGAAGATCCTCAATGGCTCGCGGCGCTCTCGCATCGCCAAGGGCTCCGGGGTCGAGGTCGGGGAGATCAACCAGCTGGTCGAGCGGTTCTTCGAGGCCCGCAAGATGATGCAGCAGATGGCCGGCGGTATGGGTGGCATGGGCCTGCCCGGCATGGGTGGCATGCCGTTCGGGCGCGGCGGCGGCAAGAAGTCGCGCGGCAAGATGGCCGCAAAGCCGGTCAAGGCCAAGGGCAAGGGCGCACGCAGCGGTAACCCGGCCAAGCGCGCCGCGGGTCAGGCGGCCGCCGAGACCGCCGCGGCGAACCCCGGGGCGCCCGCGTTCGACCCGAACTTCGAACTGCCGGACGCGTTCAAGGACTTCATGCCCCCCGGGCAGCGGTGAGCGGCGCCACCGAGCCCCTGCACGTCCGTGGGGTGCGGCTGCCGGACGAGCAACACGTGGATCTGTGGATCCGCGACGGACACCTCAGCTACGAACCGGTGCGCGGCGCGCGCACGGTGGGCAGCGGGTGGATTCTGCCGGGGCTGGTGGACCTGCACTGTCACGTGGGGACGGACGCGCAGGGAGCCACGTCGGTCGAGGTGACGGAGCGTCAGGCACTCACCAATCGCGACGCCGGGGCGCTGTTGCTGCGTGACGCCGGGTCGGCTGCGGACACCCGGTGGATTGATGAGCGCGAGGATCTGCCCGCGATGGTGCGTGCCGGTCGGCACATCGCTCGGCCGGCGCGGTACCTGCGCAACTACGCCAGCGAGGTCGAGCCCGAGGATCTGGTCGACGAGGTGTGCAGCCAGGCGGCGCGCGGCGACGGCTGGGTGAAGCTCGTCGGGGACTGGATCGATCGTGAGGTCGGGGATATGACCCCGCTGTGGACGGTGGCGACCTTGGCCGCCGCGGTGGCCGCCGCGCACCGGATCGGGGCCCGACTGACCACGCATGCGTTCAGTCGACAGGCACTGGCCGACGCGCTGGACGCCGGCTTCGATTGCATCGAGCACGGCACCGGCCTGGACGAGGAGTTGATCGCGCGGATGGCGGCCGCGGGCACCGCTTTGGTCCCGACACTGGTGAATGTGGAGGAGAACTTCCCCGGCATCGCGGCGGGTGGCGAGGCCAAGTTCCCGACCTACGCCGCGCACATGCGTCGGTTGTGGGAGGGCGCGGGTGCCCGGATCGGTGCCGCCTACGAGGCCGGCGTGCCCATTTACGTCGGCACCGACGCGGGCGGGGCGATCGCGCACGGGCGCGTGGTGGACGAGATCGCCGTGCTGGTCCGGGCCGGCCTGCCCACCGAGTACGCGCTGGGCGGTGCCTGTTGGCGGGCCCGGGAGTACCTGGGCCGGCCGGGCCTGGCCGAGGGCGACCCGGCCGACCTGCTGGTGCTCGCCGAGGATCCCCGAGCCAACCTGGACACGCTGCGGGCGCCGCAACGCATTCTGCTGCGCGGTCACGTCGTGCGCTGAGACACCGCTCCCGACGGGGCCGCCCCCGCGTTCTGGCATAATCGCCCCCGCGACCGCGCCGGCCCGGGCCCTCTACCCCGACCGAGGTGCGGCAACCGGAACTGGATCGTGCCCGAACCCCACCGGGCCGCCCGGCTCCACCCCGCGAAGCAGACCAGGAGATTCAACCCCCGTGGCAGTCAAGATCAAGCTGAAGCGCTTGGGCAAGATCCGCGCTCCGTTCTACCGCGTCGTCGTGGCAGATTCCCGCACGAAGCGGGACGGCCGGGCGATCGAGGAGATCGGCAAGTACCACCCCACCCACGACCCGTCGGTCATTGAGATCGACACCGAGCGGGCCCAGCACTGGCTGAAGGTCGGCGCTCAGCCCACCGAGGCCGTGATGGCGCTGCTCAAGGTCACCGGGGACTGGCAGAAGTTCAAGGGCCTGCCGGGTGCCGAGGGCACGCTGCGGGTGGCCGAGCCGCGGGTGCGCCAGGGTGGGGTCGAGTTCGTGGCCACCGGTCTGGACGCGCCGGCCGCGCGCGCCGCGAAGGCGAAGAAGGACGAGGCGCCCGCCGCCGCTGCGGCTCCCGCCGAAGCCGCAGTGCCGGCCGAGGCTCCCGCCGAAGCCGCAGTGCCCGTCGAGGTTGCTGCCGAGGCTGCCGCAGTCGCCGAGAACGTGGCGCCCGCCGAGGAGTCAGCGCCGGCCGATCCCGCCGCGACCGAAACCGAGAGCTGAGCATGTTGGAAGAGGCACTCGAGCACCTGG
>DASQPJ010000164.1:0-5981 GCA_035644015.1 Sporichthyaceae bacterium
TGGGCATGGACACCCCGACCCTCAGCTTCGGCGGGCCGACCGGCACTGCCACGCCACGCTCCGGTCCGGCCAAACGCCGCGATCACGCCCCGGCCCCGAGCGCGCTGGATCCCGCGGCGGCCAGCGCGCTGGCGCAGAGCCTGCACCCGACCAACTGGGCAAAGGCGTCCGAGTGGACCGAGCGGGGCGCCGTGGTCAATCTGCCGATCACCGGCGACGGCGGCGGGCCGGCCCAGGACGTGCTCGCCTACCTCCCGCCGCAGTGGTTCGCCGGCGGTGCGGAGGCGGCCGCCCTGCCCATGGTCGAGGTCCTCACCGGCTACCCGGGCACCCCGCACACGGTCATCGACAAGTTGCACGCCCCCGACGTGCTCCTGCAGGACATTGACGCCGGCACCGCGCACCCGATGGTGCTGGTGATCACCCGTCCGGTGGAGCCGTTCCCGCGGGATACCGAGTGTGTCGACGTACCCAACGGGCCCAGCACGTTCAGCTACCTGGCCACCGCACTGCCCACCGCGGCCGCCTCGATCCTGCACCTGCATCCGTCCGCGCTCGGCGCGATGGGCTATTCCACCGGCGGCTATTGCGCGTTGAAGCTGGCCATGATGCGCCCGCAGGAGTTCAGCGCCGGCGCTTCGATGTCCGGGTACTACCGCGCCCTTCCGGAAGCGAACAGCGGCAACCTGTTCGGCGCGAACCAGGTCACCGGCCGCGAGCAGAACGACCTGGACTGGCGGCTCACCCACCTGCCGGCCCCGTCGGCGTCGGTGATGATCGCCACCTCGCACGACGAGCGTTACGACGACGGATACGCGGCCGCCCAGTCCTTCCTCTCCCTGGTGCATTCGCCGATGTCCGCGACAGAGATGGTGCTGCCCCATGGCGGGCACAACTTCGGGACCTGGACCGCGGAGTTTCCCCGACTGCTCAGCTGGATGGACCAACGCCTGCAGTCCGCGACCTCCCGTTGACCCGGGCCGGGTAATGGGGTGACCGGAGCAACTCGGCCGGCCTGAGACGATGGCCGGGTCTATCCGAGGAGCCCCGCCTGTGACCGGCCCGCACCTGTTGTTGTCCACCTCTGACACTGATCTGCTCTCCGCGCGCTCCTCCGGCGCCGCCTGGCGGTTGGCCAACCCGTCCCGGCTCACCCCCGAGGACCTGCCGGAGTTGCTGGACGGGGTCGAATTGGTGGTGCTGCGCTTCCTCGGCGGCTACCGGGACTGGTCCGAGGGCATCGACGCGCTGCGCGCTTCCGGGCGCCCACTGGTGGTGCTGGGCGGCGAGCAGACTCCTGATGCGGACCTGATGGCCGCCTCGACCGTGCCCGCCGGGGTGGCCGCGCAGGCGCACGCGTACCTGGCGCACGGCGGTGCGACCAACCTCGGGGAGCTGCACCGCTTCCTTTCCGACACCGTGCTGCTCACCGGTCACGGTTTCGCCCCGCCGGAGGCGTTGCCGTTGTGGGGCGAGTTGTCCCGGGTGCCCTCGCGTGAATTGCCGGAGCTCGCGCCGCGGGTGGCGGTGCTGTATTACCGCGCCCATCACGTGGCCGGGAACACCGCGTTCATCGAGGCATTGTGCGGGGCCATCGAGGGGGCGGGCGGCCGTCCCATGCCGGTGTACTGCGCGTCGTTGCGCACCCCGGAGCCGGCGTTGCTGGCCCGGTTGGCCCGGGCCGACGCGCTGGTGGTGACCGTGCTGGCGGCCGGCGGCACGCGGCCGGCCGGGGCGAGCGCGGGCGAGGATGACGAATCCTGGGACGTGGCCGCGTTGGCCGCGTTGGACGTGCCGATCCTGCAGGGCCTGTGCCTAACCTGGTCGCGGGCCACCTGGACGGGGGCCCACGAGGGCGTCTCGCCGTTGGACACCGCCACTCAGATTGCCGTGCCTGAGTTTGACGGTCGGCTGATCACCGTCCCGTTCTCGTTCAAGGAAATCGACGCGGACGGTCTGACCGTCTACGCCGCCGACCCGGAACGCTGCACCCGGGTGGCGGGCATCGCGGTGGCGCATGCCCGGCTGCGGCACGTGCCGCCCGCGGAGAAGAAGCTGGCGATCATGCTCTCCGCCTACCCGACCAAACACTCGCGGATCGGCAACGCGGTCGGCCTGGACACTCCGGCCAGCGTGATCGACCTGCTGCACGCGCTGCACGGCGCGGGCTACGACATCGGTCCGTTGGACGGCGAGGGCGGACTGCCCGGCGTCGCGGCGCGGGACGGGGATGCCCTGATCCACGGACTGATCGCGGCCGGCGGACAGGACCCGGATTGGCTGACGGAGGCTCAGCTGACGTCGAATCCGGTGCGGATGTCCTCCGGGGCGTACCGGGCCTGGTTCGACACCTTGCCGCTCACGTTGCGCCAGGCCGTCGAGCAGCACTGGGGACCGGCGCCGGGCAAGCTGTTCGTGGATACCTCCGTGGACAGCGACGGGGAGATCGTGTTGGCCGCGATCACCGCGGGCAACGTGGTGTTGATGGTGCAACCGCCGCGGGGGTTCGGGGAGAACCCGGTGGCGATCTACCACGACCCGGACCTGCCCCCGTCGCACCACTACCTGGCCGCGTATCGCTGGCTCGGCGGACAGGGCCCGGGCTGTTTCGGGGCACACGCGATGATCCACGTCGGCAAGCACGGCAACCTGGAGTGGTTGCCGGGCAAGGCGGCCGGCATGTCCGCGGCCTGCGCCACCGACGCGGCGATCGGCGACCTGCCACTGATCTACCCGTTCCTGGTCAACGACCCGGGTGAGGGCACGCAGGCCAAACGCCGGGCGCACGCGACGCTGGTGGACCATCTGGTGCCACCGATGGCCCGGGCGGAGAGCTACGGCGACATCACCCGGCTCGAGCAGTTGCTCGACGAGCACGCCCAGATAGCCGCGATGGACCCGGCCAAGCTGCCCGCGATCCGCTCGCAGATCTGGACGCTGATCCAGGCCGCCAAGCTGGACCACGACCTGGGCCTCACAGATAAACCGGATGGTGGCCGCCCGCACGACGCAGAGTTCGACGAGTTGATCCTGCACGTCGACGGGTGGCTGTGCGAGATCAAGGACGTGCAGATCCGCGACGGCCTGCACATTCTTGGTCGGGTACCGGTCGGCGAGGCCCGTATCGACCTGGTGCTGGCCATGCTGAGGGCCCGTCAGATGTGGGGCGGCCGCAGCCATGCTCTGCCCGGCTTGCGGGAGGCGCTCGGCCTGGCTGAGGACGGCACCGCGTCCCGCGAGGACACCGACCGCGTCGAGGGCTGGGCCCGCGACCTGGTCGCGGCGATGGAGGAGGCCGACTGGGACCCTGCGGTCGCCGACACCCTGGTCGATAACAGCGCGGTGGCCGCCGTGCTGCGGTTCGCCGCGGAGGAGATCGTGCCCCGGCTGAACCGGACCGGGGAGGAAATCGGCCACGTGTTGCACGCACTGGCCGGCGGCTACGTACCGGCCGGGCCGTCCGGGTCGCCGCTGCGTGGGCTGATCAACGTGCTGCCCACCGGGCGCAACTTCTACTCCGTCGACCCCAAGGCGGTGCCTTCCCGCCTCGCCTACGCCACCGGCGCGGCCATGGCCGACTCCCTGCTGGAGCGTTACCGCAGCGAGCACGGCACCTGGCCGCGTTCGGTCGGCCTGTCGGTGTGGGGCACCAGCGCGATGCGTACCTCCGGCGACGACATCGGCGAGGTGTTGGCCCTGCTCGGGGTGCGCCCCGTGTGGGATGAGGCCTCGCGGCGGGTGGTGAACCTGGAGGTGATCGACCTCGACGAACTCGGCCGGCCGCGGATCGACGTCACCGTGCGCATCTCCGGGTTCTTCCGGGACGCCTTCCCGCACGTGGTCGCCCTGCTCGATGACGCCGTGGCCCTGGTCGCCGGTCTCGACGAGGCCCCGGAGGCCAACTACGTCCGGGCGCACGTGCGCGCCGACCTGGCCCAGCACGGCGACGAACGCCGCGCCACCGTTCGGGTGTTCGGCTCCAAGCCGGGTGCCTACGGCGCCGGCCTGCTGCCGCTGATCGACTCCGGCAACTGGCGCACCGACGCCGACCTCGCCGAGGTCTACGCGATGTGGGGCGGCTACGCCTACGGCCGGAACCTGGACGGCGTGCCGGCCCGCCCGGACATGGAGCAGGCCTACCGACGCATCGCGGTCGCGGCCAAGAACACCGACACCCGCGAGCACGACATCGCCGACTCCGACGACTACTTCCAGTACCACGGCGGCATGATCGCCACCGTCCGGGCGCTGACCGGGAAGGACCCGGCCGCCTACGTCGGCGACTCCACCAACCCCTCCGCGGTGCGCACCCGCACGCTGTCCGAGGAGACCGCGCGCATCTTCCGCGCCCGGGTGGTCAACCCGCGCTGGCTCGCCGCCATGCGCAAGCACGGCTACAAGGGGGCATTCGAACTCGCCGCCACCGTGGACTACCTGTTCGGTTATGACGCTACCGCCGGCGTCGTCGCGGACTGGATGTACGAACAACTGACCGAGACCTACGTGCGTGATCCCGAGCAGCGCAAGTTCTTCACCGAGTCCAACCCGTGGGCGCTGCACGGCATCACCGAACGCCTCCTGGAGGCCGCAGAACGGGGCATGTGGGAGCACCCGGAACCAGAAAGCCTGGCCGCACTACGTCAGGTTTTCCTCGAGACGGAGGGAGAACTGGAGGCCGGCACCTGACAGTCCTCACAACTTGCTCACCCACCCGGCGCAACCCGGGCTTCGCACGGCACCGCGCACCATGATCCCGCGTCAGGACACCCATGGGACAGCACCGACGAGCACGTCTGCCACGCCGCGCCCCGCTGATCGGGCTCGCGACGGCGGCCTTCGGCGCGGGCGTGCTGGTGCTGCCCGGCGTGATCTCCACCGCGAACGCGGCGAACCCACTGACCCTCTATGTCAGCGTGGACGGCTTCGACGGGCCCAATGACTGCACGGTGTCCACCCGGCCCTGCCACACGCTGCGCCATGCGCTGGTCATCGCCGGCGGTGACACCGCCACCGGTCGCGATGTCGAAATCGGCATCGGCCCCGGCCGCTACACCCCGAACTCGATCACCGACCACCTCGCCGGGGGTTCACCCAACTCGCTCACCATCACCGGCGCAGGCCCCACCGAGACGGTGCTGACCATGCCGCCGGACGTCGGTAATGTCATCGGGCTGTCCATCGGCCGCACCTTCACCGCGCGGGTCACCGTCAATTCGTTGAGCATTGTTGGCCCGGCCCCGGACGCCCCGGGCCACGACGGTGCCGCGGGTGGTTTCGCCACCGGCATCTCCGACGACGGCCCCGGCCTGCTGACCCTGGCCGATGTCCGCATCGACGGCCTGACCGGCGGTCACGGTGCGCCTGCGGGCGCGGCCACTATCCCGGGCGGCGAGGGCGGGTCCGTGTACGGCCTCGAGCGCACCGGCGGCCCGACGGCCCTGCGCAACACGATCATCACCGGCCTGCACGGCGGGGCCGGGGGCGCCGGGTTCGGCAACAGCGTCGGCGGGGACGGCGGCGCGGCCACCGGGGTGAGCACCGACGCCGCGCTGTCCGTGACCAGCAGCCTGATCTCCCACCTGACCGGCGGCGGCGGCGCGAACAGTGGGGACGGCGGCAACGCCTATTCCGTCGCGGTGGAGCCGGGCCACTCCGACCATCCGGTCACTGTGCTCGCCTCGGAGTTCAGCGACAATGTCGGCGGCGCGGGTGGCCCGGGCCTGCCCGGCGCCCCCGGCGTGGATGCTGCGGCCGGTGGCCAGGGCGGTGAAGCCGTCGGGCTCTGCTACGTCGGTCCGCACCTGGTGATCGCGGACAGCACGTTGAGCGGGCACCGCGGCGGCATCGGCGGGGCAGGCGGCCATGGCGGCGACGCCGCCGGCAACGCCGGGGCAGGCGGGAACGGCGGGGCGGGCGGCACCGCCATGGGCCTGTTGTCCAACACCCGCGAAGGCCTGGCCAGCACCTCGATCACGGACAGC
>DASQPJ010000165.1:0-4190 GCA_035644015.1 Sporichthyaceae bacterium
CGCGGCCCGTGGAGCCGTCCACGGCCCCGCGCAAGCACGCCCGTAACTCGGTGCCGCAGACCCCGATCGCCACCATTCCGTCCCAGCCGCAGACCACGCCGGACGAACCCGCCACCTCGACCGCCGCACTGGCCCTCGTCACAACGGATGACGTGCCTTCCGACCACGCCGATCCGGAGCAAACCGGGCACATTGCCGTCACGACGTCTGACACCCCCTCGGCCATCGCGGTTCCGCAGGTGTTGGTATGGCCGGAGCCGACCCCGTCCTTGGCCGAGGTGCTGCTGGCCCGCGGCCTGGGATCGGTTGCCCTGGCCCGCTCGGAGCAGCCGGTGATCGTGCCGGTCGGCACCGCGGTCGTGTTGATCGACCCCGGCGCCGGACCGCTGCGGCGTCGTCGGCTGACCGAACTCGGAGCCGCGGTTGCCGAGGCAAGGCTGCCGCTGTTGGCCGTGGCCGGCCTGGCCGAGGTCGACGGTTCGGACCCGGCGGGTGACCCCGCGGTCCTGCTGCATTGTCTGGTCCCGTCCGGCGCGGTCGGCCGGGTGCTGATCATCGAGGAGGACCCGGCGTTGGCTGCGGCGTTCGGTGCGGGTCTGGCGCTGGCCGGGGTGCGCGGGTGGCACGCGCGCAGCGACATGGAGGCCGCGGGCCGGCTGGCCCACGCCCGACCGGACGTGGTGCTGCGCAACCTGGGCGGGCCCGAACCCATCGACGCCGTCTGGGTGCACGCGCCGGATTCCCCGCCGATCCCGGTGCTCGCCTACACCACCGACGAACTCGCCGAGGGCCACCAGTACCGGCTCGAGCGCGGGCAGACCGTCATCGGTCTGTGCGCACGCATGGAGAGCCCGGCCACCGACCAGCGGCTTGCGGTGCTGTTGGCCCGGCTCAGCGGCCTGACCGGCTGAGGATCAGAACGTCGTCACGTCCAACTCGCCGGCCGCGTGCTGCGCACGCAGCACCTTCTTGTCGAACTTGCCCACCGAGGTCTTCGGCACCTCGGCGATGAACGTCCAACGCTCGGGCAGCTGCCACTTGGCGACCTTGTCCTCCAGATATGCGCGCAGCTCCTCGAAACTGACCGTCGCCCCCGGGCGCACCACCACCGCCGCGAGCGGGCGCTCGTCCCAACGCGGGTCCGGCACGCCGATCACCGCGGCCTCGGCCACCGCGGGGTGCCCCATGATCTGGTTCTCCAGGTCCACCGAGGAGATCCACTCGCCACCGGACTTGATGACGTCCTTGGCCCGGTCGGTCAGCGTCAGGTAGCCGTCCGGGGTCAACGACCCCACATCTCCGGTGCGCAGCCAGCCGTCCTGGAACTTGTCCGCGCCGAGGTCATCGGGCATGTCCGGGTTGTTGTAGTAGGCCGCGGCCACCCAGGGCCCGCGCACCTCCAACTCGCCGACGGCCTGCCCGTCGTGCGGCGCGAACGAGCCGTCGTCCATGGCCAACCGGCCCTCCACCGCGCAGGGCAGCCGACCCTGGCTCAGCCGCCGGGCCCAGGTCTCCTCCGCGGACAACCCGACCGGGGCGCGCCCGATCGACCCGATCGGGGACAGCTCGGTCATGCCCCAGGCGTGGATCAGCCGTACCTTGTGGCGCTCCTCGAAGCCCTTCATCATCGCCGGCGGGCACGCCGAGCCACCGACCACGACGTCGCGCAGGCAGGACACGTCCACCGGATTCGCGTCCAGGTGTGCCAACAACGCGCCCCACACCGTCGGCACCGCGCCGGCCACGTTCGGCCGCTCCTCCGCGATCAACCGGGCCAACGGCTCGGCCTGCAGGAAGCGATCGGGCATCAATTGGTCGGCGCCGCACATCATCGCCGCGTAGGGCAGGCCCCAGGCCATCGCGTGGAACATCGGCACGACGGCGAGCACCTTGTCGCCCTGCGAGAGGTTGAACGTCTCGGCGGTGCAGCCCTGCAGGGAGTGCAGGTAGATGGAGCGGTGCGAGTACGCCACGCCCTTCGGGTTGCCGGTGGTGCCGCTCGTGTAGCACATGGCGGCAGCGTCGCGTTCGTCGTCGACCAGGCCGGGGTGGAAGTCGAACTCGTCGGAGGCGCCGGCCATCAGCTCCTCGTAGTCGTGCACGTCCGGGCCCATGCCCTCCAGCGCACTGCGGTCCCCACCGGGCGTGACCAGCACATGCCGCACGGTCTTCAGCTGGTCCAGCACCGGAGCGAGCAACCCGATCAGGCTGCCGTCGACGATCACCACCTGGTCCTCGGCGTGGTTGGTGATGTAGACGAGTTGCTCGGGGAACAGCCGGATGTTCAACGTGTGCAGCACCGCACCCATGCTCGGGATCGCGGCGTAGGCCTCGAGGTGCTCGTTGTTGTTCCACAGGAACGTGCCGACCCGCTCGTCGCCGCCGATGCCCAGCGCCCGCAGCACGTTGGCCAGCTTCGCGGCCCGCCGGCCCAGCTCCCCGTAGCTCATCCGCCGGCATCCCTCGCCGGTGAACGTCGCCACCTCGGAGTTGGAGTGGGTGGTCGTGGCATAGCGCACGATGCGTCCGACGGTCAGTGGTGCATCTTGCATCGTGCTGCGCATCGTGAGCCCCTTCAGCCAAGCCAGCCGGTCCGTCCCGGGGACCATTTTGCGGCATCCTGGCAGCCGGTGTGCGACTTGTCACCGCGTCGAAAGGTCGAGACAATTCGGGTAGAAGCGGACGCAACCACTGCCGGGTGCGCCTGCTTCTCGTCGTTCAGGGCTTGCCCAGCGTGGACCCAAACTTGGCGCCGACCGGGTTTGTGCCCAAGGTGAACGTTGTTCAATCACCAGGCAAGCAACGACGTAATGCCGCTCGAACCCAGCGGCGCCCGCCCGAAAGGTATTACTGATCGTGTCCACCGGTTCTCATCGCGCGCCCGGCCATCGCGGCCCGGCCGAGGGTGAGACGACGGCGCCCGCGCCCATCCCGAGCCGGGGTGGTCACCGGGGCAAGCCCGCCGAGGACCTGCCCGACATCGCCGCGCAGCCCGGCCCCAAGACCTCACACCGCGGTACCCCCGCGCCCGGCGAGACCTGGCTGAAGCCCGGCGGCATCGGGTCGCACCGCGGCAAGGGCGCGCCCGAGGCAGCGCCCGCCGAGGTAGCTGCGGCAGCGCAACCGCGCTCGCGACACCGCGGCGACCATGCTGCAACTGAGACCCAACCAGTCCCCGATTCGCCGGCATCTGCGGAGTCGTCGGCGTCCGGCAAACACGCCCGCCGGATCGTGGTCGCCACGCCGCCGGACTGTGACGACGCCGTCTTCCAGATCGATGCCCCCGAACCCGTGCGCCGCCGCCGGCGGGTCGGCCTGGCGCGCGCATTGCGGTGGACCGCCCTGTCCGCGTTGGTCCCCGGCATCGGGCACCTGGCCTCGGGCCGGCGCCGACTGGGCGCGGCGATTGTCGCGACCTTCGGCGCGCTGCTGATCACCGCCGCTGTGCTGGCCCTGGCCGTGCCCCACTCGCGCTGGGTGCGGGTGGCCCTCACCCCGGACGACCTGGTCGCGGTGATGACCGTGTGCGGCGTGCTCGGCCTGGTCTGGGCCGCCGTGGTGGCCAGCAGTTGGTGGGTGGCCCGGCCGAAGGGATTGGGTGCCGCGCAACGGGTGATCGGTGCCTCGGTGGCCGCCACGCTGAGCCTGGGCGTCGCTGCGCCGTTCGCCTTCGGCGCCCGCACCGCCTACGTCCAGTACGCCCTGCTCAACGACATCTTCAGCGCCCCGGTGGTGCCGTTGACGCCGCCGAAGACCACTGCCGGGACGCCCCCTGGCTTCGGTCCCTCGCACGGGATTTTCGCGGGCAAGCAGCGGGTGAACGTGCTGCTGCTGGGTGGCGACGGGGGCAAGGACCGCACCGGGGTGCGCACCGACTCGATGATCCTGGCCAGCATCGACACCATCACCGGCAGCACCGTGTTGATCTCGTTGCCGCGGAACATGATGGCGGCGCCGTTCCTGCCCGGCACCCCCATGGCCAAGCGGTACCCGAACGGCTTTGACGACATGCTCAACGCCGTCTATCGCTACGGCACCGAGCACCCCGAGGTCATGCCGGGCACGAAGTTCCCCGGCGGGGAGCTGATCAAGCAGTCCTTCGCGTACACGATCGGGCAGAACATCGACTACTTCGTGCTGGTCAACCTGGCCGGCTTCGAGGACCTGGTGAACGCCATCGGCGGGGTCAC
>DASQPJ010000166.1:0-19610 GCA_035644015.1 Sporichthyaceae bacterium
CAAGCAGAACGGCATGACGATCGTCGAGGGCAAGGTCACCGCCACCGACACCGACATGAAGAGCATCATCACCAGCTTCAAGAGCAAGGGCGTCAAGGCGATCGCGCTGACCGACACGCCGACCCAGACCGCGTCGGCCGCCTCGAACAACGTGGCGCTCGGCCTGAACGTGCCGATGGTCGGCAACAACCCGACCTTCGCGCCCGCCCTGCTGGCCACCCCGGCGGCCGCCGCGTTGTCCAAGCTCACCATCGCCGCCAGCGCGGTGCCCTACGACTCCCCGCTGGCCAAGGCGAAGGAGCTCGCGAAGGCGTTCGAGAAGGCCAACCCGAGCGTCAAGCCCAACTACGGCGTGGGCTTCGGCTACGCGATGGGCGTGATCTGGGGCCAGACGCTGGACAAGGCCTGCGCCTCCAAGGACCTCACCCGCGACGGCATCCACACCGCGCTCACCAGCCTCAGCAATCTGTCCACCGACAAGCTGGTGGCGAACCTGGACTACACCAAGCCCGGTTCCCCGCCGTCCCGCTCGGTCTACCTGATGACCCCCGACAAGGCGACGCCCGGTGGCCTCAAGCAGATCAAGGCGCTCAGTGAGTCCGCGGACGCCAAGAGCTACAAGGCGCCCAAGGAGCAGTAACCCACCACCGCCCGCGCCAAGGGGCCGTCCGCGCAAGCGGGCGGCCCCTTGCCGCGTCCGCAGCCCGATCCCCCCGTTCGGCTACCGGATGACCACCCGTCGAGCGCCCATCTTCGGCGCACGCATACCCGAAGGGACATCACTACCTCCCGCATCCGATGTCGGCCCGGCAGAGCGGTCCGGCGTGAAGGGAAGATTTGATGTCCTCCAGTCCCGCACCTGACGGGGTCGCAATGCCGGACCCCACCACCCCTGCCATCCCGCCGGAGGAGGCCCCCGGCACCAGTCGTCGCCGCTTCGTGGCTTACGTCCTGGCCGCGCCGGCGCTGGCCATTGCCGTTCGATCCGGACTGATCAACCCCTTCGGCGACACGGCCGCGGCCGCCGAGATCGCCCGCGACGGCGCGTCGAGCCAGTCCGGTGTGTTGGCCGCCGGCGGCTCCGGCCCGGCGATCGCCACCACCCCGCAGGTCTTCGACTACTACGACCTGTCGGACCTGCTCACCGACTCGTGTCGGCCGACCAACAACCTGCTGACCCTGGACGTCGGCCATGACGGCGTCGTGCGCTTCCTGCTGCCGCGGGCCGAGGTCGGCCAGGGCATCACCACCTCGGTCGCGATGATCATCGCGGAGGAGTTGGACGTGCCGCTGCATCGCGTGCAGGTCACCTTGCGCGACGCGGACCCGGCGCTGCTCTACAACCAGCTCACCGGCGGATCGAACACCATTCACTCGTTGTGGGAGCCATTGCGCGCGATGGCGGCCTCGGCTCGCGGTCGGCTGTCCGGCGCCGCAGCCCAGCAGTGGGGCGTCAGCCCGTCCTCGGTGACCACCAAGGACGGTGCGGTGTACGGACCCGTCGGGCAGGTTCTCGACTACGGCCAACTCTCCGCCGCGGCGGCCTCCTCGACGACGCGCGAGGTGTCGTACACGCTGAAGGAAGCCTCCCAATACAAGGTGATCGGTACCCGGGTCACTCGCGTGGACGCCGTTGACGCGGTCACCGGCAAGAAGCAGTTCGCGATGGACGTCAAGGTGCCCAACGCGAAGCCGTGCATGGTGGCCCACGGGCCGCACATCCGGGCCACGCCGAAGTCACTGAACAACCAGGCTGAGATTCTGAAGATGCCGGGGGTCACCCACGTCGGGCTGATCGCCACCGGCGTTGCGGTGCGCGCGGCCACCTTCGGTCAGTGCATCGACGCGGTGCGGGCGATGCAGGTGTCCTGGAACCCGGGCACGGTCGACACGATCAACAACACCGAGGTCGCCCGGGTGCTGCGCTCGGTCGAGCTGCCGATGCCGTCGCCCGCGCCCGGCGTGGAGACCTTCGAGGCGACCTTCCGCTTCAACTTCCGCAGCGGTTCGCCGTTGGAGACCAACGCCGCCGTCGCCGACGTCCGCAAGGACTCCGCGGAGATCTGGAGCAGCCTGAAGAACCCGATCATCGCCAAGCAGCGGATCGCGGAATTCCTCGGAATGAGTGCGGACGCGGTCACCGTGCACTGCACCACCGGCGGCGGTTCGTTCGGTCGTCACCTGTTCCACGACGCCGCACAGGAGGCCGCCGCAGCCTCGAAGCTGTTCGGCGTCCCGGTGCGGCTGATGTGGCACCGCACCGAGGACTCCCGACACGGCAGGGTGCACCCGGCATCGGTGTCCCGCGCTCGGGCGGGCTTCGCCGAGGGGTCGGTGGTCAGCTGGGACATGCGGCACACGTCGGTCGCCACCGACTACACCCACGGTCTCGGCGAGATGTACTCCGGTGCGCTGACCTCGCAGCACTACCCGGGATTCCCGCTGTCCGGGAACCTGACGGTGGCTCAGGGCATCTACACGCTGAGTGCCGGCATGCCCTACAACGTCGGGCAGCTCACCAATTTCCTCAACGAGCACTACGACTACGACACGTTCAACACCAGCAGCGTGCGCAACGTGTACTCACCCGACACCGCCACGGTGCGCGAGCTGATGATCGACGAGGTGGCCAAGCGGATGGGCCTGGACCCGTTGGAGTTCCGGCGCAAGTTCCTCAAGAGCCCCCGGATGCTCAAGGTGCTCAACGCGGTCGCGGAACGTGGCAAGTGGGGCAAGAAGATGGCGCCGGGCACCGCCCAGGGCATCGCGATCCACAACGAGTACAAGGCCGTCGTGGTCTGCCTGATGGAGATCGACGCCCGGCCGCACACCGTCAACCGCAAGCTCAAGGGCGGTGGCTACACCGGTCCGCGGGTGACCAGGGTGACCATCGGCGCGGACAGTGGTCCGATCATCAACCCCAGTGGCTTCGAGGCGATGTTGATGGGTGGCGCCATGGACGGCATTGCCCAGGCGCTGACTGCCGGTCTGCACTACGACCAGGGCCTACCGCTCGAGGGCTCCTGGGACGACTACCACTACACCCGGCAGTGGAACGCCCCGTTCGTGGTGGACGCCTTCACCGTGCCGAGCGAGGAAACGGTTCCCGGCGGCGCCGGTGAACTGGGCTGCGGGGTCTCGCAGGCGGCCGCAGCCTGCGCCTACAGCCGGGCCGTCGGCAGGATGGCGACCGAGTTCCCGATCAACTTCCACAAGCCCTTGGACTTCAAGGTCAAGACCCGAACGCCGCCGTATCCGCCGTCACCCAATAACGGCCTCAAGTACGTCCGCTGACCTCTCTCATCGAAAGGAGTAGATCGCTATGAGCAACCACACGTTCATCCTGAACGGCGAGAAGGTCAGCGTCGAGGTCGAGGACAACGTCCGACTGCTATGGGTATTGCGCGACGTTCTCGGCGTCACCGGCCCGAAGTACGGCTGCGGTATCCGCGTCTGTCGGGCCTGCACCTCGCACATCAACGGGAAGGCGTTCAATCCCTGTGCCGTCTCGGTGGGCGACATCAAGGCCACCGACGAGATCACCACGATCGAGGGTCTCGCGGACACGGTCAAGAAGGACCTGCACCCGGTCCAGGAGGCCTGGCTGAAGCACGACGTCGCGCAGTGCGGCTACTGCCAGCCGGGCCAGATCATGGGCGCCGTCGCGCTGATCAAGGAGCACAAGAAGAGCGGCAAGCCGATCACTGACGACGACCTCGATCAGATCCGCAACATCTGCCGTTGTGGCACGTACTGGCGGGTCCGTGAGGCGATCCGCGACGCCGCCGACCACATGTAGAACAGCTCCACGCAACGCCCCAGCCGTGCCGGCTGGGGCGTTCGTCGTTGCTGGGGTTAGCGTTTCCGGTGAACCTACTTCAGGGAGTGCCCCGTGGCCGTCGATCGTCTGCTGCCAACCGCTGAGGCCCGCGACCTGCTCGCGCTGGCCCGCGAGGTCGCCGAGAAGGAACTCGCCACCCGGGTGGACAAGTACGAGGCCGAGGAGGCCTATCCGGAGGGGCTGTTTCCGATCCTGGGCCAGGCCGGGCTGCTCGGACTGGCCTACCCGGAGGAGTGGGGCGGCGGTGGTCAGCCCTACGAGGTCTACCTACAGGTGCTCGAGGAGTTCGCCGCCCGCTGGGCGGCGGTGGCGGTGGCCACCAGCGTGCACTCGCTGTCCGGGCACCCGCTGGTGCAGTTCGGCAGCCGGGCCCAGCAGGAGCGTTGGCTGCCGGACATCGCCACCGGTGCGGTGATCGGCGGGTACAGCCTGTCCGAGCCGCAGGCGGGCTCGGACGCGGCAGCGCTGAGCTGCAAGGCGGTGAAGACCGACACCGGCTTCCGGATCAGCGGCACCAAGGCCTGGATCACCCACGGCGGTCGCGCCGACTTCTACGCGCTGTTCGCCCGCACCGGCGAGGGCTCGCGGGGGGTCTCCTGTTTCCACGGACCCGGCGCGGCGAGTGGGCTGAGCTTCGGTCGACCCGAGGCGAAGATGGGCCTGCACGCGATCCCCACCACGGCGGCCTTCTATGACGCGGTGGAGTTCGACGCCGATCGCTTGGTGGGCAACGAGGGACAGGGTCTGGAGATCGCGTTCTCCGCGTTGGACGCGGGCCGGCTGGGCATCGCCGCCATCGCCACCGGCATCGCGCAGGCCGCGTTGGACGCGGCCACCGTCTACGCCAAGCAGCGCACCACGTTCGGTCGGCGGATCATCGACCATCAGGGCCTGGGCTTCTTACTGGCCGACATGGCCGCGGCAGTGGACAGCTCTCGGGCCACGTACCTGGATGCGGCCCGGCGCCGCGACGCGGGCCGCCCGTACAGCCGCAACGCCAGCGTGGCCAAGCTGATCTGCACTGACGCGGCGATGAAGGTGACCACCGACGCGGTGCAGGTGTTCGGTGGGTACGGCTACACCCGCGACTTCCCGGTGGAGCGCTATATGCGCGAAGCGAAGATCACCCAGATCTTCGAGGGCACTAATCAGATCCAGCGGCTGGTGATCAGCCGCCACCTCGAGCTTTAGCGAGGACCGTGGTTCGGCGGGCGGCCGGGGCCGAAGGTGCTGCCCCCGGACCAGTCGTCGGAGGGCGGGACGTCGCTGTGCTGGCGCGCCCCGACCCGCACGGTGCCCCGCATGCCGTGGTGCAGCGTGCACACGAAGTGGTAGATGCCGGGCCGCCAGAACCGGAAGCTGTACTTGTCGCCCTGATGTAGCACCTGGTTCTCGGTGCCGAACTCCACCGGACCGCTGACCGACTCGACGTTGTGCGCCACCTCGTCGGTGTTGACCCAGGTGACCTTGTCCCCGACGTGCACCCCGACGTTGTCCGGGGTGAAGTGGTTGTCGGAGATCACGATGGACTGGCTGAGCTCGGCGGTGCCCGGGTTGGCCGCCGCCGGAGCGGCGCCGCCGGCCACGGCCAGCGCGGCGCTACCCAGTACTGCCGCGCTCGCGGCGGCGAGCCGACCGGAGCGGTGCAGGCGCCTCGGCGCGCGGTGCGTGCGGATCGGCGTCATCGGGGTCCACCTCAACGGTTCGGGACACATCCCGGCCAGCGTAAGTGCCGGAGGGGCCCGGACCGTGGCACCGAGCCCCCGACGCGGGGGTGTGTCTCGAACCGGCCGGCCTCAGGACCGACGCGGCTGGGGCGGTGCGACCGGCAGGCCGCTGATACCCGGCACTCCGGAGGTCGGGTCGGTGTCGTTGGCCGGGGGCGGCGGCTTGGTGCTGTGCGTCGGTGCCACAGCGCCGGGCACCGCCTTACCGACCACCTTGATGGTGAGGAACATGTCCGGGTGGAACCGGCAAATGATGTCCCACTCGCCGGGGAAGTTGAACGTCCACTGGAAGTGCTGGCCCGGCTCGATGTCCGGGGAATCGATGTCCTCGCCGTTGCCCTGCACCACGCTGTGCGTGGTGTCGTCGGTCTCCTTATTGGTCCACACCACGGTGTCGCCGGGGATCAGACCCAGCAAGGTCGGGTTGAACTTGAGGTTCTTCTGCGCGACCTGGAGGGTCTTCACCGGCACCTTGGGTGCGGGTTTCGCCTTGCCGACCTTCTTCGCCTTCGCGGCCTTGGTCGGCGGGGCCTTGGTCGGCGGAGCGGCCTTGGTCGGCGTGGTTGTCTCGGCCGGCATCCCTGCCATGGCCGACGTGGTCGGCGGGGGGTGGTGATCGGCCTGAGCCGGTACGGCCGGACCGGCCGCGGCCAGTGCCAACGCTGCGACGATGCTCAGCGCGCCACCGGTGGTGGCGAACGACGTGCTCATGGGGCTCCTCGGTGCGGGTTACGGGGACTGGGTTTCAGGCGAACGTCAGGCGCATACGCGGACCGGGCGCCTCGGCCCAGCTGCGTAGCGCATCGACCTGTTCGGTGGGCCAGCGGCGCACCACCAGGTGCACCGGGTGTCCGACCGCTTGAACGAGGCGTTCCCCGGCGTCGACCAGATCGTCGGGTTGCCAGGGGGTACGGGCCAACAGGAACAGCAGGTCGCCACGGGCGGATTGGGCGAGCAGCGCCTCCAGATAGGTAGGCCACGGGCCTGATCGGCCGGGCGGAGGTCCTGCGGCGAAGCTGCCCGGCCCCGGCAGCAGGTCGGTGTCCAGGAATTTCGGCACCGGCCGGCTCCAGGTCAGCCACCAGGTAGCGGCGTTGGCCAGCGCGGGGGGCACCACTCGGGGGCCGACGAAGGTGGCCGGGTGCGAGCCGCTGATCGGCGGCGCCGCGATGTTCCACCGGGTCAGATAGTGCCCGACCGTGGTCGGGCTCAGTCGCAGCCCGGTATGCCGGGAGATCAGCTCGGCCACTGCGCGTCTCGACCACAGCGGGCCGGTCAGGCCGACCTCCTCCGGCGGCCCGTCGGCCATATGCATCAAGAGCTCGGCCTGGGTGCGCCGGGACAGCGCGTGCTGTTCGCCGGGCGGGCGGCCCCGGCGGTTGGCCCGCAGGGCGTCCGGGCCGAACGCGCGGTGCGCCCGGATCCACACACCGACGGCGCGTCTGGAAACCCCGAACACCCGAGCCGCCTCGAGCTGGGACATGCCGGCGTCGATCGCGGCCACCACTCGTCGACGGAGGTCTTCCTGACCCTCCGGGGAGAGGTGGCGCGCGTCCGAGAGCTGTTGCACGATCACCTCAGCGTCCCTTCCTCTCGTTTCGTCCAATGCCGCGTCAGATCACATTCCGGTCAACGGAATCAACACCACGGTTCGTTCGCCGTGCCCGGCCAAGAGCACCACCCGGACCGCGAAGGACCCCGGCCCCGGCAGGGTGAACGGCACCACCAGGTGCCCGGGCGCGCTGGGGCGCAGCCGGAACTCGTGCGCCAGTCCGCCGCCATCCGGCAGGCGCAACTCCACCGTGGCCCCGCTCAGCGTGATCGGGCGGCCGAGGGCATCGAGCACGGTCAGGTGCAACTCGTTGGGTAAGCCGGGCGCCGCCGGCGAGACTTCCGAGGTGACCCAGCCGGTGGCGTTCGTCGGACCCGCCGGGCGATCCGGGCTGTGCCAGACGGTCTCCTTGGTGCCCGGTTTCACCGGGTCCAGTCGGAAGCCAACGGTGTGTTCCTCGCTCTTGGCCACCACGACGCCGTCGGTGTGCGCGGCCACCAGGCGCTCCTGCTCCGCGGACCGGTGTGCGGCCGAGGCGGGTTGCATGCCGACCAGGACGGCGGTGATCGCCAGCACTAATCCACCGAGCACCGTCTCGATGGTGACCACCCGACCGAAATGTTGTTCGTGGGTGGCCCGCTCTTGGTCGTAGCGGCGGCCGGGCCGCCCGGCGGCGCGTTGTGCCAGCAGGCCCGGGACGCTCCGCCGGGCCAAGGCGCCCAGGCCGACCAATGCCACTACCACGGTCAGCTTGGTGAGCAGCACCTTGCCGTAGGGAGTGGTCAATGCCGACGGCGAACCGACCTGGCGCCAGGCCTCGGCCACGCCGGTAAGCACCAGCAGGCCCACGCAGGTCGCGGCGATCCGGGAGAAGACCGGGACGGTACGACCCAGCGCGGCGCGGTCCTTGCTGCGCACCAGTACCACCAGGGCGGGTAGCCCGCCCAGCCACACGCTCATCGCCCACAGGTGCAGCAGATCCATGGGCAGGGCGATCAGGCGGTTTCCACCGTGATCGGCGTGCGTGGCCAGACTCCAGGTCAGGCACAGTAGGCCGCCGGCGCCGAGCGCGGTGAACAATCGGCCCCACGCCGGACCTGCCGTGGTCGGGACCGGCGGGCGTCCCCGGGCCCGCCGGCCCGCCACGGACACGACCACGCCGAGCGCCGAGAGGACGGCAAGGCGGATCAGCAGCAGTCGTCCGACTTTGGTGTGCAGACCCGTGCGCAGCACGGTGGGATCGAGCAGGCCGCCCACCCCGCGGCCCAGCACATACGGGCCGTACAGCACGAGCCCGGCGGCGGTGGCCAGCACCAGCGTCACCCAACCCGTGGTGAACAGGCGACGCAGTTGCCCGGTGGCGGCCGGACCGGGACGGCCCACCGCGCTCACCACGGTGGTGCCCATGGCCATGGCCAGACCGACGAACGCTGCCCAGCGGGCAATGCCGTAGCCCAGGCCGATCCCGGTGCCGCCACCGACGTCGCCGTCCGGGACCGCCGCGGCGGTCTGCAGGCCAACGCTGTAGGAGAACTGACCCTGCGTCGGGTGCCCGTCGGTGGCCACCACCCGATACACCACGGTGCGGGTGCCCGCCGGCTCCCCGGCGGGCAGCACCACGCGCACGACGTCGTGGGTCGGGTCCGCGAAGACCGGCCGGGCCAGGTCAGCCTGCGTGCCGTCGGGTGCGAACACCCGCACCGTGGCGGTGGACAGATCCACCGCGTCGGAGAAGTGCAGGTCGATGCTCGCCGGTTCGTGCGCGAGCACCTGACCGGCCCGCGGGCTGGTGGAGTCCAGCTCGGCGTGCGCGCTCGCCCGGGCGGCGGGTAGCAGGACCGCCGCCGCCCCGAGCACCAGGATGCCCGCCAGGCGGGCACAGTGACGCCGCATCAGGGCTAGTGCTCCTGTTCCTCGGCGACGTCCCCGGTGCCGTGCACAGTCGGGGTGACCACGCTGTTGGCCGGATAGACGTCGAAGAACGTGACCATGCCGGTCATCCCGTGCCTGGTCTCGGAGTGGGAGAAGATATGGCAGTGGATCATCCACGCGCCGACCCGAGTGGGGATGAACAGCAGGTCGTAGGTCTGCCCGACGCCGAGCACGACGGTGTCCGCCTCGTAGGGCGCCGGCAACCGGTGCCCGTCCTGGGCGAGCACCTCGAAGAAGCCCGAGTGCAGGTGGATGGAGTGGATCAGGTTCGGCCCCGCGCCGATCAGCCGGATGCGGATCCGCTCGCCGAGCCGGGCGGGCATCCGGGTGGTGTTCGGGAACGAGCGCCCGTTGAGCACGAAGCCGAGCGGACCATCGCCGAAGATCAGCGTGTAGTCCCGGTCGGCGGCGATGTCATCGACCAGAGGCACCACCTCGAGCGCCCCGTACACGCCGCGACCTTCCTGGTCGCCATGCATGTGCGAGTGGTACCAGTGCGTGCCCGTGCTGATCGCCGTCCACTCGTAGGTGAAGGTGCTGCCCGCCGCGATCTCCTTCTGGGTGATGCCCGGTACGCCGTCCTCGTTGTTGGGCAGGTCCATGCCGTGCCAGTGGATCGAGGTCGGTTCCGCCATCTGGTTGTGCACCACAAAACGGACGCGGTCGCCCTCGTTGACCCGGATGGTCGGGGCGGGCACGGTGCCGTTGATCCCGATGGCCTTCTTGATCACACCCGGCGCGGTCTCCACGTCCTGTGGCGCGATGTTCAGGTTGAAGATCTTGACGTTGTCGATTGCGTGCCAGGCGGCCAGTTTGGTGCCGTCGCCGAGGTCCCTGGCGGTCTGGTACAGCGGGCCGACCACCGGACGCGGGGGCAGCTGGACATTCGGCGCGGGGGAGGGGGTGGGGGTGCCGGCCATCGGTGTCGCGGCGGCGGAGTTGCTCAGCGCCTGCACGGCGGCGGGGGTGCCGGCGGCGATCAGGACGGTCGCTGCGCCGACGGCGATCATGCCGGTGGCACCGGCGAAGCGTGGTGGACGGGGCTTGGCGTGACGGCGGTCGGGCAGGTCGGAACGGGGGGACTTGCGATGCATGGGAATTCCTTCGCGTTGGGGGACGCAGGCGAGGAAGGGGTAGAAACCCGGGGGCCGGGCAGGGGCGGTGCGATCGCCCCTGCCCGGCGTTACTACCGAGCAACGATGGGTCCGTGGACCCGTCGTGCTGCTACTTGCAGATCTTCTGGAACTTGATCGGGTTGCGCTGACGGCATGTCAGCTGGCTGTTGATGGCGTTCTTCGGTGCATGCTCGACCCAGCCCTCGTAAGCGAGCGGGACGGTCATGATGCCCTGGCCACCCATGCCGGCGTAGTCGACCACCTGGTCATCGACCGCGGTTGCCGCGTCGGCGTCAGTGATGATGCGGCCGACCACCGCAGCGTCGGACGGGTTGCCGTCGCCGTTCGGGTCGATATCGATCACGTTGAGCACGTTGGCGAACTTGCTGGTGACGTAGGCGTAGTAGCCGCCGCCCTTCTTGGCGCCGAAGTTGACGCCGTGGCAGCCCGGGTCACACGGGAGGTAGCCGACGATCTTGTCCGTCTTCGGGTCGAAGACGCCCAGCTGCGAGCTCAGGGTGTTGGCCACCAGACCACCGGAGTTGTCCGGCGAAACCGCAATCTGGATGGGCAGGCCACCCCAACCACCGGTGGGTCCGTCCATCATGTTGTAGTTGTCCCACAGGTCAATCAGCTTGCCGTGCTCCTTCTGGCCGTCATCGCCGACGCACGCCTTGCCCTTGGGGGCCAGGCTGACGCAGGTGATGGTGGCGCCGAGGAAGTCCGCCATGTACGCCTTGGTGCTGGCCGCGTCCATACCGGTAGCGATCGGGAACTCGCCGGTCACGTCGTGCCGGAAGGTGCCCTTCTTGATGTCCACAATCGAGGCGTTGTAGAGGTTCACGTTGGGCGTGGCCATCCACTTCGCGTCGCCGGACATCCAGTGTGCGTGCGGGTGCGCGATGGGCTCGTCCGGCGAACCGACGTCAATGCGACGGTCGATCTTGGTCGCGCCCGGAGCCAGCTCCATCACCGCGCCGCCACCACCCAGTGCCACGTGCAACTGGTCGGTGTCGGTACGGGTCATGACGTGGGTCGGCGAGGGGCCGACGTCGATGCGCCGGATCAGCGCACCGGTCTTGCGGTCGAACACGTCGAGCATGTGGCCGAACCACTCGGTCTGGTAGATGACCTTCTCGGCGCGGTCGGTCCACATGTTGTGCGGGTTGTTCATATCGATGTCGGGCGCGGCGATCTTGCGCTCGATCTTCCAGGTCTGCGCGTTCATCTCGGTGGCAGCACCGGACTTGTCCTTACCCGCGTACTTCTCCATCTGGGTGTCGAACCAGACCTGGCCGATACCCGGCGTGGCCGGGACCATGTCCGCCTTGGGCAGCGGCTTGGGCAGGTGGAACTTGGTCTTCATGAACGAGTCCAGGTCCGGGATCAGCTGCGGTCCCTTACCGTCCGAGGTCAGGATCGGGGCCGGCGCGAAGCTCGGGTCCCAGGTCCTGTCCTCGGTGGCGCTGTAGGTCTGCCAGTTCTTCGGGTTCGTGATGACGAAGAACTTGTTCACCAACTGGTAGACGATGTCCGCATACGACGGCACGTCCATGCCACGGCTCTTGATCTTCAGCTTCGGGCCGAAGTCGACGCCGGGGGTCAGCGGGTCGTCAACGACGACTGCGCCCAGCATGTACGGGTGCACCTTGCAGCCGAAGGCGTAGAGGCCCGGCTTGGTCAGCTGTACGGTCCGGCTGCCCTTCCAGGCGCCCGCCTGGTCGAACGGCATGCCGTCGGCGCCTTCCGGCCAGACCAGCGCAGTCGCCGTGTGGGCCTGCCCGGTCATCGGCTCGCCGACATTGAAGTTCACCGTGACCGGCAGCAACGGCATGGAGGCGCGGATGTCCTTCACCATGGCCATCAGCTTGGCGCCGGACGGGCTGGCAGTGAGCGAGTAGGCCTGGTCGGCCGGTTGGTTCGCCATTTCGGCGTCCAACTGACGGGTCAGGGTGTCGATCTGGCCGATCCGGGCGTCGCCCTTGGGCAGGATCTGCCGGGCAGTGGACCGGGTCATGTCCAGGTTGAGGAACTGGTCGATGTTGACGCCCATCTGACCGAGGGTCTTGCCCTTGGCGTAGTCCTGCGTCAGATGCGGCATGTCCGCGTTCATCGTGGACAACAACTTGCTGCCAGTAAGGAACCCGTCGCCGATCACCCGGGCAGCGCCCGCGCCCAGACCGTCCTGCGGATCTGCGGTGGGCATCTCGGCCACCGCCAATGAGTGGGTACCGACGATCTCGGTCCCGGTGTCGTACCAGCTGCCCTGGTTGTCGGACAGGGTGAACAGCGCCGGTCGAGGTCCGATCGCGATCGGGGCGTCGAAGTCAATCGGCACCTTGCCGTTCGACGCCGCGGCCATGTGGTCGCCTGACATCTGGTGGTCAGCCGTTGTGGTGGTGGTGTTCGCCGGACCGGAGGTTCCGGACGCAGCGGAAGCACCGGCGGCCAGGCCGACGGTGCTCATACTCACCACGCACGTCACGGCCAGCGTGCACAAGAGCGGTCGACGACCGGCCCTGAGCGTACTCCTGGTCAGAGAATGCATGAGGCTCCTTCTGGGTGCGATTGCGTGCGTCCCGTTCCCCCCGCCACAGGGAGGCGGGACCAGGCGCATAAACAAATTGGCCGGGAATTCCACGATGTGCCGCCCCGCCCGTGGGCGTGTCCGATTGGGCGACCCGTCGCGTTCCGGTACCGAACTGGCTCGCGTACCCCCAAACCGTGTCGTTCGACCAGCCGGCGTCGGCGACACATCATTTATTTGCTAAGAATCGGCTGTGCCCTGCTGAGACCGAATTACGTCGTTTGTCCGTTTCCCACCGGTCGCCGACACGTTACGGACGGGTCAAGAAGACATCGCATCCGCGGTTTGTGGCTGAGCGAAGTTGGGCATTGTTTGCCTTGTGCAATGCAAACGTGTCGCACCGTCAGATCGCCTGCCAGGGGGTAATGACACTCTGAGCAGGACTCAGCAAAATGGGTGACAACTCGTCAGTTGTCACCCATTTGCCGCGCGAGGTTGTCGATTCGATTGGCTACCGCAGCCGAACCGGCGGGGTTCTCATTATGTGAGCTACGCCACACGTGCGAACAACGCAATCAATCCGAATTATCCGGGACTCCGGAATGCGTTCTTGCTCTCACAGACTGGCCGTCGGACGATGAATCCATTGTGAATGGTGTGACCGTCCACCCACCCGAGTCGAATCAGTTCTTGCCCACCGGAGTTGATGTTCATGCCGCCGAGCACCGCGAAATCCGTTGCCCCGCCCATCCGCGGTTCACGTCGCCGCTGGTGGAGCGCCGCTTCCGCGGTCGCGGTCGTCGGGGCAGCTGCCGCGGTGTTCGCGGTCGGGCACGGAAGCGACAGCGGTTCGTCGCCGGTGTTCGCGCCCACCACACACAAGGTGAGCTACGAGGTGACCGGGCAGGGCACGGTGCCCAACATCAGCTACAGCGCCGACGCCTCGGGCAACCTGCTGATGGTGATGCACCCGGTGCTCCCCTGGCGCAAGAGCGTGACGATCCCGGTCGGCCTGACCGCGGGTAACGCGAACGTCGAGTCGGGTAACTCGCCGACCGGACAGCCGGCCGGCTCTCCGCCGATCGTCTGCCGCATCTGGGTGGACGACAAGCTCGTGGTGCAACGCTCCTCCGGCGACGGCTTCTCCGACGCTGCGTGCTCGACCCAGTTGAGCCCCAAGCAAGGGTGAGCCCGCGAGGGTAAAGCCCCGAGGACGGTGGGTCGGGCTGCCCACCGTCCCCGTTCTCATTTCGCCGGGGTCTGCGCCCGCGGTGGAGAGATGGGCCGGGCACACAAAAAAACGGGGAGCCACCGCCTGGATCGGTGGCCCCCCGCAGCTCGACGGACTCAGTGCTTGCTGTGCCCACCGGAGGAGATCGACGTTGCCATCATCTGGACCATCGCCTGGTGCGAGGCAACCCAGGCAGGGAAGTCATCGATGATGTCGGTGCCCTGACCGTTGAGCGACTTGTTCCAGTGCGCGGCGTCCATGTGCTGCATGAACACGCTGGTGCCCGGGGCGGTACCCAGAGCGCTGCTCTTGCCGACGAACGGGTCGAACATCATGCGGAACAGCGCCAGGTGGGACTTGTTCCACGAGTCGAAGTCCGCGATGTCGGAGGCCTGTCCCATCGGCGAGCGGTTCCAGTGCGCGGCGTCCATGTGTTGCATGAACACGCCGGCCACCGGCGCGGTGCCGAGCGCGCTCGACGGACCGACTTCCGGGTCGAGCATCATCCGGAACAGTTTCTCGTGGTTGGCCGACCATTGATCGAACTCGGAGATGTCCTGCACCTGAGCGCCGGCGCCACGGTTGAAGTGCGCGTACTCCATGTGCTGCATGAGCGGGTTGTACGCCCCGGAGATCGGGTCGTCAGCGGCGGGCCGGGCGGCCGGGCTGGTGCCCATGTTCATGCCCGGCATCGAGTCACCGGCGACGGGCGGGGTGACCACGGCCTTGTGCACCTTGGCCTTGTGCATTTTGGCCTTGGCGGGCTTCGCCGGCGCTGCCGGGGCGTTCACCACGGTGACCGTGCCGACCATGTCGGGGTGCACCGCGCAGTAGTACTTGTAGGTGCCGGTCTGAGTGAAGGTGTAGCTCCAGGACTTGCCCGTGCCGAACGCTCCGGAGTCGAACTTGACCGGGGCGGAGGTCGTGGTGACCGTGTGCGGGGCCGCGTCCTCGTTGGTCCAGACCACGGCCTGGCCCACCGAAACGGTGAGGTCGGCCGGGGTGAACATGTTCTTGGCGATCGGCACCTGAGCCGGCTTGGCAGCCGCGGTGCTCGCGATGGTCGCGGTGGGCGTCGATGCCGTGTGGGTCATCGCGCCCGCGGCGGTTGCGCCGCTGAGGACCAGGCCTGCAGTCGCCACCAGCGCCGTGGCGGTGCGGACAACCGCGCGGCGCGCGGTTTGTCTGGTCCCCATCTCTGAGTCGGTGCGCATTGAGGGTGCCCCCTTCGAGGCTGTACAGGTATTTCGGACAAATGCCATGGAACGGGACGTCACGGCACGGTCGGTTACCCGTCGGTTGCGTCTGGATAATCTTGGTGGCACGAATGCGGCGCGTTTTGTTACGCGATACTCACCCCGGGTAGGGGTTTACCGGAAGTGTCTGTTACCGCTACGTGTCGAACCTCTGACGTGAAGTCAGGACTGTTGTGCGGCGGGCAAATCGCGGCGCAACTTCGGCGGAGGCGCGACAGTGGGGTGTCTTCGCGGCCGTGTTCAGCCCGTCCGGCCTCAGAGTCCGGACAAGACGTTCTCGCACGAGGACACCGCGACGTCGCTGCGCTGCTCCTCGACCTCCAGTCGCGAGATCACGCCGTCCTCGATCACTGCCGCGTAGCGCAACGAGCGCTTGCCCAGCCCGAAAGCAGAGCCGTCGAAGACCAGGCCCATCGCTTCGGCGAAGGCTCCGTTGCCGTCGGCCAGCATCGTGATCTTGCCCTTGGCGCCCTGCGAGTCGGCCCACGCGTCCAGCACCCACGCGTCGTTGACCGCAACGCACGCGATCGTTGCGACGCCCTTGCCGGCCAGGGCGTCGGCCCCGGCCACGAAGCCCGGCAGGTGCGCCTTGCTACACGCCGGGGTGAACGCACCCGGCACACCGAACAGCACGACCTTGCCGGAACCCAGCACGTCGGCGGTGCTCACCGCGGCAAGTGTCCCGTCGGCTGCGAGGACCTTCACCTCGACATCGGGGAGCTTGTCGCCAACCGCAACCGTCATATCGCTCTCCTGATACTGGTAACCCGGCCGTTCCGCCTCCGTGGCCACCCTATTCCGCGGATCGGTTGGCCGGACGACCTCGGCGGCGCGCGCACTATTAGCCGGCTCATAGGTGCGTGGGCGCCGGCGGGGTAAAGTCCGCCGAAACGCGTTGCCGCGTCGGCATGGCTATCTGGTGAGCAGGGCGCCCAATGCACAAGCTAGGCCGCGCAGGTCTCTTGACGCTCGGCTTGCTCGCAGCCGGCCCCGCCGCCTCGGCGGCAACCGAGCGGGCGGGCGTGCAGGTCGAGTCGATCCCGGTCACGTTCGGCGTCTTCAACACGAACACCTCCAAAGTGCCGTGTCCCTCCGACGGGATGCATTACGACGTGGTCGGCCGCCTCACCGGGCCGCGTTCGGTGCTCGAGAAAGGCCCGATGTCCTCCGCGACGCTGTACCTGCACGGTGATGGTGTCGATGAGAGTCTGTGGAACTACCGCCGGGTGCCGGGCTATGACTACGCGACCGACATGGCCCGACATGGCATGGTCTCGGTGACCATCACCCGCCTCGGTTACCCCGGCAGCGGCAAGCCCGACGGGAACAAGATCTGCTTGGGTAGCGAGGCCGACGTCACGCACCAGATCATCGACCGGTTGCGCAGAGGCAGGTACCAACTGGACCAGCCGGACGGCCACCGCAGGACCACTGCCGGTATGCCGATCCAGCGGATCGCCCTGGCGGGCCACTCGGCGGCCGGTTTTATCGCGATGGCTGAGGCTTACTCGTACAAAGACGTCGAAGGGTTGATCGTGGTGGCGTCGGGCGAGTTCGTCTCCCCGCGCGTGCCTGCGGCGGTGTCCGAACAGCAGGCGCGCTGCGCCTCCAGCGAGGACGGGTACGCGTTCATCGAAGGCAGCGACGCCGAGGCCGCGAGAGACTTCTTTCACGACGCCGACCCGGTCGTGGTCGCCGACGCTGTCGCGCACCGCCCACGGGATTCGTGTGGCGGGCTGTTCAACTCCCCGGTCAATGTGATCGCCGATGCAGCCCTGCTCAGCACGATCCGCATCCCGGTCCTGGTGGTCGCCGGCGAGGAGGACGCCTTCTTCCCGGAGCCGGAATTGCAGGGGAAATTGTTCAGCGGAAGTCTGGACGTCGTGGTTTCCAGACTTCCGGACACCGGTCATGCCATCACCCTGGGCCACTCGGCGCCGGTGTTCCGTAGCCTCATGGTTGAGTGGCTTTACGACCATATGGTCCAGCGGCCCATCGCCCGCACGTCCGAGTAGCTCAACCCGGGCGCTCAGCGCGGGCCGGCCAGGGCGCGTGTGGCGGCCAGAGCCAAGCGACCACTGGTGCGCGAACGTAACGCGGCACGCGCTGCGTTCGCTCCGCACGCGCCGTGCACGCCGCCGCCCGGATGGGCCGAGGCCGACGCGAGAAAAAGTCCGGCGACGTGCGTTTCGGGCCGCCCGAGTCCGGGCGTGGGCCGGAAGATCAGTTGCTGGGACAGGTCACTGGTCCCGCCGTTGATGCAACCGTCCACCAGGTTGGCGTTCGCGGCTTCCAGGTCCGGTGGAAAAGCAATGTGACGGCCCATCATCAGGTCGCGGAATCCTGGCGCGAACTGCTCAACGCGGGCCTCGATCCGGTCGAGGAAACCGCGACGCACAGTGGGGTCACCCCAGCCACCGGACAACACTCCGGCCGAGTCGCCACGTGGCCGAGCCGGCACGTGCGTGTAGGCCCAGGCCGACTCGGTACCTGCCGGTGAGCGGGAGGGATCAGCAGTAGTCATCTGGCCGAACAACAGCAACGGATCGGCGGGTACCAATCCCAGTGCCAGTGAATGCGCGAAGCGGGACATGTCGTCGACGCCGCCGGCCAGGTGGACGGTACCGGCACCGGCCACGCCTGCGTTGGTCCACGGGACCGGACCGGCCAATGCCCAGTCGACCTTGACGGTAGCGCCGTCCCAGGCGAAGCGTTCGAGGTCCTCGCGCAGTCGCGCCGGCAACAGCGCGCTGCCCAGCAGGTCCAGGTAGAGGGCCGGCGCGGAGACATCGGCGAGCACGGCACGACGAGCGCTGACAGTTTCCCCCGTACAGCGGACGCCGACCGCACGCCCGTCCCGGACCAACACCCGACTCACCGGTGATCCGCACCGCACCTGTCCACCCGCGGCCTGCAAACGGCGCACCAGCGCGGCGCTCAACGCCCCCGCGCCGCCCTGTGGGACGGGGAATCCGACCGTCTGACCCAGCATGGCCATCAACCAACCGAACATGGCACTGCCGGCCGCCTCCGGACTCAGGTCGGTGTGCATGGCGTTCCCGGCCAGCAGCAGGGCGGCGCCCTCGCCGTGAAAGTTCTCCTGAGCGAACCGGCGCATCGACAGCGTCGCGAACCTGGCGAAGCGCAGGCCGTCGTGAACCCCGAGCCGCCGAGCAAGTCCGGCACCGGCCCGCACGGGCGGGAACGGGGTCAGCAACGTCTGCACCAGCCAGGGATCCAGATCCTCCCAGCGGCTGACCAGGGCCTGCCAGGCCGCGGCATCCCTGGAGTCGAATTCGGCTACGGACCGGGTCGTCGTGGCCAGGTCCCGGCTCAGCAGTGCGGTCCGCCCGTCAAGGAGGGGGTGGGCCAGGACCGAGGGTGCATGGCACCAGGACAGCCCGTGCGCTTCGAGGTTCAGGTCTCGCAACACCGAGGAGGCCAATGCCATCGGGTAGAACGAACTGAAAAGGTCGGTGACGAACCCCGGGGCCGCGACCTCGGCGCTCTTGACCGCCCCGCCGGGTGCGTCCTGTGCTTCCAACACCAAGACTTCCCAGCCGGCGTCGGCCAGCACGTTCGCGGCAACCAGGCCGTTGGGCCCAGACCCGATGACGATCGCGTCAACCGCACTCACGACCTGATCCTTGCCCGACGGGGCCTGCGCAAGGAACCCCCACCCGCGGCTGTTCCGCGTCCATGTCGGCCGCATTACTGACGAATTAAGCAAGTCGCCGATAAACCAATTGAGGGTTTCCCATCTCGTTCCTATTCCTTTTTAATTCGTATCTGCGATCCCTCGCTAACCCCCCGTCACTGGTGACGTCTGTTGGCCCATAATCGGATTTCCGAAACTGTTCCGGCTGCGTTTCTACCGTGTTACTAATGCATTAAGCAAGTAACCAATAAACAAGTCGAGGGTTTCCCATTCCTACCCCATTCCGCCTGTCAGGAGGACTCCAAGTTCATTGCCGGATCGGCGAATAGCAGGTCTCACTGGCTCGTCTGGAGGGCGAGAGGGCTCCTTTTCGGCGGCGCAACATGTGGGGGACCTCGACGGAAATACGTGGTCAATAAATTCTGTGGCGGGCAACCGGATAACTCGGTTCCTGCAACCCGGGAGATGGAATATGGTCACCAAGGCCGATGCAGTGGATGGCGTACCGGATCTATCCGCCGTCACTCTTTCCACCGTCACTCTCCCCACAACGGACCTCTTCGCCGCGGATCTGTTCGCCGCGGACCTCTTCGCCGCATCGAAGCGCGCCGTGCGCGAGCTCCCCTACGACCTGATGATCCGGCTGCTCCTGCTGACGGTGGGGTTCCTGCCGGTGACCCTGATCGCGATCAGCTGCTGGGGGGTGCCGCTGAAGTACCTGGCGGCCTTCCTCATGCTGCCCGGGGTGATCGCGGTGGCGCTCCTTGCGGT
>DASQPJ010000167.1:0-11333 GCA_035644015.1 Sporichthyaceae bacterium
ACGCTTTCGTGCACCGAGGCGGCGAGCATGCCGAGCAGGTGATCGTCGTGCTGCAACGGGGCGATCTCGCTGGCCAGCATGTCGACCAAGCCGTCGACCATCTTGGCGCGGTCGGCCGCCATCCGTTGCGCCGCGGCGGACACCACCGCCGCGGCAGTGCGGGTGGTCAGTGCCGTGCGCCGGCCGCGTCGGTCGCGGAACGGTGATTACCGGCGGGCACCTCGAGCTCCAACGTCGCGCTGTCCAGGAAGGCCCGCAGCTCGGCCATGGCCGATTCCTTCCACTCCTCCAGCGACTCGCTGACCGCCGCGGCACGCCGGCTCTGCGCCCGCATCTGCTCGACGATCAGCACCACCGCGCCCAGCGCGATCAGCGCGAGGCCACCCACGCCGCCGGAGGCGAGGTAGGGCAGTTGCAGCACGATGTCGTCGTTGCGCCGCACGCCGAGGTAACCGAGCAGGACGCAGAGCAGGCCGACTGCTACCAGCGTCCCCGCGAGCGCCTTGAGCCCGAGGTCACCGAGCTTGTTGTTCATGGTGTCTCCCTCTGGTTCCTTGGCCGACTAGAGCGCACGCTTGAGAACGAAGAGCACAGTGCCAATGCCGGCCACGGCGGCCAACAGAACGTAGCGGTAGCCGTCCCGGAACTCACCCGGCAGCGGCGAGGCCACCCGTGCAGGCAGCGCGAACAGTGGCTCCTCGCCCGCGGCGGTGGTGAATGGCACGGTGGGCACCGCGCCGACCGTCGCCGGGGGCAGACCCGCAGGGCTCGGGGCGCTCACCGGGGCACCGATGTCCGGCGCGGTCGCCGCCGGCGCAGCCGCGGCCGGAGCACCGGCCAACGGGGCCGCTACCGGCGGTTCGGTGCGCGGTCGTGCGGTGGCCGAGGCGTACACGCTGCCCAGTCGCCACTCCTCATCGGTCCCGATGTCGCTGGGCCGCGGGAATGCGTCGGGGTAGTGGTACCGGAAGGAGAACACGGAGCCGGACACCGTGGCGCCACCATCGGACGTGGTGGTCTGCATCGGCGAGGGGGCGAAGGTCAGGCCCTGCGCGGCCAATTGGTCCAGGCCCGCCTTGAACGCGGACAAGGCATCGGGCGGCACCGCGACCTGGTTGTTGATGCTGATGCCCTTGGCGTCGATGGTCACCGACACCCCGGCCAACTGCGCGCCGTAGGTGTGGACCGCCAGCGTGGGGATGGGCTTACCGCCCGGCGGGATGGTCACCGAGGCCACGCTGTCGACCATGGCGATGGTCAGTGCGGTGGGGCCGGAGCCGATCACCACGTTCTGCACGCTGGTGATGGCCTTGGTGGTCACCGTGCCGTCCGGGGCCACCACGCTGTCGCTGCGAGAGGAGGACGCACCGGAACTGAACGGCACGGAGGACACCGCATTACCTGCGGCCTGGGCGGTGGCCATCGGGGCGTCGCTGGCCCGCGCAGCCAGGTCGGCGTTGCGTACCTCGCCGCTGTCCGGGCCGCCGTACTGACCAGCAGTCAGATGCGCTTCGCGCGGCGCGGTGGTCGACGGCGGGTCCTGCGCGTTGATCACCGAGGGCATCGCGGTGATGGTGTTCGGGGGCGCGGAGGTCACCACGAAGGTGTCACCGAGGTCGCCCAGGGTGAACCCGGCGGCCTGGCTCAACGATTTGCCCAGTTGTACCGAGGACTTGGAGTAGAGGAACCCACCGGCGGTCTCCACCGGCACCCGGCTGACGATGCCGTACGGAGTGGCGTAGCTGGTCGCGACGAAGGTCGCCAGCGAGTTCGGTGCCTCGGCCCTGGCCGCGGGACCCCAGCCCAGCGTGAGCGCACCGGCCAGTCCCAGTGCTCCACCGCCGGCCAGCACCCGCACAGCACGTCTCGTATTACTCATACCTGTGCTCCTGGATGAGCTCGCAAGCTCGCTCATAGATAAGCCTCCTCGACTGCGCCGACCCGGACCGCCGCCTCCGGCGTACCGCTGTAGGCCACGCGACCCTTCTTCAGCACGTAGACGCGATCGGCCACGTCCAGCGCCCGGTGCACGAACTGTTCAATCAGCAATATGGACAAACCGGCCTTGTTGAGCTCCACCAGGCGGGCCAAGATCTCGTCAACCACCAGCGGGGACAGGCCCAGCGACAACTCGTCGATCAGCAATAGTTGCGGGTCGGACATCAATGCGCGGGCGATGGCGAGCATCTGCTGCTCGCCGCCGGACATGGAGCCCGCCGCCTGTCCGCGCCGCTCACTCAGGCGCGGGAACAGCTCGAACGCGGTCTGCACCCGCGCGTCGACGACCTTGGTCTTGCGCCGGGCCGACCAGGCGCCCAACCGCAGGTTGTCCAGCACGGTCATCTCCGGGAACACCCGGCGGCCCTCCGGCACGTGGGCCAGGCCCGCGTGCACCGCGCCGGACGCGCCGTGGCCGTCGATGCGCACCCCGTTCACGCTCACCGTGCCCGACCGCGGGCGGACCAGGCCGGTCAATCCGCGCAGCGTGGAGGTCTTGCCCGCGCCGTTCGGCCCGAGCAGCGCCACGATCTCGCCCTTGGCCACCTGCAGCGACAGGCCACGGACGGCCAGCACCGAGCCGTAGGCGACGTCCATCGAGCGGGCGGCGAGCAGCGGCTTTTCGCCGGCCTTGGTGCCGGTGAAGGCCGCGGCTTCTTGGGTAATCGTCATCAGGTCACCGTGCTTCCCAGGTAGGCCGCGCGGACTTCCTCGTTGGCCCGGATCTGCGCCGGGAGGCCCTGTGCCAACAGCTTGCCGAAGTTCAGCACATACACCCGGTCGCAGATGGCCAGCACCATGGTCACGTCGTGCTCGATGATCAGCACGGACATGGCGCGTTCCCGGCTGATCCGGCTGAGCAGGGTGCCGAAGTACTCCGACTCCCCGCTGTCCATGCCCGCGGCCGGTTCGTCCACCAGCAGCACCTCGGGGTTCATCACGATCGCCCGGGCCACCTCGACCATGCGCTGGGTGCCGTAGGGCAGGTCGCCCACCGGGGCGCCGAGCACGTCGTTGAGCCCGCACTGCTCGGCGGTCTGGTGCACCACCTTGCGGGCCGCGCGCTCGGCCCGCCCGGCCAGCCCGAGCGCGCCCAGCACGGCACCGGCCCCGTAGCTGCGGTGCTTACCCAGCAGCAGGTTCTCCTCCACCGACAGGTGGCGGAAGAGCTGGGACTGTTGGAACGTGCGAGCCATACCCAGCCGGGCTCGCTCGCTGGCCGGCAGGGTGGTGATGTCCTTGCCGTTCAGCATGATCTTGCCCGCGGTCAGTTTCTGAGCCCCGGTCAGGCAGTTGAACAACGTGGTCTTGCCGGCCCCGTTCGGGCCGATCAGGCCGACGATCTCGCCCGGTTGCACTTCGACGTCGATGTCGTCGTTGGCCACCAGACCCGAGTAGCGCTTGGTCATCCCGGTCCCGATGAGGTGTCCGCTCATGTGTGCGCACCGCCCCGCACCAGTCGGGCCCGGATGACAGTGCCCTCGGGCAGTGGCTCGGTGATCTGCACGTGGACCACGGGCGCCCGGTCGAGGTGTGCGTTGACGGTCTCCGGCACGAACGAGCCGTACCGAATGGGTTCGCCGCGGATCGCGTCGGCCAACGTCTTGCGGGCGGTGTGCAGCATGCCGACCACGCCGTCCTGACCGGAGAGCAGCATGAGCAGCAGCGCGACGCTGGACACCAGGTAGAGCCGCACGTCGAACAGGTTCACCAGCGGTTGGCCGGTGGCCAGGAACGACCCACCGATCACCGCGCCGAGGATGGCCTCGGCCCCACCCAACACCGGCATCGCCAGATAGAACAGCGATTGCAGCACGCCGAACTGGTCCGCACCCGGCGTGGAGCGGAACAGCATCCCGTAGAACAGCCCGGCGATCGCGGCGATCGCGGCCGAGGCGGCGAAAACCCCGACCTTGTACGGTGCGATCTTGATGCCCATGGCGGCCGCGGCCACCTCGGAGTCACGGATGGCGAACAGCACCCGGCCGGTGTCCGTGCGCCGGATGTTCCAGGCCAACAGCAGTGCCACCGAGAGAACCACCAGCACCGCGTAGTAGAGGCCGCGGTCGGACTGGGTGGACCAGCCGAGCAGGCTCTTGCGGGGCACCTCCACCGCATTGGAGCCGCGCAACTGCGGGCGGGTGAAGAAATAGCGCTGGCAGGCCACCCCGAAGGCCAACGTGGTGATCGTCAGATACACCCCGCGCAGGCGCAGCGAGGGCACGCCGAGCACCAGGCTGATGCCCGCGCCGGCCGCGGCGATGATCGGTATGGCGAGCAGCAGGGGCACGTTGTGGTTGAGCAGCTTGGCGCCGATGTAGCAACCGAAACCGAGGAAAGCGGCGTGGCCGAGGGAGATCTGCCCGGTCCAGCCAACGAGGATCACCAACGACAGGCCCACCAGCGCGTAGGTGGCGGACAGCGTGCCGTAGAAGTGCGCAACTTTCGGGGTGAACAACGGCCACAGCAGGGCGGCCGCGGCCAGCACCACCAGCCCGACCCGTTCCACACTGAACAGCCGCATCAGCGACGGCGTGCGTGCGCGGGCCATCAGAACTCCGCCACCACGTCGAGTTGCGGCTTGCCGGCCCGGACCGCCAGCACCACCAGCAGGGCGACGAACACCAGCAGTTCGCCGATACCCGCAACCGACGCATAGCCCTGGCTCAGGCTGAAGATCAGGCCGACGGCCAGGCCGCCGGCACCGGCCAACGGCAGGCTGTTGAATCCGCCCAGGGCCGCCGCGACCAGGCTGGAGATCAGCACGAAGGTCAGGCTGATCTGGTCCAGTGAGTTCAGGTGGATGTACATCAAGCCGGCCAACGCGGCGCTGGCGCCACCGATGGCCCAGGTCGCGGTGATGATCCCGTTCACCGGCAGGCCGACGATGCGCGCCGCGCCCGGGTCCTGCGCGATCGCGGTGACCCCGGCGCCGAACCAGGTGCGGGCCAGCAGCAGGTACAGCCCGCCGGAGATCAGCAGCACCAAGGCCGCCGTGGCCAACTGATGCACCGTCACACCCGTGTTGCCGATGTGCACCACGTGGTCGGAGAACACCGAGGCGATCGGCGGGTTGTTCGGGCCCCAGATCTGCACGGTGAGTTCGGAGAACATCAGCAGCACACCGGTGGTGACGGTGAGCGTGGCCAACGCCCCGCGGTGGCGCACCGGTCGCACCGCGAAGCGCTCCACCCCGGCGCCCAGCATGGCGCCGAACAAGATGGCGACGACGGTGGCGATGGCTACCGGCATGCCGAACTTGCCCATCAACGTGTAGTGGAACAGGAACGCGGCGAGCACTCCGGTGGCGCCCTGGGCGAGGTTGATCACCCGGGAGACCCGATAGGTGATCACCACACCGAGGGCCACCAGCGCGTAGATGGTGCCGTTGGCCAGCCCCGAAATGACGTATCCGAGGAACTTGTTCACCGGCGTACCTCTCTGCAAAGAGCTCGCCGAGATCTCCGATGCAGACTGTGTTGGATGGTTCGCTCGCTCCGCTCGTTCACGACGCTCTGCGCCCCGCGACGCTGCGGGCCTGCGAACGTCGCTCGGGCATGATCGCCGCGGGCAACGCGTCGCCGGCGGTGCCGTTGGCGACACCCGACGAACTCTTGTTGAGGCCGAAGCGGGTGGTGGCGGTCTGCCAGACCAGGTTGTCGTCGGCCTTGAGCATGACCCCGCTCGGTGCGGTGCCGGCCAAGTCCGCGAAGTTCAGCTTCAGACCCAGCGTGGAGTCGTAGTTGGTGAAGGTCTTCAGCGCCTTGACGAAGTCGTCGCGGGTCAGGTTCGGGCCGGCCTTCCGCAGCGCGTCCACGATCGCCTCGGCGCCCACGTAGCAGGCCTGCTCGTAGAAGTGGTGGAAGGTCTGCGGGAAGTAGTACTCGGTGATCTGCCGGTACTTGCTCACGCTGGGGGTGTTGTTCTTGTAGAAGTCCCAGAACGAGAACCCGTACATGCCCTTGCCGTTGCTGCCCGCGGCCTGCGGGACGTCGTCCGCGGCCACGTAGCCACCGACGAAGACGGGCTTCCAGCCCACGCGCTGCGCGGCCTGGATGAACTTCACCGTGTTCACCGGGTCGTTGCAGAACAGGACCGAGTCCACGCCGGCGTTCTTCAACGTGGCCACCTGGCTGTCCAGGCTGGTCTCGATCTCGGTGTTCGACGCGGTCTTCACGACCTGCGCGCCATTGGCCGCGGCCACCTTCTGCACCCGCTGGGTGCAGCCCGGGCCGGCTACGTCGTTGAGGAACGAGACACCGATCTTCTTCAGGTTCAGCTTGGTCGCGGCGTATTCGGCGATCAGCGCGCCGACTGCCGGGCCGGAAAGCTGGGTCGGGTACATCCAGGGGCTGGTGAACTCCTCGCCGTACAGGCCGGAGGAGCCCACCCAGGGCAGCTTCTGCCTGGCCAACGTGGGCTGCACGATGTCCAGGTTGAAGTCCAGCGACGGGCCCATGATGAAGACCTTGTCCTGGTTGGCCAGCTTGGTCAGACAACCGGTGGTGCCGTCCGCGGTGCCCGCGGTGTCGCAGGTGACGTACTGGATCTTGCGACCGCAGATGCCGCCGTTGTCATTGATGTAGTCGAAGTACGCGCGGGCGGCGTTCTCCGAGACCTTGCCGTACTTGTCCAGGTAGCCGCCGTTGAAGAACGTGCCGCCGATCTTGATGGTGGTCGCGGTGACGCCGGCGTCGGTGGCGCCGCCGTTCCCGCCCGCGGGGGCGGCCGCCGTGCATCCGCCGGCGGCCGCAGCAGCGGGCTGGCCGGCGGTGGCCGCCGCGGTAGTGGCGCCCTTCTTGCCGGCTTTGCCGGTGGCGGCGGCCGGCGCGGCGCCGGCCGCCACGGGAGCGGCCCCGCCGGTGGCGGCGGCCGGAGCTGCCGCAGTGCCGGCTGCGGGGGCAGCGCCGGTGTCGATCGCGGTACCGCCGGGCTGGGCGGCGGCCGGGGCGGCAGCCGCGAGCGCCCCGCCACCGGCGGGGGCGGCGGCTTCGGCGGCGTGACGTTGGGCCACGGCCTGGCGAACGTCGCTGCTGGCGGCGCAGGCGCTGAGCAGGGTTGTCGCCGCCGCAGTAGCGGCCAGAACACGGAGCGTGCGCGAACGAGGCACGTGCGACTCCTGAGGTGTATGCGGCTCACCGGACTGAGCTGCGCCTCAAATTTACGTCCGAGTTATGGCGCCGGTCACTGTAACCACAGAACGTGACCAAAGCCGACTTTTAGGTACCTGAACCCATAGCGACCCTTTGTCCGATTGTTCGGCCGGCCGACATCAGGCCGGCGGAGATTCCGGGCGGGACGTCTGCCAGGGCATCAACGAACGGGTACCGAGACCCCCGTCGACCGGCAGCACAACCCCGGTGATGTACGCCGCAGCCTCGCTGACCAGAAACAGCGCGGCGTGCGCGACATCTTCGGGACGACCCGCGGCAGGCGGGGCGGGACGGCGCCAGGCGTCCGGGCGCGGGTCGGGTTCCACGCCGCGTCGGCGTTCGCCGCTGCCGTGGTCGACGGCGATGGCCCCGACCCGGATGGCGTTCGCGCGCACACCGAGGTGCGCGTAGCCGTGCGCCAGGGATCGGGTCATCGCCTCCAGGCCGGCCTTGCCGGCGGAGTAGGCGTCGAAACCGGGCATGGCCTGCGCGGCGGCCATGGAGGAGATGTTCACGATCGCGCCGTGCCCGGAGCGGATCAGGGCCGGCAGCAGGTGGTGAGTCGTGAGATAGGCGCCGGTGAGCGTGGCGTCCAGCACCCGGGCCCAGTTGGCCGGGGTCAGCTCGCCGACTGGGCCGTCCACGTCACGGGTGTGCAGCAGGTCGGTCGGTCCCGCGTTGTTGACCAGCACCGAGACCGGGCCCGCGGCAACGGCCAGGGCAGCGAGGTCGTCCTCGCGGGTGACGTCGGCCTGCACGAATTCGACGCCGTGCGCGTTGCTGAACGCCTTGCCGCGCTCGGCATCCCGCCCGCAGACGACGACCCGCGCGCCGCGCTCGCGGAACAGGGTGGCGATGGCCGCGCCGATACCGGCCGTGCCGCCGGTGACCACCGCGACCTCGCCGTCCAGGCGGAAGGGATCGGTGGCCACGGAGCGAGACTAGGGGCGGAATAGTCAAGTTCTCAATGGTTGGGTACTGGACCTTGGGCGGCGCACCGCATTAGCGTCCGGATGTGACCGACTGTCCGCACGAGGGTTTGTTCGCCACGCCCGACCCGGACCTGGTGCGTTGCCCCTATCCGGTCTATGCGCATCTGCGTTCGGAGCATCCGGTGCACTGGGTAGAGGCGCTCTCCGCGTACGCGGTGACCCGGCACGCCGATGTGCTCGACGCCTTGTTGCGACCGGAGGACTTCTCCTCGACCCGGCAGTCCGGCCCCGGCGCGGCCACCGCGTTGGCCCGGGCAGCGGCAGCGGACGAGACGTATCCGGATGCGGTGCGGGCGGCGGCGGTGCGCCGGGTGGGGATCGCGGAGAAGGGCGCGTCGTTGGTGAACTGCGACCCGCCGCGGCACGGTCAGCAGCGCACGTTGATGAACAAGGCTTTTGCGCCCCGGCGGGTGGCGGCGCTGGAGTCGGCGATCGCCGACCTCGCGCAGTCATTGCTCAACGGCTTCGTGGACGCCGGTCGCGCGGATTTAGTCCGGCAGTACGCCGTCCCGCTGCCGATGACGGTGATTGCCCGGGCGCTGGGCATCGACGACGTGGACCAGGCCACGTTGAAGCGGTGGAGCGACTGCTTCGTGCGGGCCAATGGGAAGCCGACACTGCCGCGCGAGGAGATCGTCGCGCTGCTCATCGGCCTGGATGAGTGCTACGACTACTTCACCGCGGCCATGGCCGATCGGATGGTGGCGCCGCGGGAGGATCTGATCTCCGATGTGGCTGCCGCCGGGGACGTGTTGCGCCACGAGGAGCAACTGCAGACGTTGACGCTGTTCCTGATCGGCGGCAACGAGACCACGCAAAGCCTTATCTCCTCCTGCGCCGCCGCGTTGGCCATCGATCCGGCATTGCAGGAACGGTTGCGCCGACAACCGTCCGAACTTCCGGCATTCGTCGAGGAAGTACTGCGTCTGGAACCGCCCGCCCAGGGCCTGTTCCGCACCGCCACCCGGGACACCAGCGTCGGCGGCGTGCCGATCGCCGAGGGCCAATTCATCTGGCTGTTGTACGCCGCGGCGAACCGGGACCCGGAGCAATTCCCGACGCCCGATGACCTGCTGCTCGATCGTGGCGCCGAGGGTCGTCGGCACCTGTCGTTCGCGCAGGGGCCGCACTTCTGTCTGGGCGCGCCGCTGGCCCGGGCCGAGGCGCGCATTGCGATCGAGGTGCTGTTGCGTCGCACCCGGTCATTGCGGTTGGCGTCGCGGGAGGATCTCGGCGCCTGGATGCCGAACCTGGTGCAACACAATCTGACGCGTCTTCAGGTGGAGTTCGAGCCGTCATGAGTGATCCCGGTGTTGAGCAGGAGCGCGAGATCGTGGCGTGCCTGCATCGTTACTGCCGGGGCATCGACCGGATGGATGCCGAGCTGATCCGGTCGGCGTACCACGACGACGGCTACGACGACCATGGCGACTACTTCCGTGGCGGCGTCGAGGACTACCTGGCCTGGGTACTGCCGGTGCTGGCCACCCGGTTCACCTCCACCATGCACACGCTGTCCAACATCAGCGTCGACGTGGAGGGGGACTCCGCGCGGGTGGAGAGCTACCTGATCGCGTACCACGTGTCCACCGGCACAGGCGCGTTGCGGGTGTTCGGTGCCCGCTACTGCGACCGCTTCGCCCACCGTGCCGGCGTCGGATGGCGCATCGCCCACCGCACGCTGGTCTCCGAGTGGCAGGTCGAGCAGACCAGCACGGTCCCCACCCCACCCGGCACCGCCCCGGCCGCCCGTGATCGCACCGACCCCTCCTACTAACCCGCAACGTCCGACGGATCGAGGGCTATAGGACGCTATTCGTCGGACGTTAGGGGTGGTGGGGGAGACTGCGCGGGTGGATGGCATCGACCCCGAGCGGCTGACCGACGCCCTCGCGGTGATCGCCGAGGTCGAGAAGCTGCCGGCGGAGCACCCGGACGCGGTGGCGATGCGCCTCGCGGTGGGCGGGCTGTTCAAGACCGTCAAGGAGCGCCGCCGGGCCGAGCGCCAGGCGCGGATCCGCGCCGAGGACGAGGCCGTGACCGCGGCCACGGCCACCGGCGCCCCGGGACGGATCGACGACGAGACCGCCGGTGCGTTCGCACTGACCACCGAAACCACGACCGACTTGGCCGGGATCCTCAACCGGGCCCGCGGTTGCTATATCTGCAAGGTCCGCTACGTCGAGGTGGACGCGTTCTACCACCAACTCTGTCCCGCGTGCGCGGCGTTCAACCGGGCCCGTCGCGACGCCCGCACCGACCTGACCGGGCGCCGCGCATTGCTCACCGGCGGCCGGGCGAAGATCGGTATGTACATCGCGCTGCGGCTGCTCCGCGATGGCGCGCACACCACGATCACCACCCGGTTCCCGTCCGACGCGGTGCGCCGGTTCGCGGCGATGGAGGACAGCGCCGACTGGCTGCACCGGTTGCGCATCGTCGGCATCGACCTGCGCGACCCGGCCCAGGTGGTCGCGCTCGCGGACTCCGTCGCGGCTGCCGGTCCGCTGGACATCCTGATCAACAATGCCGCGCAGACCGTCCGCCGCAGCCCCGGGTCCTATTCGCACCTGGTCGCTGCGGAGTCTGCGCCGCTGCCCGAGGGCCCGCTGCCGGATTTCATGACCTTGTCCGGGGCGGTGCGCGAACATTCGCAGGAGCTGACCAACCTCGCCGAACACGCGTTGACTCCCTCGGCGCTGACGGCACTCTCGCTCACGGCGGGCTCGTCCTCGCTGGATCGGGTGACCGCGGGCACCGCGATCGACGCCGGCGGACTCGTACCGGACCTGGTGGCGGTGAACAGCTGGACCCAACTGGTCGACGAGGTCGACCCGCTGGAACTGCTCGAGGTCCAGCTGTGCAATTCCACCGCGCCGTTCTTGCTCGTCTCCCGGTTGCGCGCGTCACTGGCCGCATCGCCGGCCCGGCGCACCTACATCGTCAACGTCTCGGCGATGGAGGGCCAGTTCAACCGCGGCTACAAGGGCCCGGGCCACCCGCACACGAACATGGCCAAGGCCGCGGTCAACATGCTCACCCGCACGAGCGCCGCGGAGCTGCTCACCTCGGGCATCCTGATGACCAGCGTCGACACCGGCTGGATCACCGACGAGCGCCCGCATCCCACCAAGATGCGCCTCGCCGACGCCGGTTTCCACGCGCCGCTGGACCTCGTCGACGGCGCCGC
>DASQPJ010000168.1:0-9066 GCA_035644015.1 Sporichthyaceae bacterium
CGCCAATAACGGCAAAGCCTCTTCGGCGCCGGGCACGGTCCCGGCTCCGCTGCCGGTGGCGCCGCCGCCCGACGCCACGCCGGGGCAGTCGCCCGCGCCCACAGGTTCGCTGTCCCAGATCCTGCCGCCCGGGCAGGCCACGCCCGCCCCGCCGTCGCCGCCGACGGATGCCGCCGCGCCGCCGGACACCGCGCCCCCGACCTACCCCTAGCGCGCGCGGCTGGAGGCTCCGTCGGACTAAAGGCTCTGTCGGACTAGAGGACGTGGTCGAAGAACCGGCCGAGCGCCGCTCGGCCGTACTCCTCGACGGCACGCCTCCCGGCCTCTGGCGTCTCCACGCCGGGCGGGAGGTGCGGGGCCCACGCCGCGGTCAACTCGGCGTCGACCTCGACGTGAAACTGCAGACCCCAGACCTGCTCGCCGAACCGGAAGGCCTGGTGCGGGTAGTGCGTGGAGCGGGCCAACAGCGTGGCGCCGACCGGCAGGTCGAAGGTGTCGTGGTGCCAGTGCAGCACCGGCACCATCGCGCCCGCAGGCCCCAGCATCGGGTCGTCCGCGAGCACCTCGACCTCGCCCAGCCCGACCTCGTACACCGGCCCCCGGTACACCCGGGCGCCCAGCGCCGCGGCCAACAGTTGCGCACCCAGGCACACCCCGAGCACGGGGATGCCGCGGTCCACCGCGGCCGCCAGCAATGCCCGCTCGCCGGGCAGATTCGGGTGGTCGGTGTCGTCGAGGGCGCCCATCGGGCCGCCCATCACGACCAGCCCGTCGATGTCCGCAGCGTTCGGTAACCCACCGCCGTTCGGGATCACCCGCACGTCCACCGTGATGCCCCGTTGGGCGGCCAGCGTGCCGATCAGCGCGGCGGGTTCGTGGTGCACGTGTTGGATGACAGCCCAGCTCGGCATGCCGGCATCCTGCCGGCCGGGGGCAAACAGTTACGGTGGCGCGCGTGACGCAGACCGGAATCCGCGCCGATCTGGCCCGGGTGATCGCCAACCGCGGGCTTGACCTGCTCGGGCCGTGGTTGGGCCCCGAACAGGTCAAGCAGGACGTGCTCGCCGTGCTCTACGCCGGCCGCCACCTGTTGCTGGAGGGCCCGGTGGGCTCCGGCAAAACGTTGATGGCCTCGCTGATCGCCCGCGCGCTGCCGGACATCGAACTGGCCGCCTGCGACTTCGGCTGCCTGCCTGATCAACCCGTCTGCCCGCAGTGCGTGGCGGGCAACGTTGCCACCCGGGTGGTGCCCGGCGTGCAGCGCATGGTGCGGGTGCAGGGCTCCCCGGATCTGCTGCCCGAAGACCTGGTCGGCGACTTGGACCCGGCCGCCGCACTGCGCTTCGGGGCGTTGGACACCCGCGCCCTGCGACCGGGCCGGTTGCTGCGCGCGCATCGGCGGATCTGTTTCCTGGACGAGGTGAACCGGCTGTCCGAGCGGCTGCAGAACCTGCTGCTGGAGTTGCTCGAAGAGGGCGCGATGACCATTGGCGGCTACGACCACCGCTTCGTGGTGGACACCGTGGTGGTGGCCACCATGAACCCGGCCGAGTACGTCGGCACCGAGCGGTTGTCCGAGGCCTTGTCCGACCGGTTCGAGCGGGTGCGCCTGGACTACCCGAAACCCGAGGACGAGGTGCGCATCCTGCGCGAGCGGGTCACCCTGACGATGCCTCAGTTCGATCGGGCACCGGCCGCCGCGGCCGAGGCCGTGGTGTCGTTCGCCAACCAGTTGCGCGGCGAGGCCATGGTGCGCACGCCGCCCAGCGTGCGGGCCGCGCTGTCCGCCTACGAGCTCGCGTTGACCCATTACGCGCTGGCGCCGGCCGCCGGATGGCCGGCGGCGGTGCGCTCCGGGATCCGGGTGGCCTTCCGTGGTCGGGTGGCCTTGGCGCACACCTCGCCGGACGTGGACCGCCTCGATGCCTGGTTGGACGGCCGGCTCGGCGAACTGACATGAGCAACCACCACCTTCCGTCCGACGAAGGGTGGGTTATAACCCACCCTTCGTCGGACGTAGCGACAAGGAGGGCAGACGTCGCGGCCGACTTGGCGGCGGTCGCCGACCGGTTGCGCGGGCACCCGGAGGTGCGCACCGGCCCCAGCGTGCGTGCGTTGTTGGCCGCGCACGAGGTGTACGACGCGCTGAGCCGGGTGGTCGGCGAACAGGAATACGTCGAGCAGGTGCTGCGCGCCGCGCTGCTCACCCTGCCGCACCGACTCCGGGTACGCCCCGGTGTGGATGCCGAGCAGTTGGTCCGCGACGCGGTGCTCGCGGTGGTCTCGCCCTGGGCCTTGGTGGTCGGGGAGGACGACGTCGATGAATCCGTGGTGGTGGAGGCTCGGGAACGGCCGGTCTTCCAACTCCAGGACGCCGCGGACAACGACCCCCGGTATCGCGGTGGCGGGATCGGTCCGGAACCGGCCGTCGAACAGGTCGTGGCACACCTGCTGCACCCGGTCCGCCGCGGGCCATTGGCCGACGGCCGCACCCGGTCGCCGGGTCGACCCGCGGCCGGGGCGCGCGGTGCGCCGCTGCCCATGCACCCGGGCGATCGGCGTCGCGACCTGTCGGTGCGGGCCACGTTGCGTGCCGCCGCGCGTACCGGGGCAACACCCGCGGACTCGCTGCGGGTCCGGCCGCCGTTGCCCGATGTGGCCTGCGACGTGGTGCTCTGCCTGGACGTGAGCCAATCCATGACCGGCGCCGCCGTGGCGCCGTTGGCCCGGTCGTTGATCGACGTGCTCACTCGGGACACTCACCGGGTCGGCATCGTGGTCTTCTCCTCCGGCACCACCGATGTGTGCGGGCTCACCCGCGACCCGGTGCTGCTGCGCGGCGCGACTGCCGCGTACGAGCCGGCCAACCCGACCAACCTGGAATCCGCGATCTGGGCCGGGCACCGCATGCTGGCCCGCACCGGGGCGCGTTCGCGGCCCGGCGTCATCGTGGTGGTCACCGACGCCGAACCGACGGTGTGCGGCACCCCGGTGCGCCCGACCCGGGGGGCCGGCGCCGCCGGAGCGCGGCAGGCGGCGCTGCAGGCCGCCGCAGAGGCGCGCGGGGACGGCATCGCGGTGTCCGTGCTGGTCCCCAGACCGGGCCAGGTGGCCCGGGTGGACCTGGAGTTCGCCGCCCGGTTGGCCGATGCCGGCGGCGGGCGTGCCGCGTGTTTCCCCGAGGCATTCTTTGCCGGAGTTGCGGTGTGACGCAGCGTCGGATGGCCACCGCCCTGTTGGCATTGACCGCGGCGACCGTCCTGGCCGACTCCGCGGTGGTCACCCTGGCGTTGCCGCAGATCCTGCGCGAACTGGGCGGCAGCGTCGCCGGGGTGTCCTGGGTGCTGATCGCGTTCAACCTGGTGTTGGCGGTGGTCGCGGTGCCCGCCGCGTGGCTGCTGGGCCGCCGGGCGCCGGGGCCGGGCACCGCGTTGGGTATCGCGGTGTTCGCGGGTGCCTCGGCGGTGTGTGCCTCGGCGTCCGGGCTGGGCGTGCTGATCGGGGCCCGCTGTGCCCAGGCCGCCGGGGGAGCGCTGGCGTTGGTCGGGTGTTTGGAATTGTTGGTTGCCCTCACCGGTGAACGTCGCGGGGTACGGCTGTGGACGGTCTCCGGAGTGGTCGGCACCGCGGCCGGACCGGTCATCGGTGGCCTGCTCACCGAGGCGTTCTCCTGGCAGTCGATCTTCATCGTCCAGGTGCCGCTCACCGCCGCCGCCATTCCGGTGGCCCTGGCCGTGGGTAAGCGCACCCCCATCCACCCCGAGTGTGCAGTCAAGCACCCGGATTCGGCCGATTTCGCGTGCTCAACTGCACACTCGGCGCACTTGCGGCCCGGCGTCCCCGAGTCGCGGAGGCCCGCGGTGGCGCCCAACGTCGCTCTGGCGCTGCTGTCCGCGGCGTTGACCGCGGCGCTGTTCCTGTTGGTGCTGCTGCTGGTGGAGGGCTGGCGCACGGAGCCGGCCACCGCCGCGGTGACCGTGTCGGTGATCCCGGTCGCGGCGTTTCTCGCCCCGTGGGTCGCCCGCGCGCTGCAGGCCGGCCCGCAGGCGGAGAACGTCGCCGGCTGCCTGTTGGTGGCCGGGGGACTGTGCGGCCTCGCGCTGTTGCCCGCCACCGCCGTGGTGGCCACCCTGGCGCCCCAGGCGTTGATCGGTTTGGGCCTGGGCCTGACCGTGGACTCGCTGACCGGTCAGGCGTTGCACGATCGGCTGCCGCGGGCGCACCACGGGGCGAGCACCATCACCGCCCGGCACGCCGGGGTGGTGCTCGGGCTGGCCGTGCTCACCCCGATCATCACGGTGGATCTGAGGCATGCTCAGGCGCCGGCGCAGGAGGCGATCACCGCCGCGGTGCTGGACGCGCCGCTGCCCGGCACCACCAAGATTGCGCTGGCCCAGCAACTGGGCGACCGGCTGCTCGCCGAGCGCGGTCGGGTGCCCGACCTGCATCCGGCGTTCGTGGCGCTGCACCCGCCCCCCGCTCAGCAACCCGCGGCGGCCGCCCTGGAGTCCGGGCTGAACGAACAACTTGACCGGGCCGCGTTGCGGGCGTTCCGGCACGCCTTTCTGGCTGCGGCGGGGCTGGCGGCGTTGGCCCTGGTGCCGTTGTTGGTCACCCGACGGAACGTGCGATGACGCCCACCGCCGCGCTGCCCCTGGGCGCCGCCGCACTGGTCGCCGCGGTGCTCGGCACCCAGGTTGCGGCCGGCGGGTGGGACCTCGGCCCGACCCGGGCCGCCGATCCGTGCCGGGCCCGCGCGGTCGTGGCGGTCTCGACCGGATTGGAGGGGCTGGGCGAGCAATTGGTGCTGCTCGGTCTGGACGGCGCCGCGTGCCGGCTGCACACCACCCGCGAGGCCCTGGTCCTGCGGCTGGCCGAGCCGGGCGCCCGCACCGACGCCGAGGTGGACGCGGTTCGGGCCGGCCTGCACGACGCCGTCGACCGGCTCGACGCCGAGCATCGGCTGCCGCCCGCCTCGTCGCTGCTGGACGAGGTGTTGGTCGGCTCCGGCCTGCCCGACCTGGTACAGCGCGCCCTGCATGCCCTACCGGACAGCCTGATCAACAACCGGCTGCCGACCGCGGAGGTGTTGCGCCGCGCCGTCGACGACCTCGACGTGCGGGCCCTGCTCGCCCGGGTCACCGATCCCGCCCAGGTGCAATCGCTGGTCACCGCGGCGGTCCGCAAGGCCGTCATCGCCCAGCTCATCGCCGGGCTGCACTGACCTGCAACACCCATCCCCTCATGGCGGGTGGGCCTATCAATGCGCCGGGATGGCCCCACACGCCGTGAGAGGACGACGGGTGTTAGCCGTCAGCCGACGCCGGCGAAGGCCAGTGCGTCGGCCCAACTGGTCCGGTTCCCGATCATCCGTCGGTACTTCATGATCTCCGAGGGCCGATCGATGGCCAGCGTTCCGGTGAGCCGGTCCCCGCGCCGGTACAGCGCCAGGAACGGTTCCTCGGCGACCACCAGGATTTCCTCGGCGGCCGGGATCCCGACGAACTGGATACGCGAGTCGTACCAGTCCGACCAGAAGTACGGCACCGCCGCGGACGGCTTCGCCTCTGCCGGATTCACCGCATTGCGCGCGGCCAGTTGGCCCTGCTCGGCGGCGTTCGTCCAGTGCTCCAGGCGCAGCGGGACCCCGTCGAACAAGGGGTGCGGGAAGCGTGCCACGTCACCGGCTGCCCACACGTTGGGCAGGCTGGTGGCCAGGGTCTCGTCGCAGAGGATTGCCCCGTCGTCGTGCAACGCGATGCCGCAGGTGCCCAGCCACTCGGTGGCCGGTCGTACCCCGATGCCGATCACCACCAGGTCCGCGGCCACCACCTCGCCGTCGGTCAACCGCACCCCGGCGACCCGGCCGCCCTCGGAGACCAGGCCGTCCATGGTGACCCCGCAGCGCAGATCGAGCCCGTGCTTCGCGTGCAGGTCGGTGGCGGCCCGCCCGGTGGCCTCGCCCACCGAGCGCACCAACGGCACCGGCAGCGCTTCCAGCACGGTGACCGGCACGCCGCGTTTGTGCGCGCCGGCCGCGATCTCCGAACCGATGAACCCGGCGCCGATGACCACGGTGCGCGACCCGGCGTCCAGGGCGGCGCGGATCGCCACCGCGTCGTCCAAGGTGCGCAGGGTGTGCACCCCGGCCAGCTCCTCGGCGCCGGGCAGGGTACGCGGAGTGCACCCAGTGGCGACGATCAGCCGGTCGTAGTCCACCGCGTCGCCGCCCAGCAGAACCTGATTACCCGTCAGTTCGGTGGCCGGCTTGCCCAGGCGCAGCTCGATGCGGTGCTCGGCGAAGTACGCCTCGTCCCGGAAATGCGTCGGCTCCGGTGCCCCGTCCACATCGGCGCCCGGGTCCAGGAACGCCTTGGACAACGGCGGCCGGTCGTAGGGCAGGTGCGGCTCCGCCCCGATCAGGGTGATCTGGATGTCTGCGTCAGCCTTGCGCGCCGCCTCTGCCGCCCGCAACCCGGCCAGCGAGGCCCCGACGATGACCAGCTTCATCAGCGGGTCGGATCCAGGATGATCTTGGTCGCCTGCCGCTCGTAGAACAGCCGGTACGCCTCGGCAGCCTGCGACATCGGCATGCGGTGCGAGATCATCCGCGCCGGATTCAACTTGCCCGCGGCGATCAGCGCGAGCGTCTCGTCCATGTAGCGCGGGATGTTCATCGCGCCACTGGCGACCAACCGGATGCCCTTGAGCCAGATCTCGCCCCAGGGCAGGTCCAGTGTCTCGTCGACGTAGACCGCGGGCACACTCAGCGACCCGCCGGCGCGCGGTAGGCGAAACGCCAGGTTCAACGCCGAGGAATGCCCGGCGGCGTCCACCACCACGTCCGCGCCCCGCCAGTCGGTCAGGTCCAGCACCGCGTCGACCGGATCGGTCTCGTCGGGGTTGACGGTGATCGCGCCGTAGCTCTCGGCCTCCTTGAGTCGTTCGGCGACCCGGTCGATCACCACGACCTGGCGCGCACCCAACGCCACCGCGGACATCGCCGCACACAACCCGACCGGGCCCGCACCGACCACCGCGACCGTGTCGCCCGGCTCGAACGCTGCGCGCACCGACTCGTACCCGGTGGCCATGATGTCCCCGACGAACAGGTAGTCCTCATCCGTGCCCGCGCCACCCTCGGGCAGCTTGCGACAGCACAGATCCGCGTTGGGCACGATGACGTATTCGGCCTGCCCGCCGTCGAGGTTCCCGAAGGTGAGGCCCAACCCGAAGATCATCACGCCCATGCACTTACCCGGCTGGTTCTTCCGGCACAGGTAGCAGTGTCCGCAGTTCACCACGCACGAGACGACCACTCGGTCGCCCGCGTCGAACAGGTTTACCCCCGGCCCGACGTCGGTGATGGTGCCGAGGAACTCGTGCCCGATACGTACGTCGTCCTCCAACTCCAGCTTCCCGGAGTACGGGCCGAGGTCCGTGCCGCAGATTGCGGTCTGCTCGACCTTCAGCAACACCTCGCCGGAACCCAGCTCAGACGGCTTGGGCACTTCTTCCACGGCAATCTCATAAGCCTTCTTGAGCACCACAGCCTGCATGGTCGCCACGGCATGCCTCCGTCCAGTTCGGGGAACGGAGGCGAGTTTGCCGGCTCACTGATACGAGATCATCACCGGCGTTGGCTTCTTGGACATGGTGGCCTCGGGACTGATCATCGGGTGGTCCTTGGTGTAGAAGTCCTTCCACCCCAGCCACTTCACCCCGCGGGGCAGGACGCTCTTGACCACCGCCCAGGTGGCGTCCTTGTCGTACGGGAACCCCTGACCGTCCATATGGATGAGCACGGCGAGGTTGTCGTGCGAGGTGCTCAGGTCCGACTCGTCGAGGATCATCGACTTGCGGAACTGGTGCACCACGAACAGCTTCTGCGGCAGAGCGTAACGGGCCGTCAGATCCGACAGCCAGGAACTCACCGAGTTCAGCTCGGAGGAGTAGATGGACCCGATCTGGCCCAGCGGGTGTTGGCCCGGCTGCAGCTTCCACTCCGGGTCCACCGCCAGCCCCACCCAGGGCAGCTTCAACAGCGGCTCGTAGATCTTGGCCTGGCTCAACGCATTCGCCCGACCGGGCTGCAGATCCAGCACCACGTACATGCCGGCCGCGCCGGCTTCCTCCACCCACGGCCGCAACTGCTCGACGGTGGACTCGCCGGAGTAGTTGCCGTCGCCCCCGGGCACGCCCTGCGCGGTGGTCGCGATGATCTCGAAGGTCGGCACCACGGGCACGTTGGACAGCGAGGTGTACTGATCCGCGACCCGCTTGGCCCGGGAAATGGCGGCCTGCAACGGCTGCTGACCCAACGCGCCCAACTCCGGGGTGCCGGGATAGCCGTAGAGCGCCACCAAGCGACGGCCGGGGAAGAACAGCGCACCGCCGCCGGGGATCTGCAGCCCGCTCTCCGCGGTGGCCAACCGGGTCGCCATCACCGATGCGGAGCCGAATGCCCCGCCCACGCCGAGGATCTGCGTCGGTGGCTTGGCCGACAGCGTCTGCACCGCGCAGAACCCGGCTCGCGGGTCGGCAACCGGCAGCGTGATCACCCGGGCGCCTGCGGCCAGTGCCGTCGCCGTCGAGGCGATCTCCACCGCCCGCTCCACGCTGGGCGCGTCGTCGGCGGCGTGCTGCACGAACACCGTCAGCTCGCTCAACGCCTTGCCGGGCTTGGCCTGCGGCAGCGCGTCGACGCTGTCCACCACCCGCACCCCGGGCACCGCGGAGGCCAGGTCCGCGGCCACCGCCGGATCAGTGGCCAGCACGACCTGCGGATGCAGGCGACGGATTTCCTGCGCCCAGGCGGTGTCGGTCAGTGCGGCCGCCGATGGCGTGTCACTCGGGGTGGCCGTCGGGGACTCGCTCGGTGACGCGGTGTCGCTGGGCGTGGCCGAAGCGTCCTCGCTCGGGGTCGCCGACGGAGACGGTGACTCCGATGCGCTCGCGCTCGGCGTCGGGCTCGCGGTCGGCTCCGGCGCGGTGAGCGGGATCGAGGTCGGCTGACACGCCTCGGTCGAGCCGTAGCTCTGCGCGGTCACGGTGGCCGGGGTGGAG
>DASQPJ010000169.1:0-2384 GCA_035644015.1 Sporichthyaceae bacterium
CTGTCCGTGCTGCGCGGCGATGAGAGCCTCACCGTGCTGGGCCTGCCGGACGTGGCAGCCGAGCACAGCGTTGCGGTGTTGCTGGCCGACCCGCGGACGTTCCCCATCGACGGGTTCGTCGAGCTGTCCAACGAGGTGTTACCGGGCTTGCCGTTGGTCGGCGGCTTGGCCACCGGGGCGCTGCGTGGCGGACCGACGTGGCTGTGCCAGGACGGCCTGGCCTACGACAGTGGCGCGGTGGGCGTGCTGATCGGTGGGGACGTCGAGGTGGCCACCGTGGTGAGCCAGGGGTGCCGGCCGATCGGCCCGACGATGATCGTGACCAAGTCCGAGGGCAATGAATTGCTCGAGCTGGCAGGCAAACCGGCCACCGAGAAGCTGCAGGACATCATCACCGACCTGGATCCCGAGGATCGCCGACTGGCGCTGACGGGGCTTCAGATCGGCATCGCGATGGACGAGTACGCGGAGACCCACGAACGTGGCGACTTCCTGATCCGCGGCGTGGCCGGGCTGTATCCGGACCACGGCTCGGTGGTGGTCGGCGACGTGGTGGACGTCGGGCGCACGGTGCGTTTCCAGGTCCGCGACGCCGCCGCCGCGCACGACGAACTCGGTGCGGTGCTCACTCGGTTCCGGCAGGACGCGGGTGCCCCCGGCGGGGCGTTGCTGTTCTCCTGCAACGGCCGTGGGTCATCCATGTTCGCCTCCGCCGATCACGATGCGTTGATGGTCGCCGAGGGCCTCGGCGTGGGTGCGGTGGCCGGGTTCTTCGCGGGCGGTGAGATCGGCCCGGTGGGTGGGCGCAACCACCTGCACGGGTTCACCGCTTCGATCCTCACCTTCGGTGGCGAGGAGTCGGGTGCCGGCTGAGTCCGCGCCCGTGCTGGCCGTCGACATCGGCGGTACCAAACTCGCCGCGGGCGTGGTCGACGCCGACGGTCGGGTGCTCACGTCGGGGCGGGTGCCCACGCCCGGCGGCGAGGACGCCGAGGTGCTCTGGGACGCGCTGCGCGGCCTGATCGAGAAGGTGCGCGCGGAGGCCGTCGCGGCCGGTTCGCCTGCGCCGTACGGCATCGGGGTGGGGTCCGGCGGCCCGATGCGCTGGCCGGAAGGGGTGATCTCCCCGTTGAATATTCCGGCGTGGCACGAATTCCCGTTGCGCCATCGACTGCGGGAGCTCGCCCGCGGCGCGCCCGTGCGGGTGCACAACGACGCCGTCGCGCTGGCCCTCGGTGAGCACCGGTGGGGCGCCGGTCGCGGGCACGCCAACATGCTCGGCATGGTGGCCTCCACCGGGGTGGGTGGGGGATTGGTGCTCGGCGGCCGGGTGGTGGACGGGGCCTCGGGCAACGCCGGGCACATCGGGCACGTGGTGGTCGACCCGACCGGTCCGCCCTGTGCGTGCGGTGGATTCGGTTGCCTGGAGGCGATTGCCAGCGGTCCGCGCACGGTGGCGCGGGCCCGCGCGGCCGGGTGGGTCGGGGCGGACGCGGTCGCGTTGACCGCGGACGCCCGGGCCGGGCATCCGGTTGCCGTTGCCGCCCTGGCCCGCGCCGGGGAGGCGTTGGGCATCGGCATCGCCTCGGCGGTGGCGTTGTGCGATGTCTCGATTGTGGTGCTGGGTGGCGGATTGGCGCAGGCCGGCGATCTGTTGTTCGACCCGTTGCGCGTCGCGTATACGCGCTACGCCCGCCTCGCGTTCAGCCGCGACGTTCCGGTGGTACCCGCCGCGCTCGGGCCGAACGCCGGGTTGATCGGCGCCGCGACCCTGTTACTGGGCGGGGAATCCTGTTGGTCCGCTGAGGACTGACGGTCTCTCAGCCGGCCCGAAGCGTACGCCAACCCAAACCTCACCCCGGCACCGAACGCTGGGGCCATGTCGCTCACCCCGGACACCATCCCCATCGCGCGCAGCGCATTGCCCACCGCCCCGGTGGTCGACGTCGTTATCCCGGTCTACAACGAGGAGAACGACCTCGGGCCCTGCGTGCGTCGCCTGCATCACCTGCTGTCGACGGCGCTGCCGTACACCTTCCGCATCACCATCGCGGACAACGCCAGCGTCGACGCCACGGCTTCGGTGGCCCGCACGTTGGCCGCCGAACTGCCCCGGGTGCGCAGCGTGCACCTGTCGGAGAAGGGCCGCGGTCGCGCGCTGCGCGCGGTGTGGAGTGAATCCGACGCGGCGGTGTTGGTCTACATGGACGTGGACCTGTCCACCGACCTGGCGGCGTTGTTGCCGCTGATCGCCCCGCTGATCTCCGGGCACTCGGATCTGGCCATCGGCACCCGGCTGCACCGCGGCGCCCGAGTGGTGCGCGGCGCCAAACGGGAGGTCATCTCCCGCGGCTACAACCTGTTGCTGCGACGTGCCCTGGCCA
>DASQPJ010000170.1:0-4253 GCA_035644015.1 Sporichthyaceae bacterium
CGTGCCCAGCGAGATCAACGTGTCCATGGTCGCCGCGGCGTGCCACAGGTTCTTCGCTGCGGCTTGGTGGAACGGCCAACCGCCCCACAACACGACCGGCGCGGCGAGCACCAGCGAGGCCCACTGCCAGTAGTCGAACTGGGCCGACGGCACCATCGCCAGCACGATCACCGGCACACTCAGTGCGGCGCTGATCAGCAGCCGTCGCCGGGCCTCGAGCGCGGCGTCGGGCGAGGAGTCCTCGGGTTCGCCGTTGTCGGCTGGGGCGTCGCCGGCGGCCAGGGCGTCGGCGGGGGAGCGGGCAGGTTCGCCGGGCGAAGGAGGGACGGTGGCGGTGTATCCGGCTGCTTCGACGGCGGCGACCAGCGCGGTCGGGTCGATCCGCTCGGCGGTCACGGTGGCCTTCTCGGTGGCGTAGTTGACCGTCGCGGTGACCCCGTCGATCCGGTTCAGCCGCTTCTCCACCCGGGCCGCGCAGGACGCGCAGGTCATCCCGCCGACCGACAGCTCGATGCGCTGAGCCGGCTCCGCGATCACAGCCTCGGCCGCTGCCCTGCTGGGCGGGTTCACTATCGCTCCCCTCGCTTCGCTGACCGGTGGCCGGCACGGTACTCGGCCGGGCCGGCGCTGCCTGAGTCAGTTATACCCTACCCCCCTGGGGTACGTGCTGGGCGGTGTCTGAGGCCGCGGGTAACGTTCATGGACAGTGACGCGCCATACACTCCGTGACGAAGATGGGCACGGCGAGCGGCCCGCCGCGACCGAGCGAGACCGGTGAGTCGAAGCTGGGTGTTGCGGTTGAGCCGGCGTCGCGCCGGTCCCCCGGTTCGCCGCACATCGCGCTGTCGGTACCGAACGCGTCCGCCTCGGCGGATTGGTGGTGCCGCACGTTCGGTTTCCGGCCCGGCGGCCCGCCAGGTCAGGCTCCGCCGGCTCGGGTCACCGAGGTGATTCGGCACCCGGACACCGGCCTGGTGCTCGGCTTCCAGCAGCACGCCGAGGCAGGTGGGCGCGGCCGGTTCGAATACGTGTCACTGCGGGTGACCAGCGAGCAGGCGTTGGGCGAGTGGGCCGCACACCTGGACCGGCTGACCATCCCGCACTCCTCGGTCTGGGGTAGCGGCCCCGCGCGGTACCTGTCGTTCACCGCCCCGGATGGCGTCGGGCTCGAGCTCTGGTGCACCCGGCCAAGCTGAGTCCGGGGTGCGGGTCTCGTCGGCGGGCCGCGCCGAGCCGTCGCGCGTACGCTCGCCGAGGGAGATCGGAGAGCCTGTGAGTGACATCGGCGAGACTGCGGAGTCGGCCTCCGGTCGCGGGGTTCGCGCCGGCATTGTTGTTACCGGCAGTGAACTACTGGCCGGGCAGCTTCGGGATCTGAACGGCCCGTGGCTGGCCGGGCAGCTGGGTGCGCTGGGCATCGAGGTGGCCGAGATCGTGGTGGTGGGCGACCGGCCGGACGACCTGACCGGCGCCCTGCGTTTCCTGGCCGACGCGCCGGTGGACCTGATCGTGACCAGCGGCGGTCTCGGCCCCACCGCCGACGACGTGACCGCCGAGGTGGTCGGCGGTTTCGCCGGCGTCCCGATGGTGGTGGACACCGACATGGAAGCGCACATCGCGGAGATCCTGCGCCGGTTCGCCAGGCGCCGGGGGTTCGCCGGCCCCGCGCTGGACGCCGCCAACCGCAAGCAGGCCACCGTGCCGAGCGGCGCGATCCTGCTCAACCCGGTCGGCACGGCACCCGGGCTGGTGGTCACCGTGCCGGGCGGCCCGGTGGTGGTGGTACTGCCTGGGCCTCCCCGCGAGCTGCACGGCATGTGGGAGAACGCGCTGGCCACCCCGCCGTTGACCGAGCTGCTGGCCCGCACGCCGCCGTTCGCCACCGTGCACCTGCGCATGTACGGGCTGCCCGAGTCGGAGATCGCCCAGACCCTGCGCGAGGTGGGCGACGAGGTTGACCTGCGCGATGTGGAGGTCACCACCTGCCTGCGCCGCTCCGAGCTGGAGATCGACCTGCGCTACCGGCCAGGTACTCCGGGTTCGGAGGCGGCGAGCGACAAGCTGGTCGCCGAGATCGAGCGCCGGCACGGGTCCTATCTGGTCGCCACCGACGGCACGCCGACCGACGAGCAGGTGGCCCAGCTGCTGGCCGGGCACCGGATCGGGCTGGCCGAGTCGTGCACCGGCGGGTTGCTGGCCGGTCGGCTGACCAACCGGCCAGGGGCATCCGACTACGTGGCGGGTGGCGTGGTCTCCTACTCGAACGAGTCGAAGGTGGCCCTGCTCGGAGTGCCCGCCGAGCTCATCGAGCAGTACGGGGCGGTATCTCCGCAGGTGGCGCGGGCCATGGCGGACGGCGCGCTGCGGGTGTTCGACGCCGATATCGCGGTGGCGATCACCGGGGTGGCCGGTCCTGGCGGAGGCACCGAGGAGAAGCCGGTCGGCTACGTCTGCTTCTGCGTGACCACCTCCGACGGGCAGGTCCGCGAGGCGTCACCGGTGCTGCCCGGCGGCCGTACCGACATCCGGGAACGCTCCACCGACCTGGCCATGCACCTGATCCGCCGCACCCTCACCCCCCACCCCTAGCCAACCCGGCCGACCAGGGCGGGCGTAGCTCGCGTCCTCCCAACTTCGCATGCCTGAGGTGCACTTCGCACAGGGTGTGCCGTATGTGATGTGACAGGAGATCTCTGACAGTTGGTGACAGGACATGTCTGACAGTCAGGGGTGGGGGTCGTAGGTGAGGGTACGTCTGGTTCCGGGTCGTGGGCGGGCGGGTGGTTGGCGTTTGCGGGTGCGGTCGATGATCAGTTCTCGGATGAGTTGCTCGCGGTAGAAGACCAGGGCGTGGTCGCCGGTGATGAACGTGGTCACGGGTAGCCCGGCGTATTCGACGCCGAGCGGGATGATTGTTTTCTGGAGCGCGAGGTAGCCATCGCGGGTGCTGGCGCGGGTTTCGATGACCTCGGTGTGTGTGATGGGCTCGGCTGGGGTCGGTGGGGTGGGGCGGGTGCCGGCCAGTCGGCGTTGCAGGGGGGTGTGGTGGTTGATGCCTTGGTGGGGGCGCCGGTTGTAGGCGGTGCGGTAGCGCTCGAGCTGGGTTTGAAGATCCTCGATGGTGCTGGCCGGGGGTTGGGCGGTGAGCCAGCGTTGGGCGGTGCGGTGGGCGCGTTCGTTCTTGCCGTTGGTTTGGGGGTGTCGGGGCCGGCTGTTGATCAGTTTGACGCCGAGGCGGGCCAGGTTCTTCTCGAACAGCACCCGGGTGTTGACCCGGCGGCCGGTGAAGGCCAGGCCGTTGTCGGTCAGCACCATGCGGGGGTTTCCGTAGCGGGCGATGGCCCGGGTCATCGCGGTCCAGGCGCCCTCGGTGGTCTCGCTGGGCCAGGCCAGTGAGTCGAGGTTGTAGCGGGAGTGGTCATCGAGGATTTCGAACACCACGACGACGCTCGCGGCGGGGTCGGCCAGGGTGTGTTCGAATGCGTCGATCTGCCAGCAGTCGTCGGTGGCGGGGAACACGAATCGCCGGTAGGACGAGCGGGGCCGCTTGCGCGGTTCGGGCTCGATCAGGCCTTGGCGTTGCAGCACTCGGTGGATGGTGCGGGCCGAGGGCACCTCGCTGATTCCGTCGTGTCGTAGTCGGGCGTGGATCGACCAGGCCCCGTTGTCCCAGCCCTCGTGTTCGAGTGTCTTGCGTGCGGTCACGATCAACGTGGTCATCTGTTCGCCGGTGCGTGTCGGGCTGGTCTTCGGGGCGCGTGAGCGCGGTAGCAGGCCGGTCATGCCCTCCGCGGCGAACCGGCGCTGGCAGCGGTAGTAGGTGTCTCGGGAGATGCCCAGCTCGGCACACACCAGGGTGACCGTGGCGCGGGAACCAGCGACATCCGCGAACACCGCGGCGAGCTTCTGCTCCATCGTGACCACTTTCCGGCTCATCGACCGAGGTTGATCGACAAGCCCGTCGGTGTCAGAGATGTCCTGTCACCGGTGTGTCAGCGATGTGTTGTCACTTCGCACAGGGTGTGCCGTATGCGAAGTGCACCCCAGGCATGCGAAGTCAGTGGTGAGCGGCCGCACCGGCGGCGTGGTGGTCACACAGCCTGCGTGGCTCGACACAGCCTGCGTGGCTCGACACAGCGGCCTGGGCGGCTGTGGGAGCTCTACGCGCGCTGTGTGAGCGGACCTGCGGCTGTGTGAGCGGCCACTACGGCTGCACGACGGGCACTCGGTCTGTCTGGTGGGCCGGTCAGTCG
>DASQPJ010000171.1:0-12652 GCA_035644015.1 Sporichthyaceae bacterium
ACCCGATGCACGGCAACACCTACGAGGCACCCAACGGACTGAAGACCCGCCGCTTCGACGACGTGCTCGACGAGGTGCGTGGCTTCTTCGAGGTGCACCGGGCGTTGGGCACCCACCCCGGCGGCATCCACATCGAGCTGACCGGCGACGACGTCACCGAGTGCGTCGGCGGCGGCGCGCTGCTCGTCGAGGACGACCTGCACCAGCGCTACGAGACGCTGTGCGACCCCCGGCTGAACCGCACCCAGTCCCTCGACCTGGCCTTCGAGGTCGCGAGCCTGTACCGGGAATCGCACTAGCCCCCTTTCCACGTCGAGTGTGCAGTCAGGCACCCGGAATCGTGGTTTTCAGGTGCTTGAGTGCACACTCGACGCGTGATTGATCTGCGATCTGACACCGTCACCCGGCCGACCGAGGGCATGCGGGCGGCGATGGCCGCGGCCGAGGTCGGCGACGACGTCTACGGCGAAGACCCGACGGTTCTCTCCCTGCAGGAGCGAGTCGCCGGCCTGCTGGGTCACGAGGCGGCACTGTTCACCCCGACCGGGTCGATGGCCAACATGCTCGGCGTCCGCCTGCTCGCCCAGCCCGGCGAGGAGGTGCTCTGCGACACCGTCGCGCACATCGTGCGGGCCGAACTCGGGGGGCACGCGGCTTTCGGTGCGGTGACCACGCGCACCTGGACCGCGGACCGGGGGCGGCTTGACGTGTCTCAGGTACAGGAGTTGGCCGCGCCTGCCGGGAACCCGTTCCTGGTGTCCACCGGCGTGGTCGTCGTGGAGAACACGCACAACTTCGGTGGCGGCACGGTGCAGCCACTCGACCAGCTGCGGGCGCTGCGGGACTGGGCCGATACCGCCGGCGAGCTTGCGAGCCGCCCGAACGGCACAGGTGCGATCCGCTTGCACCTGGACGGTGCGCGGATCTGGAATGCGCACGTCGCCACGGGGGTCCCGTTGTCGGCCTACGGCACGCTGTTCGACACCGTTGCGGTGTGCCTGAGCAAGGGCCTGGGCGCGCCGGTGGGTTCCCTGATCGTGGGGTCGAGCGACCTCATCACGCAGGCGCGCTGGTGGCGCAAGCGCCTCGGTGGGGGCATGCGTCAGGTCGGCGTGCTGGCCGCGGCCGGGCATTACGCCCTCGACCACCACATCCAGCGCATGGCCGAGGACCATGCCCGCGCGACGCGACTGGCGCAACGACTGAGTCAGCTCAGCGACGGCGTCGTGGCGCCGGAGTCGAACATGGTCGTCGTCGATCTGGCGAAGGACGGCATTGCGGTCGAGGAACTCGCCGCCAAGGCCCGCGCGGAAGGCGTACTGATCTCCGGCCTCGGGCCCTACCGACTGCGGCTGGTCACGCACCTCGATGTCGACGACGCGGCCTGCGATCGCGCCGCCGACGTGCTCTGCGGCCTGCTCTGAACTACGGCTGGTAGTTCTCGAGCACGTCGAGGTTGCGGAAGGCCGGCGGGCCGTCGCAGAGCGACATCATCACCTGGGCGAACTCCCCGGTTTCTGGGCGGTTGCTGTTCGCCATCGCGTCTTCGTAGGAAGCGAACCCGATCAGGGTGACGTAGCCGTTCGCCTCGTCGCGGTTGCGCGTGATCACCACGCGGGTGGGTGCCGGCCCGTCGCTGCCGGCCATGCGGTCGCGATGCGCATGGCCGGCGGCCTGCACCTCGTCGAAGCGGGTGGTTGAGTAGATGATCGCCTGCAGGAACCCGGAGGCGCCTGGACTCGGCTTCTCGGACTCGATGACGTCGAGGTTGTAGAAGGTCGGCGGGCCGTCGCACAGGCTCGCCATCTGGGCCGCGAACTCCCCGGTCTCCGGGCGGTTGCTCTGCTCCATCGCGGACTCGTAGGACTCGAACTCGACGATCGTGGCGTATCGGTTCGGCGTATCACGATTCGCCGTGACGATTACCCGGGTCGGACCGGACGAACTGCCCGACCCCAGCGCCGCGTCGACTTTCCGCCCGGCCGCTAGGACCTCGTCGATGCGCGAGGTCGAGTACGAGATGATCTGAATGAACCCGGCCATGGCCACTCCCTAGTTGGACGGCGGGCGGGACACGCACTGCGCGAGGTAGAGCTGCTCGCCCAACGAATCCATCAGCGCGAGCTGGGTCTCCAGGTAGTCGATGTGCTCTTCCTCGTTGGCGAGGATCTTCTCGAACAGGTTCGCCGAGGTCGCGTCGCCCTTCTCCCGGCACATGATGATGCCCGGCCGCAGCCGCTCCACCACGTCCAACTCCACCGACAGATCGGCGCGGAACTGCTCGCGCACCGTCTGCCCGATGCGCAGCGGCAACAGCCGTTGGTAGTTGGGCAGCCCCTCGAGGAAGAGGATCCGGTCGGTGACTTCCTCCGCGTGGACCATCTCCTCGATGGATTCCTTACGGGTTTTCTCTGCCAGCTCCGTGTAGCCCCAGTTCTGCTGCATCTTGGCGTGCAGGAAGTACTGATTGATGGCCGTGAGCTCGCTGGTCAGCTGCTCGTTGAGCAGGGCGATGACCTCAGGGTCACCTTGCATGAATGCCGTCCTCGGGTGCGCGCGATCTTCCACAGCGAACCTATCGGGGCGTCCCCGGGGTTGTCATCGAAGGAGAGGCTTGGCTGACGGAGGCTCAGGTGCCCTCAGGCGGACGCGGCCAACGCTCGCAAACGACAGCCGTACGGGGCGGCGCCGTCGAGCAGATCGCTCACCCGCTCCAGGCACGACCCGCACCCGGTGCCCGCGTGGGTGATCTCGGCGACCGCGCTCTCCGTGTGCGCGCCCATGTCGACGGCGTCGAGGATCTCGTCCTCGGTCACCGCGTGGCACAAACACACGTACATGAGCGCTGCTCGCCTCCTCTGCTGCTTAGGTAAGGCTAAGCGAAGATCGCCCCAGAATCCACCACTGATTGCGTCGTGTGGGGATCCCCTCAGCAGCTGATACCCACCTGCGAGCCGCGCGCCACCCGGCTGCCGGCCGGTTGATCCTGCTGGTTGACGGTGTTGCAGAAGAAGCCAAAGCCCTGGTCATCGGCCTGCAGGCCCTGCGCTTGCAGCGTTTGGATGGCCTGCTGACGGCTCATTCCGACCACATTCGGCACCGTGACCATGGCGCCGGAACCCTGCAAATGCACCGTGTCGCCCCGGGAAATTTTTGTGCCGGGTTCCGGGTCCTGGGCCAGCACATCGCCGGACGGGTCGAAGTCGGTGTTGTCGAAGGCGACCTTGAGGCCGAGTTTGGCGAGCGCCTTGGTGGCCTCGTCGATGCTGCGCCCGACCAGCGAGGGGACCTTCACCGGCTGGCCGCCGTCGCTGATGATCAGCGTGACCACGGCGTTGGGCTTCAACGCGGTGCCCGCAGCAGGATCGGTCCCCATCACCGAGCCCGGGGATACCGACACGCTGTAGTCGTGGCGCTGTTGGTTGGCCACCGACAGGTGCGCGCCGGTCAGCGCAGCTGTGGCGTCGGCCACCGACTTGCCGGACACGGTGGGCACCGAGAGGCGCTCCGGGCCCTTGGACAGGACCACGGTGATGGTGCCGTGCTTGGCCACCCGGTGGCCGGCCGCCGGGTCCGTGCTGACCACCTCGCCGGCCTTCACGTTCTCGCTGAACGTCGTGCCGGATGACGTCACGTGCAGCCCCGCCTGGTCCGCTCGGGTCTGCGCCTCAGCCAGAGTGAGGTTGATCAGCGACGGCGCGGACACCGAACTGCCCGATGCCAGCCGCCAGCCGACCAGACCCATGGTGACGGCCAGCGCGAGCAGCACGATCAGGGCGGCGCGACCGCGATTGCGCCGCCGGGCCAGTCGACCGGGGGAGAACAGCGGGCGGGTCGGGAAAGGCGTGGACGGCGTCGGAATCTGCGCGGTGTATTGCGGCTCAACCGGCGGCAACGGCATCGGCGGTACCCGGTGCGTGCCGCGGGGCACCACCACGGTCGGCGCGTAGGACGCCTCGGCGGCCTCGGTGTCGTCGAGTTCGGCCGGGCTCAGCGCACGGCGCACGGCGAGCAGTTCGCCGAGGAACGCGCCGGCATCAGCGGGCCGACCTGCTGGGTTGCGGCAGGTGGCGCGCACCACCAGGTTGTCCAGCGACGGGGGCAGCGACGGGCGGATCGCCGACGGCGGCGGCACGTCCGCGTTCACGTGTTGGTAGGCGATCTGGATCGGCGTCTCGCCGCCGTGCGGCTGGAAGCCGGTGAGGCACTCGTAGAGCAGGATGCCCGCGGAGTAGACGTCGGTGCGCTGGTCGGCCACGCCGCGCTCGACCTGCTCCGGGGCCAGGTAGGCCACGGTGCCGATCAGGGCGCCGGTGGAGGTGGCCGCACTGACCGCGCGGGCCAGCCCGAAATCGGCGACCTTGACCCGGCCGTCGTCGGCGATGAGCACGTTCTCCGGCTTGACGTCGCGGTGCACCAGGCCGGCCTGGTGGGCGGCGGCGAGCGCGGCGAGCACCGGTTCCATCACCGCGAAGGTCTCCCGCGGCGTCAGCCGGCCGCGGTCGCGCAGCCAGTCGCGCAGCGTGCGCCCGGCGACGTACTCCATGGCGATGAACACGTGACCGGAATCGGCGCTTTGGTCGTAGACGGCCACCGCGGCGGGGTGCGAGAGCCTCGCGGCGGCATGCGCCTCGCGGATGAATCGATTGACGAAGTCACGGTCCTCGGCCAGGCCGGGATGCATGACCTTGAGCGCGACCTCACGGTTGAGCCGGGTGTCCAGCGCGGTGTAGACGGTGGCCATGCCGCCGCGGGCCAGCCGGCGCGTGACGCGGTAGCGCCCGTCCAACACCTGGCCGACCAGCGGGTCGACTGCGGTCACTTGGCCGCTCCGCGGTTCGTGGGCCGTGCTCATATGGCCTGAGTCTACGGATCGCACCGGTTGGCACCGGGATTCCGCAGAAATTGCGTCACTGCTGCAACAGGCCCGTGACCGGCGAGGATGCTTCCGCCCTGGTGCGTATCGGGATACGTCCGGCGCCGTGTGCCAGGCGCCCGGCCAGCACCGCGTGTCGCATCGCGCCGGCCATCGCGGCCGGATCCGCGGCCCGGGTGACCGCGGAGGCCAACAGCACCGCGTCACAACCCAGTTCCATGGCCAGGGCGGCGTCCGAGGCGGTCCCGATACCGGCGTCCAGCACCACCGGGACGCCGGCGTCCTGCACGATCAGCCGGATGTTGTGCGGGTTACGAATGCCCAAACCGGAGCCGATCGGGGAGCCGAGTGGCATCACCGCCGCGCATCCGGCCTGCTCCAGGCGACGGGCCACGATCGGGTCGTCGTTGGTGTAGGGCAGCACCACGAAGCCGTCCGCGACCAGCAGTTCCGCGGCGGCGAGCAGCTCCACCGGGTCCGGCAGCAGGGTGCGCTCGTCGCCGATCACCTCGAGCTTCACCCAATCGGTGTCCAGCGCCTCGCGGGCCAGGCGCGCGGTGAGCAAGGCCTCGCCGGCGGTGCGACAGCCGGCGGTGTTCGGCAGCACCGCGATGCCCAGGTCACGCAGCAGATCCAGCACCGAGCCGCGGGCCGCCGGGTCCACCCGGCGCATGGCGACGGTGGTCAACTCGGTGCCCGAGGCGATCAGCGCCTGCTCCAGGATCTCCAGGCTGGGCGCGCCGCCGGTGCCCATGATCAGCCGGGAACCGAACGCCCGCCCGGCGATCAGCAGCGGCTCGATGTCCGCCTGCACAGCAATCTGAGTCACCGTCAGCCCCCTTGCACCGCGGTCAGCACCTCGATGCGGTCGTCCTCGCCGAGCTGCACCACCGACCAGCGCGCTCGTGGCACCACCGAGCCGTTGAGCGCCGCAGCCACCCCTCGGGCGTCCGGGGAACCCGCCACCTCGGCGACCAGATCGGCCACCGTGGTTCCGGTATCGACCTGCTTGGTCTCTCCGTTGACGATCACCACGAAGGGGCCGCCGTCCTCGGGCGTGGTCATGGGGCCACCGCGATCCGCTCGCCACCGGCCGCGCTGCGGCGGGCGAAGCGGTCGGCGCGGAACGGGGTGGTGACCGCCGGCGGCTCGGCGTCGGTGAGCATCGCCGTGATGGCCTGCGCGGTGATCGGGGTGAGCAGCACGCCGTTGCGGTAGTGCCCGGTGGCCACCACCAGGTCGGTCAGGTGGGCCGGACCCAACAGTGGGCCGTTGTCCGGGGTGCCCGGGCGCAGACCGGCGCGGATCTCGGTCAGTTCCAGCTCGCTCAGCGCGGGCACCAACTCCAGGGCGTCGCGCAGCAGTTCGTAGCCGGCCCCCGCGGTCACCGAGGTGTCGAAGCCCTGCTCCTCGACGGTGGCCCCGACCACGACCTCGCCATCCGCGCGCGGCACCAGGTAGATGCTGGTGCCGCGGACCAGGCCGCGCACGGTGTGGCCGAGCAACGCCGGGCCGCGCAGCCGCAGGATCTGGCCCTTCACCGGGCGCAGGCAGTCGAAGGCGCCCGCGGGCAGGCCCCGCAGTTGTCCGGTGTGCGCACCGGCGGCCAGCACCACCCGGCCGCCCGACAACCGGGTGCCGTCGGTCAGCTCTACTCCGATGGCCCGGCCGGCGCTGCTCGCCACCGCGGCCGCAGCGACCTCCACAAACCGAACACCGGCCGCCCGGCAGGCGGCGAGCAGGGCATCCAACAACCGACGTGGATCGATGTGGTGATCCCCGGCCACCCACAGTCCGCCGCGCAGCCCCGGCGCCAGCATGGGCTCACGCCGGCGCAGTTCCCGGGCATCCACGGCCTCGACGTCCAGGCCCAAGGTGCGTTGGAAGGCGTGCAGTTCGGCGGCGTGCGCGAGGTCGTCGCCATCCACCGCGGCCAGCAGCGTCCCGCTGGTGCAGTACCCGGTATCCAACCCGGTGGCCTCGGTGAGCTCAGCGACGAAGTCCGGGTAGGCGGCGGCGGAGGCCAGATTGAGGCGCAGCAGGGCCTCCTCGTTGTACGTGGCCTCGGTGACCGGGGCCAACATGCCCGCGGCCACCCCCGAGGCCCCGGTACCGGGGGCCGGGTCGACGATGGTGACCTGCAGTCCACGGCCGGCGGCCCGCCAGCCGATGGCCAACCCGATCAGGCCGGCGCCGACGATCAGCACGTCCGGCGTGGGTGGGGTGGAAGCTGTGGCGGTCATTTCGCCCCAGCTTAGGCTGGGCGCGTGGTGAACGAGGAGAGCGTCCGGACGGATCCGGTGGAGGCGGCGGTGAGCCGCTGGCTGACCCTGCCCGAGGTGGCCGAGGAACTCGGGGTGGATGCCGCCCGGGCTCGGCAGCTGTACGCAGACCGGCAGTTCCTGGCCCGGCGCCGCGGCGAGCGCCGGGTGTTGTCCGTGCCCGCCGAGTTTCTGGCCGATGGTGCGCTGTTGAAGGGACTGCCGGGCACGCTGACGCTGCTGGCCGACGTCGGCTACTCCGACGAAGAGGCGCTGGCCTGGTTGTTCACGGAGGACCCGACGCTGCCGGGCCGCCCGGTGGAGGCGTTGCGGGCCAATCGCGGTCGCGAGGTGCGCCGTCGGGCGCAGGCGTCGGCGTTCTGACATGAGCGAGCTTGCGAGCTCATCAATCAACACAGCGCCCGTGCCTCATCGGCGCGCCGAGGAGCGAGGCGCGTCGATGAGCCCGCGTGAGCGGCTGGCCACCGCCCGCCTGTACCTGTGCACCGATGCCCGGGAACGCACCGGGGATCTGGCCGAGTTCCTGGACGCCGCGTTGGCCGGCGGGGTGGACATCGTGCAGTTGCGGCAGAAGCAGCTGGAGGCACGCCAGGAGTTGGCCGCGCTGGAGGTACTGGCCGATGCCGCGGCCCGGCACGGGGCATTGTTCGCGGTCAATGACCGCGCGGACCTGGCCTATGCAGCGCGGTCTGACGTGTTGCACCTGGGCCAGGACGACCTGCCGGTGCCCGATGCCCGTTGGCTGATCGGGTCGGGTCCCTTGATCGGCCGATCCACCCACGACGTGGAGCAGGTGGACGACGCCAACGCGGAGGAGGGGGTCGACTACTTCTGTGTCGGCCCGACCTGGCCCACGCCGACCAAGCCGGGCCGCCCCGCGCCCGGGGTGGGGTTGCTACGGCACGCCGCAGCCGTGGCCCGTCGACCCTGGTTCGCCATCGGTGGTATCGATCTGGCGCGGTTGGACGAGGTCATCGAGGCCGGTGCGCGCCGAGCCGTGGTGGTCCGGGCGATCACCGAGGCGGACGACCCGGGGGCCGCGGCGGCGGCCTTCGCGACGCGGCTGCGCGCGGTCCCGTTGACATAACTGACGGGCCGTGAGTTTGCCCGGCGGAAGTGATCGTTTACCGGGCCGCAGGATTCAGCAAAACTGCTTCGGCGCAGGTCGAGGGCCAGTAGCGTCGTGCTCGGCGCGCACCTCGGTGCACGTCACCGGCCGGTACCCCGAGAGTCCGCCCGGAAGCCCGGTGGGCGAGGTACCTCGACCCCTGCGAGCGCCTCGCCCACCGCGCCTGGCCCGTGGCCGGCTCGCCCGGTAGCGGCTGCGGGACAATCACCTGTGCGTCACCTCTCGTATCTGGCCATGTTGGCCGTCTGCGCCGCATTCGTGGCACCCCTGGAGTGGGTGCTCGGCGCGCGGGTGCTGCGCCGGCCGCGCCGGTTGTCGGCGACGCTGGCCGTGGTGCTGGTGCCGTTCGTCGCCTGGGACCTGATCGCCACTGCGGCCGGGCAGTGGAGCTTCGACCGGCGGCAGACCGTCGACGTGCGACTGCCCGGCGGCATGGCGATCGAGGAGATCGCCTTCTTCGTGGTGATCCCGGTGGCGGTGCTGCTCACCTTGGAAGCGGTGCGCACCTTGCGGGGCAGACGGTGAGCTACACGGTGGCCGCGGTGCTGGGCGTGGCGGTCGCGTTGGCGACCGATCGATGGGTGGTGCGCACCCGGTTGATCGGGCGGGCGGAGTTCTGGATCTCCTACGCGATCGTGTTGGTCTTCCAGTTGGTAACCAACGGATGGCTGACCGGGCGGCGGATCGTGCGCTACGACCTGGACGCGGTGATCGGTGGCAGTCGCGCGGTGTTCCTCGGGTCGGGCCGGATCGCCTATGCGCCGGTGGAGGACCTGCTGTTCGGTTTCGCGCTGGTGCTGTGGACCTGCACCTGGTGGGACTGGTTCGGTCGCCGTGAATCCGCCGGCCAAGCGCGCCGGGCCCGCAGGTAGGCCCCCGACCCGACCCGGGCCCGGGTGCCGCGGGGCACGCCCACGCGGCCGCGCAGCACGTCGTACCCGACGCGCTCGATCTGGTCGAGGATCCCCGCGTAGAGGACGAGCGCGGCCCGGATGCACTCCCGTCCGGCCGGGGCCAACATGTCGATGCCGGGACGGGCGCGGTCGTACCAAAGCCGGGTGCGTTCCACCTGGAAGCGGATCAGGTCGCGCGCCGCGGGGGAGAAGACCCCGCGCTCGAGGTCGGCGCGGTCCACGCCGAACTCCTCGAGGTCCTCCAGCGGCAGGTACAGCCGACCACGGGAGAGGTCCTCGGCCACGTCGCGGATGAAGTTGGTCAGCTGGAAGGCGATGCCCAGCGCCATCGCGGGCTCGGCGGCGGCCGGGGTCAGCGGGCCGAGCACCGGCAGCATCTGCAGTCCGATCACCGCTGCCGACCCATGCATGTAGCCGAGCAGGTCGTCGAACGTGGCGTACTGATGAACCGTCAGATCAGTCCGCATGGAGTCCAGGAATGCGGCCACGTGCTCGACCGGGATCCCCCAGGTCGCCACGGTGTCGACCATCGCCCGGCCGATCGGGTCCTCGCTCACCCCGGCACGCAGTTCGTTCAGGCGGAGCTGGGACCACTGGGCGAGCCGGTCCGCGCGTTGCCCGGCCGACGCCGTGACGGTCAGATCGTCGACGATCTCGTCGGCGTAGCGGGCGAACCCGTACAGCGCCCAGACGTAGGGCCGACGTGGCGCCGGCAACAGTCGGGTGGCCAGGTAGTAGGTGCGCCCGTGGTGGGCGTGCAGTTCCCGACAACGCAGGTACGAGGCCCGCAACCCGGGGTCGTCGATGCCCGCGGCGTCCAGGATCCGGCTGTGCAGCACCCGCTCAGCCTACGGGGCTGCGTGACGTGGGCAGTCAGCCGCCGGACTTGCGGCGGAACGTGCGCGAAGCCTTGGCAGGGCCGTGGGCGGAGCCGACCTTCGACCCGCCGCCGCCGCTCTGGCCCGCGCCGCCACCCTGGCCGCCCTTGCGGGCCAGCGCCTCGCGGAACTTGGCCTTGGGATCGTCCCCGGCGAACACGTCGGGTCCTTCCTCGGCCTCGGGCTCGTCGGTCTCCGGCTCGTCCTGCTGGGGCTCGTCGGCTCGTTGCGTCTCGTCCATGGGTAGATCCTGGCACGGTCACGACAACCAGGCGCGCGAGCGGTAGGTCCGGTCCGGGCCGGTGATCCGCTCCGCGGCCAGCCGACCGGAGATCAACACGCTGGGCACACCCACGCCGGGCACCGTGCCGGAGCCGGCGAACACCACGTTGTCCCAGCCCCGGGCCAGGTTGGCCGGGCGGAACGGTCCGGTCTGGCGGAACGTGTGCGCGGCGGCGAACGGGGTGCCGGCGGCCATGCCCCGGTCTGCCCAATCGGCCGGGGTGACCAGATCGATCACCTCGGCGTGCTCGGCGAACTCCGGGTAGCCACGCTCCGTCAGCACGCGCAGCATGCGGTCGCGGTACGGGCCCCGCAATCGGGCCCAATCCTGATGGCCCGTCAGGTTCGGGGTGGGGAACAGGATCGTGTGCGCGTCCCGGCCGGCCGGCGCCAGCGAGGCGTCGGTTCGCGACGCGGTGGAGACCAGGAACGACTCGTCGCTCATCAGCTCGCCGCGGTCGATGATCTCGGTGAATGTTTGGTCCCACGCGGTACCGAACACCACCTCGTGGTGCGCCCGGTGCGGGCCCGCGGCGGGTGCCCCGGCCAGCAGCAGGGCGCAGGAAGGGGAGTAACGCAGCCGCCGCCGCGACCGCTGCCCGAGTAGCCGCTCGGCGGCTACCGGCCGGTCCACGGTGAGCACCACCGCGTCGCAGGACACCCGGTCACCGGCTGCGGTGCGCACGGCCACCGCGCGACCGTTCGATCGCTCCACCGAGACAACGTCGGTGTCGTAGCGCACGTCCACCCCGTGTTTGGCGGCGGTGGCGGCCAATGCGGTGGGCAACGCGTGCAGCCCGCCGTCGGGGAACCAGACCCCGGCCACGGTGTCCATGTAGGAGATCACCGCGTAGCAGGCCAGGGCGTCGGTCGGGGCCAGGCCCGCGTACATGGACTGGAAGGAGAAAACCCGGCGCAACCGTGGATCGGTCAACCGCGCGTCGATGGCCGGCCCCAGCCGACCGAACCCGCCCGCGGCCACCAATCGGGCCAGGTCGGCGTTGACCAACGCCAGCGGGGAATCGAGGTTGCGGTCGATGAAACTGCGCATCTGGTAGCGATAGAGGCGGGTCAGCCAGTCCACCAGGCGTTGGTAACGCTGCGCCTCAGCGGGCCCGCACAGCGCCGCGATCTCGGCCGCGGTGTCCTCCGGGGTGGCGCGCACATCCAGCGTGGTGCCGTCGGCGAACCGAACCCGGTAAGCCGGGTCCAGCCGACGCAGCGTCAGCCAGTCGTCCATCCGTTCCCCGACGCAGTCGAACGCGTCCGCGATCAGGTCGGGCATGGTCAGCACGGTGGGGCCGGTGTCGAAGGTGTAACCGTCCACCCGACGCACCCCGGCCCGTCCACCGGGCACGCTCTCCCGCTCCAGCAGGGTGACCTGCCGTCCGGCCCCGACCAGCCGCAGTGCGGCGGACAGCCCGGACAACCCGGCCCCGACGATCACCACCCGATCGCTCGGCCCACTGACGGTGCGCACCTGTTTCCTCTCCCGGTGACTACGCTGCAGCCACTATGACGACCGGTGAGGGTGGGCGGTCCGGGCGGTCCGGACTGGCGAGCACCATGAGCGAATTGTTGGCCTCCGGCGGGCGGTCCTACTCGTTCGAGTTCTTCCCGCCCGCGACCGACGAGGGCGAGCGCACGCTGTGGGAGGCCATCCGCCGACTCGAGCCGCTCGGACCGACGTTCGTGTCGGTGACCTACGGCGCCGGCGGTTCGACCCGGGATCGCACGGTGCGCATCGTGGAGAACATCGCCACCGAGACCACCCTGACCGCGGTGGGACACCTCACCTGCGTGGGATCCTCGCGCGCCGAGCTGCGTTCGGTGATCGGCAGTTTCGCCGATGCCGGTATCCGCAACGTGCTCGCGCTGCGCGGGGACATGCCGGGCGGGCCGAGCGCCACCTGGGAACGGCACCCGGACGGTCTGGAGCACGCCGATGAGTTGGTCGGCATGCTGCGCGAACTCGGTGGGTTCTGCGTCGGGGTGGCCGCGTTCCCGGAGGGTCACCCGGAGTCAACCGACCTGGATTCCGACGCGCGGTACCTGGCCCGCAAGGCGCAGGCCGGCGCAGATTTTGCAATCACTCAGTTCTTCTTCGACGCCGAGGATTACTTCCGCCTGGTGGACCGTGCCGTCGCCCACGGCTGCACCATTCCGATCGTGCCGGGGATCATGCCGGTCACCAACGTCTCGCAGATCAAGCGATTCGCCGAGTTGTCCGGGGCGGTGTTCCCGGCGGCGTTGGCCGAACGTCTGGAGGCGGTCGGGGACAACCCGGCCGA
>DASQPJ010000172.1:0-2344 GCA_035644015.1 Sporichthyaceae bacterium
AACGGCGACGTGGTGGAGATCCTCACCGCGAAGGGCACCGGGCCGGGAGCCGGTCCCAGCCGGGATTGGTTGGACTTCGCGGCCAGCCCGCGGGCCCGCAACAAGATCAAGGGTTGGTTCTCCAAGGAGCGCCGCGAGGAGGCGGTCGAGCGCGGCAAGGACGAATTGGCCAAGGCGATGCGCAAGCAGGGCCTGCCCATGCAGCGGTTGCTCACCTCGGAATCGCTGACCACGATCGCGCACGAGATGCGCCTGGCCGACATCACGGCGCTCTACGCGGCGGTCGGCGAGCACCACGTCTCCGCGCAGTCGGTGGTCAGCAGGCTGGTGGCGTCCCTGGGCGGCACCGAGTCCACCACCGAGGACCTCGCCGAAACGGTCACCCCGAGCAAGGCCCGTGGCCGGTTCCAGCCGCACGGTGATCCCGGCGTCTCGGTGACCGGCGCCCCGGATGTCTGGGTGAAGTTGGCCCGCTGCTGCACTCCGGTGCCCGGCGACCCCATCGTGGGGTTCGTCACCCGCGGCAACGGCGTTTCGGTGCACCGCGGGGACTGCACGAATTCCGCTGCCCTGGCCGGCCAGCGCGAACGCATGGTCGAGGTGGAGTGGACGCCGACCGCGTCCTCGGTGTTCCTGGTGGCCATCCAGGTGGAGGCACTGGACCGGTCCCGGCTGCTGGCGGATATCACCCGGGTGCTCTCCGACCAGCACGTGAACATCCTGTCCGCGAGCGTGGCGACCACCAGGGATCGCGTCGCGATCAGCAGGTTCACCTTCGAAATGGGCGACCCCAAGCACCTCGGCCACGTGCTCAAGCACGTGCGCGCGGTCGAGGGTGTGTTCGACGTCTACCGCACCACCGGGACGATGAATCCCTGACCGGGTAAGGAAGCTGACGTTGCGTCAGTCATACGGTCAGGACAGTTCGGCCAGTGTCCGCTCGGCCTCGACCAGCCACTCCCGGCGCGCCGCAGCCCCCTCGGCGGCTTCCTTGGCCTTGCGCTCATCGCCGGCTGCCGCTGCCTTGGCGGCCTTCGCCTCCAGCGTCGCGATGGCTTCGCGCAAGGCATTGACCGTCTCCTCGGCCCGGCTGCGCCCGGCCGGGTTGGTTCGGGTGCGGGCCGCGTCGTCCGCGCCCCGGATCGCCGACTCGACCGCGGCCAGCCTGGACTCCACCCCGCCCCGGGCCTCGCGCGGCACGTGCCCGATGGCCTCCCAACGCTCCTGAATGGAGCGCAGTGCAGCCCGCGCGGAGCGGATGTCGGACACCGGCAGAAGCGCCTCGGCCTCGGCACAGAGCGCCTGCTTGGCGGCGAGGTTCGTGGTCTGTTCGGAGTCGCGGGCACCCAGGGCGGCGTTGCGCGCGGCGAAGAATGCGTCCTGCGCGGCCCGGAAGCGCGCCCACAAAGCGTCGTCGACCTCACGTCCGGCCCGGCCTGCGCTTTTCCACTGCGCCATCAGGTCGCGGAACGTCGACGCGGTGGCCGCCCAGTCGGTGGAGGAGGCCAACGCCTCGGCCTGCTCGGCCAACTGGTCCTTGACACCGCGCGCGGCGTCCCGGTCGTGTGCGAGCTCGTGGTAGTGCGCCTTGCGTCGCTTGGCGAAGGCCGAGCGGGCGGCGGAGAACCGCTTCCACAGCTCGTCGTCGGACTTGCGATCCAACCGGGCGCAGGACTTCCACTCCTCCAGCAGCGCGGTCAACCGCTCGCCGCCGACCCGCCACTGGCCGCCCCCGGCGATCGTTTCGGCCTCGGCGACGATGCGGTCCTTGGTGGTGCGGGCCTCGGCGGCGGCCGCCGCGCGGGCCGCCCGGTGCGCCTCGGCGGCCTCTTTGAGCGCCTCCTCGACGGCCGCCAGTTGGGTGCTCAATTCCTCGGGCACGCCGACCGCGGGCCCGGCCGCGATCACCCCGCGGATGCGCTCCAGTTCGGCATTGGCCTGCTTGAACGGGACCTCGTTGGCGGCCACCTTGGCGCCCAGCGCGGTCAGTTCGGTGCTCAGTAGCTCGAAACTGGCCCGGGCTTGTTCCGCCACAAGCAGCGGCGAGATCGGTTCGGCAGGAGCCTCGGTGGCTTCCGCGGCCGCCGGCGTGGGCTCCGGGGTGGGCTCCGGGGGTTGGGACGTTGGCTCGACGACGGTATCGACCGCAGGTTCGGCCTCGATCGCAGGTTCGGCCACTTCCGCAGGCTCTGCCGCAGGTTCGCCCAGGGCCACAGGTTCGGCCACTTCCGCAGGCTCAGCCACTGCCGCGGGCTCAGCCACAGCCGCAGTTTCAGCCACTGCCGCGGGCTCTGCCACGGGTTCGACGGCAGCCGCGGTCGGCTCCGGAGCCGGGGGCTCCGGG
>DASQPJ010000173.1:0-6248 GCA_035644015.1 Sporichthyaceae bacterium
GGCATTTCCGGGAGCGGGGCATCGACTGCCAGCGCACCGACTTCACCTGCGTGGGTGTCGGGGACATGTCCGGTGACGTGTTCGGCAACGGCATGCTGCTGTCCCGGCACATCCGCTTGGTGGCGGCGTTCGATCATCGCCACGTGTTCCTGGACCCGGACCCGGACGCGGAGACGTCCTGGGTCGAACGAGCCCGGCTGTTCGCCCTGCCCCGCTCCTCGTGGGCGGACTACGACACCTCGATGATCTCCGCGGGCGGCGGGGTGTACCCGCGCACGTTGAAGTCGATCCCGATCAGCGAGGCGGTGCGCGCCCGGCTCGGCCTGCCCGCCGCCACCACCGCGCTGCCCCCGAACGATTTGCTGCACGCGATCCTGCTGGCTCCGGTGGACCTGTTGTGGAACGGCGGCATCGGCACCTACGTGAAGGCCACCGAGGAGACCCACGCCGAGGTCGGGGACAAGGCCAATGACGCGATCCGCGCGAACGGCGCTGAGCTGCGCGCAGCTTGCGTCGGCGAGGGTGGCAACCTCGGGCTCACCCAGCGCGGGCGCATCGAGTACGCCCTGAGGGGTGGTCAGATCAACACCGATGCGATCGACAACTCCGCGGGTGTGGACACCTCCGACCACGAGGTGAACATCAAGATCCTGCTCAGCCACGCATGCTGCACCGGCCCGGATCGCGATCCGCTGCTGGCCTCGATGACCGACGAGGTGGCCGCGCTGGTGCTGGCCGACAACTACGCGCAGAACGTGGCGCTGGCCAACGCCGAGGCGCAGGCCGGCGCCCTGTTGCATGCGCACGCCCGGCTGATCCGGCACCTGGAATCGACGGGGCACCTGGACCGCGCGTTGGAGTTCCTACCGTCGGACAAGGAGATCCACGCCCGGGCGAGCGAGGGCCGCGGGCTGACCGGTCCGGAACTGTCCGTGCTGCTGGCCTACGTCAAGATCACCCTGGACACCGCCCTGCTGGCTACCGACCTGCCCGAGTCCGCAGCCCTGCAGCAGGTCCCGGTGGCCTATTTCCCGGCTCCGCTGCGGGAGCGGTTCGCGCAGGCCATCACCGAGCACCCGTTGCGCCGGGAAATCCTGGTCACCGGGGTGGTCAACGACCTGGTCAACGACGCCGGGATCACCTTTGTGCACCGACTGCGGGAGGAGACCGCGCAACCGGACGCGGACATCGCCCGGGCCTATGTGGTCGCCCGCGACGCCTTCGACCTGGAGCCCTTCCGCAACGACGTGGCCGCGCTGGACGGCACCATCCCGGCCGAGGTGGCCACCCGGATGCGGCTGCAGGCGCGCCGACTGGCCGAGCGGGCCACCCGGTGGCTGCTCGCCAAGCGCCGCTCACCGCTGGACATCGACGCCGAGGTGGCGTTCTTCAGCGCCGGGGTCACCGAGGTGGTGGCTCTGGTGCCGGCCACGGTGCGCGGCACCGACGCGGCCGACTTGGCCGAAGCTCGCGACGTCCTGGTCGCCGCCGGGGTCCCGCACGATCTCGCGCAGCGCTGCGCCGCGCTGGACCTGTCCTTCGCCGCACTGGACATCGTGGAGGTCGCGCACGTCTCTGGGTCCCCGCGGGCGCAGGTGGCCGAGGCGTACTTCCTGATCGCCGACGAACTGGAGATCAGCGAACTGCTCAGCGCGGTCAATGCGCTGCCCCGCGACGACCGGTGGCGCACGATGGCCCGCGCCACGCTGCGCGAGGACCTGTTCACCGCGCACGCGGCGCTGACCGCGGAGGTGCTGGCGGCCGGCGACGGACCGGTGGCGGAACGGTTCAAGGCCTGGCAGGAGGCCGCGGGCCCGGTGGTGGAACGCACCGCCCGGGTGATCGGGGAGATCATCTCCGCCGACCATCCGGATCTGGCCATGGCCTCGGTGGCGTTGCGGAACTTCCGCGCGCTGCTCACCGGTCCGCGCGCCTGACCTGCCATCATTTCCCCACTTACGTCCCCAGGAGGACCTCATGGCCGACCAAGAGAAGTTCACGTCCACCGTGGAGATCGCGGCCACACCGGAGAAGATCTGGTCGATGGTCAGCGACCTGCCCCGGATGGGTGAGTGGAGTCCGGAGAACGTCGGCGGGAAGTGGAAGGGCGGCGCCACGGAGCCCGCGCCGGGCGTGAAGTTCAAGGGCAACAACAAGAACGGGTGGCACCGCTGGTCCGGCGGCGCGGTCATCAACGAGGCGCAGGCCCCGAGCCGGTTGTCGTTCATTGTCAAGGTCGGCGGCCTGAGCGGCGCCACCTGGAGCTACGACATCGAGCCCACGCCGGGCGGCTGCAAGGTAACCGAGAGCTGGCTGGACACCCGCAACCCGCTCTTCAAGGTCGGCCTGGTCACCAAGCTGGCCACCGGCGTCGCCGACCGCACCGCTTATGCACAGGAACTGATGGACACCACGCTGGCCAACATCAAGAAGGCCGCCGAGGTGGGCTAACCCATGTGCGGGTAGCGCCAGTCCGTCGGGGGCACGAACGTCTCCTTGATCGAGCGCGGGCTGGTCCAGCGCTGCAGGTTCAGCGCCGAGCCGGCCTTGTCGTTGGTGCCGGAGGCGCGGGCCCCACCGAACGGCTGCTGACCGACCACGGCGCCGGTCGGCTTGTCGTTGACGTAGAAGTTCCCGGCGGCGAACCGCAGGGCGTGCGCGACCCGGGCCACGGCCGACCGGTCGGTGGCGAACACCGACCCGGTCAGGCCGTAGTCAGTGCCGCCGTCGACCAGGTCGAGCACCTGCTCGAACTCGCTGTCCTCGTAGACGAACAGCGACAGGATCGGGCCGAAGTACTCGGTGCGCATGGCCTCATCGGCCGGGTCGGCGCAGCGAATCACCGTCGGCCGGACGAAATAGCCGACCGCGTCGGTGTAGCTACCGCCGACCAGGATCTCGGTGCTGGCCCGCACCCGCGCCCGCTCGATCGCGTCGCGGTGGGTGGCGAAGGCCTTGGCGTCGATGACCGCGCCGAGGAAGTTGCTCAGGTCCGCGACGTCGCCCATGGGCAACTCGGCGCTCTCGGCCAGGAAGTCCGGGCCCATGCGGTCCCACACCGAGCGGGCGATGTAGGCCCGCGATGCGGCCGAGCACTTCTGGCCCTGGTACTCGAACGCGCCGCGGATCAGCGCGGTGCGCAGCGCCGCGGGGTCCGCGGAGGGGTGCGCGAGCACGAAGTCCTTGCCGCCGGTCTCCCCGACCAGCCGCGGGTAGGTCCGGTAGCTCGCGATGTTCTCCCCGACGGTGCGCCACAACTGCTGGAACACCCGGGTGGAGCCGGTGAAGTGGATGCCGGCCAGCGCCGGGTGCGCCAGGGCAACCTCGGAGACCGCCTTCCCGTCGCCGGGCAGCAGGTTGATCACGCCCGGCGGCAGGCCCGCGGCCGTCAGCACCTGCATGATCAACCGCGCCGCCAGGGTCTGCGTGGTGGCGGGCTTCCACAGCACGGTGTTGCCCATCAGCGCGGGCGCGGTGGGCAGGTTGCCCGCGATCGCGGTGAAGTTGAACGGGGTGACCGCGTAGACGAAGCCCTCCAGTGGGCGGTGGTCGGTGCGGTTCCACATCCCCGGTGAGCTGATCGGCTGCTCGGCGTGGATCTGGCGGGCGAAGTGCACGTTGAATCGCCAGAAGTCGATCAGCTCACAGGCCGCATCGATCTCGGCCTGCTGCACGGTCTTGGACTGGCCGAGCATGGTGGCCGCGTTCAGCGTCTCCCGCCATGGGCCGGCCAGCAGGTCGGCGGCGCGCAGCAGCACCGCGGCCCGCTCGTCGAAGGGCAGGTCGCGCCAGGCCGGGGCGGCCCGCAACGCGGCCTGCACCGCGGCGGTGGTGTCCTCGTGGCCGCAACCGCGGCCCACCCCGAGCAACAACCGCTTGTCGTGCGGCGCGCGCACCTCGAATTCCGGGCCGCTGCCCCGCCGCGCGACGCCGTCGACGATGGCGGTGAGGTCGGCACGTTCCGCCGACAACGACTTGAGCTTGGACTCCAGTCGGGCCCGCTCCGGACTGCCCGGTGCGTAGCTCAACACCGGCTCGTTGCGTGGCGACGGTACCCGGGTCAGCGCGTCCACGTGATCGCCTCCGAAACTCGCCGGGGGCATGATCATTCCCCCGCCACCATGGTGGCACGCATCCGCGCTTCGTGTCGGCCCCTTGGCTCCGACGTCACGCCCCCGACGTCGCGCAGGCCCCCGGCGTCGCCCCGACCTTCGATTCGCCGATCACCACGCCCTCGCCGAGCAACGGCCCGGTCAGCCACAGCGCGCGCTGGGTGAGCACGCCGTTCCACACGATTTGCTCGTTGAGATGCAGCACCCCGATACCCAGCAGCGGAATCGCCACCGGATCATCCCCAACGGGCGGCGGCTTGCCGTCGAACCGCAGGTTCACCAGCACCGAGTGGCCCTGCAACTGCGGGACGGCATTGCCGGTCATGCAGGACACGGAGGCGTAGGAACGCACCGCGTCCGCGGTGATCACCAGCTTGCCCAGCGTCAGCCGCAGGTCGGCCAGATCCGCCCCGGCCTCCCCGGACACGCGATCGCCCAGGCCGCGCCCGGTCGGGTGCCATTCGGTGGCGCCGGCCACCACGGCCAGCCGCAACCCGATCGGGCCGAGATGGGTATTGATGCCGGGCAGGTGCTTGAAGTCAGTGACGCAGCCGGGCGGTGGCGCGGCGTTGGCCCCGGACACCGTCACCGCGGTCGCCGAACAGGTCATGGTGGACGCGGGGGCGGGATCCGCCCCCGCACGCGCCGCAGCCCACGGGGCCGCCGCCAACACAGCAATGACGGCTCCCCCGGCCACCATCGCGGTCGGCGGTCGTCGCCGCCCGGTACGCCCCTCATGTCCGAGCATCCAGCCCACCCCCGTGGATTCCGTGCGCAGGCGAACCCATTGCGCCCCCGCGTCCGTTCCACGTTCCTAACCAACCGCCCGGGGCGGGTCAACGCGCGTAGGCCCATCCGGGCGACACCGATCTTCGGGTCCCTGAGCAACGCATGGCGGGGCCGGGAAACGTTGCACAAGAGCCCGAAGATGGGTGTGGCGGGGGTACCCGGCGGGGAACGGGTGTCAGCCTGGATTTCATCCGTCCGACGCCGTTCTGACGGTGGGACCCCTACCCGGCACAGGCTGCTGATGCACGGTGCAACGTGAGGTGCTCCCGTGCCGCGCCGAACGCCCCTCCCGTCACAACGTGCATCTGTGGCCGGGCGGCTGTCACTCGGCGAGCAGGGCGTCGATTGTCGCCAGGGGGACCACGCCTGCCGCCTTCGCTTCGAGGGTGGAGTCGGTGGCGATCAACGCGTCGGCCTGGAGTCGGGTGACGGCCAGGTACTCGGCGTCGGTGAGGTCGTCCCAGCCGAACTCGCGGGCGATCTTCCAAGCCGTGCGTCGGGAGACCCGGTCGCCGAGCAGGCGCACCTTGAGCTCGGTCATCCGCTCGTGAAGCTGCAGTGCCTTGCCTTCGTCGAGTTCTCCGGTGTTCACCTCGCGCAGCAACAGCTCGAGCGCCTGCGAGCGCAGCGAGTTCGGGGCCACCAACTGGTGTGCGGCGTGGGGTTGCAGTCCGTGCCGCGCCAGGTGCACGAGGGTCGACGGATCGATCGCGAACCTGGTCATTCGCCCAATAATCCGCTGATCTCCTGCACGGCATACCACTGCAGCGGGTGGTCGGCGGCGCCGTCGACGGTGAACCGGGCGTCGTCGTCGCCGCGATCGGCGGCGGTGATGGCCTCGGCCGCGGCGGTCACGTCAGCGGCGGCGGACGGGTCATCGACGTGTACCGAGGCCCAGATCCGCATCGGCACCACGGCGCCGATCAGCACCGCGGCCGGGTGTTGCTCGGCCACGGGCAGCACGTCGGGGTCGGGGACGTCCGCGGCCACCACCACCCGCCGGCGCGGGGCGGACGGGTCGGCGGCCAGCAGGCGCAGGCACTCCTCCTCGGCGTCGCTCATCGCGGCGAACTCCAGTTCCTCCGCGTCCCCGCAGGCGTACCACTCCCGCAGCGCCGGGGTGACTGCGAAGCCGGGGCCCGGCGGCAGGCTGCCGCGCTGGGCGGCGGCGGCCAACCCCGCCCAGGTGAGCGGCAGGTAGACGCGCACGACAGCCTCCCCGTCCGTGCCACCCGAACCGGTGCACACCCGACAATTGTGTCCTCCCTCGCACGTCGGACGTATCAGGAAGGCCGGTCGCGTCTCTGAGTCGGTTGTGCAGACGACACCCACCACCGCGCCCCCCGT
>DASQPJ010000174.1:0-6354 GCA_035644015.1 Sporichthyaceae bacterium
GACTCCAGGATCTTCGGGCCATAGCGGTCCCTGAGGAAAAGCAGGAACGACCAGGCCTCGCCGTAGTCGGCGAGGATCTCCCCGCCGTCACCCTCGTCGCCCCACAACGTCAACGAGTTCTCCGGCCCACCGCAGGGTTGCGGGTTCGGGTTGTACTTGGTGCGCACGATGCCGAAACCGTTGAAACAGACGATGTGGCTCTCGTTCTTCTTCTGGAACACGGTGTGCGTGGTGGACGCGTACCCGGTCAGGCTGATCGCGTAGTCGGACAGCCCCTCGTTGATGAAGTTGACCTCGAGGGGGTCCACGTAGTGCTGCAGCAGATGCTGGTACTCGTGGGCGAAGATGCCCTCGTACAGCCGCGGACGCGACGGCCGCGACTTGCAGATGTCCGGGTTCTGGTCGTCCTTCGGGTCCACGCCGGTGCGGTGCGTCCAGTCGTAGGCATCGATGGTCATCACGTTGCGGTCGGTCAGGTCGTTGAACTGTGCGGAGAAGAACCCGGCCACGTAGGTCTGGTTCTTCGGGAACTCGTAGAAGTTCGGGTCGCGCACGTTGTCGATCAGCGTCACGGTCTTGTTGCCGTCACCGCTGAAGTCCAGGCCCTTGGTCAGGTCGTTGTCGGTCTTCTTCGACCCGTTGCGCGGCGGGGCGACACTGAACGCCTTGGACTCCTTGGGCAGCATGTTGTCGTCGTACTGCTGCATCAACGCGGTGACCTCGGCGTCGTTGATCGTGGTGCTGCCGGGGATCTGGTAGCGACAGTCGCCCTTGGGGAAGTCGGTGCCCATGACGCCGTCCGGGCCGGCCCCGGTGGCCACCCAGACCTCGATGTTCTCCCCGACGCCGCGAAGCGTGTACTGCTTGGTGTAGAGGACGCCCTTCACTTGGTCCAGGGACAGCCACATGCGCTTGGTGCCCACCGGCGGGGTGGCCCCGGAGCGTTGGGTGAACTGCGCAGCACCGGCCGCGGTCTTTCGCCACGCGGCCAGTGTCGGGCCCACCGAGGCGTCCAACGGGTAATGCGCGTTCGTCGGCAGTTCGGTCACGTCGGACAGCGTCGCGGAGGCAGCGTCGAGTAGGTCCCGGCCCGGGGCCGCAGCCCGGGCGCTGCCACCGGGCAGCGTGGCCAGGCCGCCGAGCAGGAGGCCCGCGATGGCGACGCCGCAGACCGTGCGCAACCGCCGCATTCACTTGCCCCTTCGCCGGCACACCTAGCTGATCACTGTGTCGTCCCATTTGTGGCGGAGCGCACAGATTTACCCTGTGGATACGTAAACGTTCCGTGACCGGCTTGGTTCCCCGCGTGGCCGGCCGGGCGCAACCTCACCCGGATAGCCCGGGCGGGCGGCTCTCGTACGGGGTGGACAGCACCACGGTGGTCCGGGTGGACACGTTCACCGTGCTGCGGATCTCGCCGAGCAGCGCCTCCAGCGCGCCCGGCGTGGCCACCCGCACCTTGAGGATGTAGTTCTCGTCGCCGGCCACGCTGTGGCAGGCCTCGATCGCCGTGATCCCGGCCAACCGCTCGGGGGCATCGTCAGGTGCCGCGGCGTCGGTGGGCTTGATGGAGATGAACGCGGTCAGCGGCAGCCCGATGGCCTCGTGGTCGACCACGGCGGTGTAGCCGCGCAGCACGCCGCGTTGCTCGAGGCGGCGCACCCGCTGCTGGGCCGCCGAGGTGGACAAGCCGGTGCGCTTGCCGAGGTCGGTGAAACTCATCCGGCCGTCGGTGCACAACAGTTCGACGATCTGCCGGTCGATGTCCTCCACGGGAGCACACCGTAAACCCGCCACCCGGGAATGCCTCAGGCGGGCAGCACGACCAATTCACGGGGCGTCAGATTCAGCCGCTCCCCGCCGGTCTGCGTGCACACCACGATGTCCTCGATCCGGGCGCCGTGCCGGCCGGGCAGGTAGATGCCCGGCTCTACGGAAAAGGCCATCCCGGGCTCCAACAGCGCGTCGTTGCCCTCCACGATGTAGGGGTCCTCGTGCCCTTCCAGGCCGATTCCGTGACCGGTGCGGTGGATGAAGTACTCGCCGTACCCGGCCTCGGCGATGATCCGCCGGGCCACCCGGTCCACCTCCTGGCAGCCGATGCCCGGCCGCACCGCGTCGCAGGCCGCGTTCTGCGCGGCGAGCAGCACCTCGTAGTAGCGGCGGAACTCCGCATCCGGCTCCCCCACCGCGTAGGTGCGGGTCTCATCCGAGCAGTAGCCGGCCTCGGTGGTGCCGCCGATGTCGACCACCACCGGGTCGCCGACCTGCACCACGCGGTCGGAGACGTCATGGTGCGGGCTGGCGCCGTTGGGACCCGAGCCGACGATGACGAAGTCGGCCCGCACGTGCCCCTCGGCCACGATCGCCTCGGCGATATCCCGGCCGACCTCCCGCTCGGTGCGGCCGGGCTTGAGCCATTCCGCGATCCGGTCGTGCACCCGGTCGATCGCGGCCCCGGCCTCGCGCAGGGCGTCGATCTCCTCCGCGGTCTTGCGGATGCGCAGGTCACGCAGCACGCCGCCGGCCAGGGCCTGGTCGATGCCGGGCAGTCCGGCGCGCAGGCGCAACACCTTCTCCGCCCACATGTGGTCGTCCACGCCGTACACCGCGGTGCCCGCGGGCAGGATCTCGGCGACCAGCGCGATCGGGTCGTCGGTCTCCTGCCAGTCCGCGATGGCCAGGCCGAGGTCGGACACCCCGGCTGCTTCCGCTGCGGCGCGCTCCAGGAACGGCACGATCAACACCGGGTCGGCGTTCGCGGGCAGCACCAGACAGGTCAGCCGCTCCAGCGGCTTGGCCACGTAGCCGGTGAGGTAGCGCAGGTCCGGCCCCGGCGTGATCAGCAGAGCATCCAGACCGGCGGCGGCAGTTGCGGCCCGGGCCCGCTGCAGGCGGGCGGTGAAGACGTTGGACATGGTGCCAATCCTGTCAGGCCGCATGGCAGGCTGCCGGGCATGGCGGAGTTGATGTTGCTGGACGCCCCCTCGTTGTACTTCCGGGCGTTCTTCGGGGTGCCCGACTCGGTGCGGGCCCCGGACGGCACTCCGGTGAACGCGGTGCGCGGCCTGTTGGACTTCATCGCGACGTTGGTCAAGCTGCGCCGCCCCACCCATCTGGTGGCCTGTCTGGACGCCGATTGGCGGCCCGCGTTCCGGGTCGCCGCCCTGCCGTCGTACAAGGCGCACCGGGTTGCCCAGGGCAACGCCGAGGAGGTACCGGTCGACCTGGAGATCCAGGTACCGATCATGCTCGAGGTCCTCGACGCGTTGGGTATCGCGCATCTCGGGATCGCCGGCCACGAGGCCGACGACGTGATCGGCACGCTGGCCACCACCGCGACGTGCCCGGTCGATGTGGTCACCGGCGACAGGGACCTGTTCCAACTGGTGGACGACGAACGTCGGGTGCGGGTGCTGTACATCGCCCGTGGGGTCAGCAAGTTGGAGATCGTGGACGAAGCCATGGTGACCAGGAAGTACGCGATCCCGGGCCGCAGCTACGCCGCGTTCGCCACCCTGCGGGGTGATCCCAGCGACGGGTTACCGGGGGTGCCCGGCGTCGGGGACAAGACCGCCGCGGCGTTGATCAGCGCACACGCGGATGTGCCCGGCGTGCTGGCCGCCGCAGCTGACCCTGCGTCAGGTATCGCACCGGGGTTACGGGGCAAACTATTGGCCGCCGCGGACTATCTGGCGGTGGCGCCCACGGTCGTCGGTGTGGTCCGGGATCTGCCGGTGCCGAAGCTGGATGCCGGGCTGATGGCAGGTCCCCGCGATCCGGAGGCACTGCTCGCGCTCTCGGATCGCTGGGGGCTGGCCGGGCCGTTGAATCGGGTGTTGCACGTGCTCAGCGAGGTTGTGAGTTAACCGAGGAGTACGCCACCACGCCGCGTCGAACTGCGGAAATGGCCGCGTCCGCCACGGCTCTGATCTCCTCGTCCGCGGCGGCAGCAGCGATCTGCCCGAGCAGATCGATCAATTGTTTGCACCAGCGAACGAAATCCCCCGCCGAGAGGTCCGCGTCCTGCAGTACCGCGTCCAACGCGCGACCGTTCGCCCAGCGGTACGCAGCGGTCACGAACCCGAGATCCGGCTCACGCAGGAACGCGACCCGGTGGTCCTTCTCCACTCGGTCCAACTCCGCCCACAGCCGGGTCATCTCGGCCAGCGCGTCCCGCACGCGGCCCTCGGGCAACCGCGGCGGGCCGGCGTCATCGGCCCGGCGGGATTCATACACCAGCACCGACACGCAGGCCGCCAGCTCGGCGGGCGAAAGGCCGTGCCAGACCTTCCGGCGCAGGCATTCCGCGGTGAGCAGGTCCATCTCGGTCCACAGTCGGGCCAACCGTCGACCCTCGTCGGTCGGGCGATCCCCGTCGAGGTAGCCGCGCACGTCGAGCACAGCGCACACCCGGTCGAAGGTGCGCGCGATGGTGCCGGTGCGGCTCTGCACCTGGGCGCGCAGCTTCTCGGTGTCCTTGGCCAACTGTTGCGTGCGGTGCGCCCGGCGGGCGTGCTCCTCGCGGTCCGGGCAGGAATGGCACGGATGCTCACGCAACTCCCGGCGCAGCCGGGTGACCTCGCCATCCTCCCCGTCCGACGGGGCTTTCCGCGAGCGGGGCGCCGCGGCGCCGCCGGCCTTGTTCTGCAGGGCGCCGGCCAGGTCGCGTCGCGCCTGCGGCGAGCGGGGATTGAACGTATGCGCCACCCGCAACCGACCCAAAGGCTCGACCGGGCCGACGAAATCGGCCTCGGACAGCCGCCGGTACTGCCGATCCGCGGTGATCACGTTGGGCCGCGGGCCATCGTCCTCGATGCCCGGATCGAGCACCACCGCAAGCCCGGCGAAGCGGCCGCGGGGCACCATGATCATGTCCCCGCGGCGCAGCTTCTCCATCGAGGACGCGGTCCGTGCCCGGCCGTCGCGGGACCGTTGCCGGGCCAGCTCGTTCTCGCGCTCGGACAGCGCCGCGCGCATCCCGAAGTACTCCGCGAAGCTGCCCCTGTCGCACTCGGCCTCGGCTAACTGACGGGCCAACAGATCGTCCTGCTTGCGGATCTGCGCGGCCAACCCGACCACCGAGCGGTCGGCCTGGAACTGGGCGAACGAGGTCTCCAGCAAGGCCCGCGCGCGGTCCCGACCGAGCTGACCGACCAGGTTCACCGCCATGTTGTACGACGGGCGGAAACTCGAGCGCAGCGGGAACGTGCGCGAGGAGGCCAACCCGGCCACCGTGCGCGGATCCATACCCGGTTGCCAGAGCACCACCGCGTGGCCCTCGACGTCGATGCCGCGGCGTCCCGCCCGGCCGGTGAGTTGGGTGAACTCTCCCGGCGTGATGTCCGCGTGCGTCTCGCCGTTGAACTTGACCAGCTTCTCCAGCACGACGGCCCGGGCGGGCATGTTGATGCCCATCGCCAGGGTCTCGGTCGCGAAGACCGCCTTGACCAGGCCGCGCACGAACAAGTCTTCGACCACTTCGCGGAAGGCAGGCAGCATCCCCGCGTGGTGCGCGGCAATGCCCCGCTCCAGCCCGTCCAACCAACCGCGGTAACCGAGTACGGCGAGATCGGCCTCCGGCAGCGACGCGGCGGCCGTCTCGGCCAATCGGCGCACGGCGTCGCGTTCCTCGCCGGTGTTCAACCGCAAGCCTGCGCGCAGGCACTGCTCCACGGCTGCATCGCAGCCGGCCCGGCTGAAGATGAAGGTGATCGCGGGCAGCAACCCGGCCCGGTCCAGCCGCACCACCACTTCTGCCCGGCTGGGCACCAGCCCACGGTGCCGCGGCGGCCCGGTCCGCCGACCCCGTCGATCTGACGGGCCGTCATCCCAGCCGGTGCGCCGGGCCAATCGCACCAGTTCGGGGTTGACCTGCCGCTGGGCATCATCCACGAACAAGTCGACGATCTCATCGCGCACCATCACGTGTTGCCACAGTGGCACCGGCCGGTGCTCAGAGACGATGACCACGGTGGCGCCCCGCACGGTTTGCAGCCAATCGCCGAACTCCTCGGCGTTGGACACCGTGGCGGACAGCGAGACCAGGGTGACCGACTCGGGCAGGTGGATGATCACCTCCTCCCAGGCCGCCCCGCGGAACGGGTCGGCCAGGTAGTGCACCTCGTCCATCACCACGAAACCCAGCCCGCGCAGCGTGGCCGAGCCCGCATAGAGCATGTTGCGCAGCACCTCGGTGGTCATCACCACCACCGGGGCCTCGCCGTTGATCGTGTTGTCCCCGGTGAGCAGCCCCACGTTGTGGTGGCCGTGCCGCGCCGCCAGGTCGGCGTACTTCTGGTTGGACAACGCCTTGATCGGCGTGGTGTAGAAGCACTTGCGTCCACCGGCCAG
>DASQPJ010000175.1:0-24020 GCA_035644015.1 Sporichthyaceae bacterium
CGGCACGGACGTGCGCGGGCACAGCGTCCGCGGCGGCCACTTCCTCCCCGAGGAAGCCCCTGAGGAGACCCTCGCCGCGCTGCTGGCCTTCCTTACCCCGTAGGCGTGGGTGTGGGGCTCAGCGAACCCGTGGATGTCGGCGTGGGTGTCGGGGTCGGGGTGGCGCTCGGCGAAGGGGATGGGGACGGTGACGGTGACGGGGAACTCGTCGGCGCCATCACCGGGCGGCCGGCGAAGACGTCGGTGATCATGGTGGCCAACCCGCCCGCCGCCTCGCCGAAGGCGGGCGTGCCCTTGTCCTGACGATCCGTCAGTGCGGTGAGTGCCTGGAGCACGATGCGCCGTTGCCCGCTGTCCACCCAGGGCGCGCGGTCGAACTCGTCGGCGAGTTCGCGGGCGGTCCGGGCCAGCACCAGGTCGATACCACCGGCGCCCACGGAGGTGGCCTCGGCGTGCAGGCTGATCACCTCCAGGCCGGATGCGGTGTCCTTGGCCTCGGCCCGCACACTCGCCACCCGGTCGGCCACACCCGGCGCGGACAACCGGCCCACGGCGCCACCGGCCACCAAGCCGATGACTGCCGTGGTCGTCGCGGCCACCACCAACCGCCGGCGGCGGCGGGACTGCGGAACGTAGAGCGCCATCTGGTTGCTACTCCCTGCCGACGATCACGGTGAAGTCCGCGCCCGACGGACACAGCGCGAGCACGGTCGGCGCCACCTGCGCCGGGTTGGTCACCGGCACCTGCAGCAACCGACTACCGCTGATCACCCAGACGTCCGGGGTGATGGTCACCGGGCCCATGCGCTTGATGCCGCGGCTGAACACATCGCCCACCCCGGCACCCGGTTCCGGGGTGCGCACCGCGGAGGCGGGCAACATCTCGCCGCGCACGTCGATGATCAGGTCGGCGAACTGGTCGAGCACGGCCATCCGGCCGGCGGCCGGGCCGCCGTGGCACACCCAGAACTGGCCGACCTGGCGGGTTTGCGGATAGCCCCGGTCCAGCGCCACCGCGGCGGCCTCGGTCTGATCGGCCGGCGGTCGACCGGGCACCGCGCCGGAGAGCAACGCCACCGAGCCGGTGGCGGTCACCCGCACCGCACCGCGTTCGGCGATGTGCTCGACGCGCACATCCAGGCTGCCCGCGCCGGCCCCGGCGCGCACCGCCTCGTCCTCCACCTCGGCGACCAGCGCGGCCAGTGCGCCGGGGTCCTCGGTGGCGAAGGTGCGTTCGCGTTCGGCCCGGATCAACGACAACGCGTCGCCCACCGCGCTGATCACCTCGGCACTGGGCGGTAGCACCAACTCCAACGCCATCGCCCGGGCCACCGCTCGGCCCAGGCCCCCCGCACCGCCTCCCACGGCAACCAGCGATGGGGAGTTCAGCTGATGGGCGGACATCACCTGCGTGACCAGTTCGCACAACGCATCGGTGGAGGCGCGCAGCATGCGCCGGGCCACCTCGGCGCCGGGCAGGCCGAGGAACCGGCCGGCCACCGCGAACCCGGCCACCGAGGCCTCGATGTCCCCCGCGGCGTAGTCCCCCGGCACCGTCACCTGCAGCGCGTTGGCCGCGCAGGTGTTGGTCAGCGCGGCTCGTCTGCCGTCGGGCAACCGCAGCACCAGATAGTCCGCCGGGTCGCCGGGTCGCGGGGCGATCAGTTCGGCCACCGCACCGTCGATCTCGGCCGGGGTGAGGAAGCAGGTGTAGGGCAGGCCCGCGATGTGTGCGCTGCGCGGCCCCACGCCGTGCACGTCCTTGCGCCGTCCGCCGCGCACGCGGAGCAGCGAGCCGCCGGCTACCCCGAGCACCCGTACGTCCAGGGCGCGCAGTGCAGTGGCGTGGCTGGCCACCTGGACATAGGACAGCGCCGGACGACCACGGCGCACCGCGGCCACGTTGGTGGAGGTGCCGCCCACCTCGACGATGACCGCGTCGCTGATCCTGGTGGAACGCAGCGCCCCGGCGACCGATGCGGCCGGCCCGGAGTACAGGGTGCGGGCCGGGGCCTGTCGGAAGCCGGCCAGGTCGGTGGCCCCGCCGTCGCCGCGCATCACCATCACCGGCCCGGTGATACCCACGGCCGCGACCCCCGCGCCGACCACCTCGGCGGTGCGCAACGCAATCGGCAGCACCGAGGCGTTGATCGCCGCGGTCACCGCACGCAACTCCAGCCCGTACAGGCCGGTGAGATCCGCGGAAGTGGTGGCGGGTAGACCCTGCCGCAGGGCGATCCCGGCGACCATGGCCTCGTTGGTGGTGTCGTCCGGGGCGAACGCCTCGGCCACCGCAATCGCCCGGGCGCCCGCCGCGGCCAGCCGGGCCACCGCGGCCGATGCGGCCTGTTCGTCCAACGTCGCCACGTCGAGGAACTCGGTGACCAGCGGCAGCGTGCGCCCCGCGGCCAGTTGGATGCGCACGTCCACGGTGCGCTTACGGGCCTTGCGCCGTTCCATGGCCGTGCTCATCCCGATCAGGCCGACGCAGGCCACGTCGCCCTCCAACAGCGCGTTCACCGCCTGCGTGGTGGAGTGGGTGACCAACTCGATGCGGTCCGCGCCGACCTGCGCAGCCAGCGTGCCCACCACCTGCACCACCCCGGCGGCAACGCCGTCCGGGTGATCGTGCGTGGTGGGCACCACGGCCTGCGCGACCACTGCGCCCACGACCGTGTCGAACGCGATGGCTTTCGTGAACGTGCCGCCGACGTCCACCCCGACTCGAACGGTCATGACGTCAGGTGCTGCGGTCCGTGGCGGACGCCGTCTCCAGCACAGTGAACCGAACGCCGGCCACCGAGGCCGGGCCGGGTGCAGGGGTGGGAGACGCGGGCCGCGCTATCGGGCGGGGGGCCGGACGTCGCATGCGCCGGGGCCGGATGCCGAACATGTACACCGCGCCGGCGGCGTAGATCGCGGTCAGGACCGCTTGGGCGAGGATCGTCTCCCGGCTGGGCCAGTAGCCCACCGACTGGGAGACGAAGATCGGCGCGTTCGGCCAACTGTTCCACCGGTGCAGCCCGATGACGTCGGCCTGCTGCAGGTTGCGCACCGCGTTGCCGAGGAACGCCACCGAGGTGGCCATCAACAGGATCACCGCAGTGGACAGGAACACCTTGACCGGGATGCGCCGGCCGAGCTTGAAGACGAACCACGCGACGACGGTCAGACACAGCGCGCCGGTGACGACCCCCGCCACGATGTACCAGCCCAGCCCGGCACCGAAGCTGGACAGCGCCTGGTAGAACAGCGCGGTCTCGAAGCCCTCGCGATACAGCGCGGTGAACCCGACCAGCATCAGCGCGGTGGCCGAGCCGGCCGAGGCCGCGGTCCACACCCGGGCGCGCAGGAACTCCAACCAGCGCTTCTGTTCCATGCGCGCGATCAGCCAGAACGACACCCAGAACAACACCACGACGGCCAGCAGTGCGGTGATGGCCTCGAGCAGTTCGCGACCGAAGGGCAGGGCCTGCAGCACTCCCTGCAACAGGAAGAACGTGGCGATGGTGGCCACCACCGCGGCGCTCATGCCGATCAACACCGGTCGGCGGAACCGGCCGGCCTTGGCTGCTTCCAGATAGCCCAGCAGCACCGAGATGAGCAGGACGGCCTCCAGGCCCTCCCGGAAGATGATCACGAAGGCCTGACCGAATACCAGCGACGGCGCGGACAGCCCGGTGTCGGTGAGGGTCCGTTCGGCGTCGTCGATCAGCCCGCGCAGGTCGATGATCTCGCTGCGGATATCCGAGACCGCGGCGTGTGACGAGATCGAGCCGCGGATCTCGGCGAACTTGGTCTCCGCCCGCGCGGTGAGCCCCGCGTCGGCGACCCGCAGCGGGACCTCCACGTACTCGAAGTGGCTCAGATAGCCGGTCTTGGCCTCGCTGAAGGCCTCCTCGGCATGCCCCTCCTTGCTCAGCGCGAGCGTGCGGTCGATGGAGCCGCGCACGATCTGCAACTGGTGGATGGCATCGGCCCGGGAGGTGCCTGTGCGCACCGCAGCCCCGGCGTTGCTCGCCCCGGCCAACTGCAGCCCGAGCACCACCGCGAGCAGCAGCAGCGCGGCTGCGGCCCAACGACGGGGTACCCGGTCGGTGATCATCAGGGCGTCGGGGAGGCACTGGGCGAGGGCGAGCCGGACGGGCTCGCCGAGGCACCGGTGCCGGGGTGGGCGGCCAGGTAGGCGTCGACGGCCTTGTCCACCAGCGCCGCGGCAGTCTTCGCCGAGCTCTCGTCCTTCTGCTCCACCGCCTTGCCGATGACCGCGAACTGGTCCTCGAAGGTGAGGTAGGTGTTGGAGTCGTTGGACTTGACGGTGCCCTCGATGCTCGCCCAGATCGGCTCGATCTCACCCTGCAGGTCCTTGGCGCGGGTGTTGTCCGCGGACGCGGCGGTGCCGATCTCGTCGACGATGCCCTTGATCTTGCCCAGGCCGTCGGCGACCTCGGCGTCCGGCGCACGCACGTCTTCCGGCGCGAGGGTGCCGTGTTCGGTACCGGTCGCGGGTTGGCCGGAATCGGAGTCCGAGGAGCTGCCGCACGCACTGGTCCCCAGCACAAGCGCTCCGGTGACCAGTCCGACACTCAACAGTCGCCTCGCACGCACCGACTGACTCCCCACACCTCACGAGCGCGCCCCGGGCGGCGCGTCAGATCAACCAAGCCTAACCTAACCGGCCGGCAGTGATCCTGTCCCCCCTTGCCCCTTGCGTCCCACCCTTCTCCGCGAGGGTTTTACCGCCCGGCGGCCTCGTGCATGCCGCGCAATTCCCGCTTCAGCTCGGAGATCTCGTCGCGCAACCGAGCCGCGAGTTCGAAGGCGAGTTCGGCGGCCGCGGCGTGCATCTGGTCGGTGAGCTGCTGGATGAGGTCGGCGAGGTCCATCGCCGGTAGCCCGGCCAGCTCCGCCGCGTGCCGACCCGCCCGGTCCGCCGCGGGTACCCGCGAGGACAGTCCCGGCACGGGCGCCTTGCCCCGACTGCGTTGTCGCCCGCCACCGCCGATCAGCTCCGCGGTGTCCGCGTCCTCCCGGGCGATCGAGTCGAGGATGTCGCCGATCTTCTTGCGCAGCGGGGTCGGGTCGATGCCGTGCTCGGTGTTGTAGGCGACCTGCTTGGCCCGGCGCCGGTTGGTCTCGTCGATGGCCTTCGCCATCGACGGGGTGATGGTGTCGGCGTACATGTGCACCTGGCCGGACACGTTGCGCGCCGCTCGGCCAATGGTCTGGATCAACGAGGTGCCGCTGCGCAAAAAGCCCTCCTTGTCGGCGTCCAGGATCGACACCAGGGACACCTCGGGCAGGTCCAATCCCTCGCGCAGCAGGTTGATGCCGACCAGCACGTCGAACACGCCCACCCGCAGCTCGCGCAGCAACTCCACCCGGCGCAACGTGTCCACCTCGGAGTGCAGATAGCGCACCCGCACGCCGAGCTCGAGCAGATAGTCGGTCAGGTCCTCGGACATCTTCTTGGTCAGCGTGGTGACCAGCACCCGCTCGTTGCGCTCCGCCCGGGCCCGGATCTCGTGCAGCAGGTCGTCAATCTGACCCTTCGTCGGTTTGACCACGATCTCCGGGTCGATCAGGCCGGTGGGCCGGATGATCTGCTCGACGATCCCGTAACCGCGGGACAGCTCGTACGGGCCCGGGGTGGCGGACAGGAACACCGTCTGCCCGATGCGGTCGAGGAACTCCTCCCACTGCAACGGCCGGTTGTCGCAGGCCGAGGGCAACCGGAAGCCGTGGTCGACGAGGGTGCGCTTGCGGGACATGTCGCCCTCGTACATGCCGCCGATCTGAGGCACCGTCACATGTGACTCGTCGATGACCAGCAGGAAGTCCTCCGGGAAGAAGTCCAGCAGGCAGTGCGGCGGGGAACCCGCCTCGCGGCCGTCGATGTGCCGGGAGTAGTTCTCAATGCCGGAGCAGAAGCCGACCTGACGCATCATCTCCACGTCGTACTGGGTGCGCATGCGCAAGCGCTGCGCCTCCAGCAACTTGCCCTGCCGCTCCAACTGGGCCAGCCGCTCCACGCACTCGGCCTCGATGCCGACGATCGCGCGTTCCATCCGTTCCGGGCCGGCCACATAGTGGGTGGCCGGGAACACGTGCACGCTCTGCGGCTCGTCGATGACCTCGCCGGTGAGCGGGTGCAGCATCATCACCCGCTCGACCTCGTCGCCGAAGAACTCGATCCGCAGCGCGTTCAGCTCGTACATCGGGAAGATCTCCAGGGTGTCCCCCCGCACCCGGAACGTGCCCCGGGTGAACGCCACGTCGTTGCGCGCGTACTGCATGGTGACCAGTTGGCGCAGCAACACGTCCCGCTCGATCTCGTCGCCGACGGACAGCGCGACCATGCGCTCCAGGTACTCCTCCGGTGTCCCCAGGCCGTAGATGCAGGACACGGTGGCCACCACGATCACGTCGCGGCGGGTGAGCAACGAGTTGGTCGCGGAGTGGCGCAGCCGCTCCACCTCCTCGTTCACCGAGGAGTCCTTCTCGATGTAGGTGTCCGACTGCGGGACGTAGGCCTCGGGTTGGTAGTAGTCGTAGTAGGAGACGAAGTACTCCACCGCGTTGTGCGGCAGCAGCTCTCGGAACTCGTTGGCCAGCTGGGCGGCCAGCGTCTTGTTCGGCGCCATCACCAACGTCGGGCGCTGCACCTGCTCCACCAGCCAGGCCGTGGTCGCCGACTTGCCGGTACCGGTGGCACCGAGCAGCACGACGTTCTTCTCCCCCGCCTGCACCCGCCGGGTCAGGTCCGCGATGGCCCCCGGCTGGTCGCCGGACGGCGAGAAGTCGCTGACCACCTCGAACGGCCGGGTGGTGCGCCGCAGCTTGGCCTGACGTTCCGCATCAATCCGCACGGCGCCCACGGTACGTCGCGGCGCCGACAGAATGCGCCGGGCGGCTCAGACCTGCGGGACGATCGCCAATGGCCGGGTGGCCACCCAGGGCCGTCGGCCCCAGACCAGCGCCTCCCGGCCCATGATCACCGAGGCGAGGCTGCGCCGCCGCCAGGCCAAGAGCAGCATCGCGCTGGGCCGGATCCACAACCGGGCGTCCGGACTCGGCCCCCCCGCGGCGCGGAAGCGCAAACCCTCGGCACCCGCGTCCAGCCGGTAGGCCGATTCCCCGGCCAGCCGCAGCTCGACGCTCCACGGCGCCGGGAACGGCGCCGCATTGGTGATGCACAGCATCGGCAACAGGAAGGAACGCAGCACCAGCGCGGCGAGGTGGTCCGGGACCGGCCGGGCCCGGCCGGTGGCGCGGGAGATGTCGTGGCCGTGCACGACCGTCTCGTTGAGCAAGTGCGCGGCGAAGTGCGCCGGCGGGCCGCCGACGCCCTCGATCATCCACGGCCGCACCGTGGAGTCCGTGACGTCCAGCTCCGCGAACGCCTTGGCCGCCGTCCGGATCCGGTCGGCGAGCACCGCGGGATCGCGTTCCGGATCGTTGCGCACGAGGGCGACGGTCGCCGGAGCCAATGCGGGCAGCGAGGCAAAGGCCGCCCCGCCCGGGGTTCCGTTGCCGACCTCGGGGGTCGGGGGCAACGCGGCGATGCCGCCCGCCAGGTCGCGCGCGGCCAGCCGCGGGATGAATAGCCACGCGTGGCTCAGATGTGCCGCGACGTCACCGACCGTCCACTGCGCGAACGCGGGCCGGTCGGGGTCGGGGATACCGGCCACCACATCGGCGACCGTCTCCACCGCCTCGGCCAGCGCCGGTTGCAGGGTGAACCAGGAGACGTCGGACTCCACCACGATCATCCGCGCACCTCCACGGGCGAGAGTTCCAGCAGGGCTGCGCGCACCCGACCGTGTTCCTCCTCGACGCGGGCGAGCAACGGCAACAGGGCCGCCGGTGGGCCGGTGTGTGTCTCGGCCTGTCCACACAAGCCGGCCAGGGCGTGCGCACCGAACGTGGCGCCCAGGGACCTCAGGGTGTGCGCCGCGAGGCGCGCGGCCGCAGCGTCGCCCCCGACGGTGGCCGCGCGAAGTGACTGGATGAGCAACGGTGACTCCGCGAGGAAGTCCACGACCAGGCCGTCGAACGCCACCCGATCCGAGCCCACCAACTCTCGCAGCTCACCGATCGCCACCGGATCGAGCACCGGCCCGGGTCGGCGCCGCCCCACCGCGGCCAGCACCCGCTCCAGGTCCGCGCGGATCACCGGTTTGCTGAGGTGATCCGCCATCCCGGCGGCCAGGCAGGCGTCCCGGTTCTCCACCCCCGCATCCGCGGTGAGCGCGACGATCGTCGGGGCCCGGTCGCCCAGCTCGGCGCGGATCGCCCGGGTGGCGGCGAAGCCGTCCAGTTCAGGCATCCGAAGGTCCATCAACACCAAGTCGTAGGCGATCGCAGCGACCGCGGCGACCGCTTCGGCCCCATCCGCGACGACATCAGCTCGATGTCCGAGCCGGTCCAGTAGTAGCACGGTCAGCCGCTGGTTCACCGGGTGGTCCTCGGCGACCAGGATTCGCAACGGTCGGCCGGCGCCGACCGGGTCCGCGTCCGGCGCGGGGTCCGACACGAGGGGTGAGGCGGCACCCGGGGCGCGCAGGGTCACCTCGAACGTGGACCCGGCGCCGGGCACGCTGGTCGCACTGATCCGACCACCCATCAGGTCACAGAGCCGACGGCAGATCGCCAGCCCCAGGCCGGTTCCGCCGTAGCGGCGGGTGATGGACACGTCGGCCTGGGTGAACGGCTCGAAGATCGCCGCGAGTCGATCCGGCGGGATCCCGATCCCGGTGTCGGTGACGACGAAGGTCCAGAGGTAATCGGCGCCATCAGGCACCGCACGTACGGCTATCCGCACCTGCCCGCGTTCGGTGAACCGCACCGCGTTGGACAACAGGTTGACCAGCACCTGGCGCACCCGGGTGAGGTCACCGACCAGCGCTTCCGGGGTGCCCGGCGCAATAACCTGATCTATCGTCAGATCCTTCTGCAGAGCCTGCGCCGCGACAAGATCACAGGCCCCGGCCAGGCACCGCGCGACGTCGAAGGCGCGCTGCTCCAACTCCAACCGGCCCGCGTCGATCTTGGAAAAGTCCAGGATGTCGTTGATCAACCCCAGCAACGACTCGGCGCTGTCCCGAACCACCCCGGCCCACTGCTGCTGTTCCGGTTGCAGGTCGGTGTCCAGCAGCAGCCCCGACATGCCGATCACCGCGTTCATCGGGGTGCGCATCTCGTGGCTCATGGTGGCCAGGAAGGCACTCTTGGCCGCGTTCGCGTCCTCGGCGGCGGCGGCCGCGGCACGCAGTGCGTCGCCGGCGCGCACCCGGTCCACCACCCGACCCAATTGTCGGCCGACATCGGCCAGCAACCCCAGCAGTCGGGTGTCCGGTTCGGCGGGGGTGGTGGAGAAGAACTCCAGCAACGCCACCACTTCCTCGCCGACCAGCACCGGGAACGCCATGCCGGCGCCCAGGCCATCGGCCTGACGGGCTCTCACAAATCCCGGGTCGGCCCGCACGTCGGGGATCCAGACCGGCTCGCCGCTCGCCAACACCCGCCCACCCAGGCCCACCCCGCGGGCCAACGGGGTGGCCGCGGTGGCGTCCCGGAACAGCGGCGTGCCGCCGTGCCAGATCCCGGAGGGCACCAGAGTGTCGCCGTCGCGCCAGTACACGTGCCCGACCTGCCAGCCGGTGTGCGCACAGACCGCCTCGATCACCTCGCCCGCCGCGGTGGGCAGGTCGACCGCCGAGTTCGCGGTGGCCGCGACCCGTTGCAGCAGCCCGAGTTCACCGGTGCGCGCGGCGATGGCGCCGGTCATCGCGTTGAACCGACCAGCCAACGCGGACAACTCCGCCGGGCCCCGTTCGGGTGCGCGCACCGCGAGTTCGCCCTCGGTGATGCGCGCAGTGGCGGCGTCCAGCGCGAGCACCGGACGCAGCACGGCGCGGCGCACCGCCACCGCGGCGGTGGCCAGGCCGACGAGCAGCAGCACGCCCAGCGCGGCCGCCGCGATGGCCCAGTCCCGGGCGCGATCCAACGCCCGGGCGCTGTCCGCCCCGGTGCGCGCATCGACCCGGCCGAACACCTCCCCGATCGGCGCCATGATCGCGTCCTTGGCCTGCAGGTAGGCGGCGTCGTTGAGCATGGCGGTGGCCCGAGCTCGATCCGGGTGGGCACCGGAGACCAGGGCGAACGCGGCCTGCTCGGTGCGGGCCAGAGCATCCGAGCGGTCCCGGGCCCGGGCCAACAGGTCCAGCTCCCCCGCGGTGAATCCGGCCCGCGCAGCCAGGGTGGTGAAGGCCACCGGCGGACCGAACGGCGTGGGCCGACGGCCGGTGTCGGCGACCACGTCCCAGTAGATGAGGTCGTAGTTCTCCGGCCGCGGGGCAGTGCCCGCGCGGATCGCCAGGATCTCGCCGAACCAGTCCCGGTACCGGGTCTGTCCGGTGGCCACGTAGGCGCGGGCCATCCGGGTCAGATCGTCGGAGGTCTGGCGCAGTTCATCGGCCAGTCGCACCGCGACCGTGCGACGGGTCTCCGCCACGGCCGCGTCGTGCGCGCTGCGTTCGGCCATCAAGCTGGCGCCGAGCAGGGAGGCGACCAGCGCCGCACCGACGGTGCCCGCGCCGAGCACGCTGCGCCGCAGCGAAGTCGTCACGGCCCCGCCGCGGACCGGGCCAACTCCGCGCGCAGCGCGTCGATCTCCGCACGCAGGTCGGCCTCCCGGGCGCGCACCTCACCGGCGAGCGCCTGCCAACGTTGCAGATCGCCCCGCTCCACATCGCGCATCCGTTTGGCGGCCAACGACGAGTGGATGCGGGCGCGCAGCACCTCGGCACTGAACGGTTTGGGCAGGTAGTCCGTCGCGCCGAGGTCGATGCACCGCACGACGCTCTCCATCTCGTGCACCGCGGAGATCATGATCACCGGCAGATGCGCGGTGGCCGGGTTGGCTTTGAGCGCGGCGAGCGTGGCGTACCCGTCGAGCACCGGCATCAACAGGTCCAGCAGGACCAGATCGGCCTGTTCCCCCGCGGCGAGCAGGTCCAGCGCGCGACGGCCGTTCTCCGCCGTGCGCACCTCATGCCCGAGCCGGCCCAACGCCTCGACGAGCAGCCGCCGGTTGATGCCGGAGTCATCGACCACGAGCACGCGGCCCGCTTCCTCACCCACCTCGACCGGCGGCCGCGGGGCCGGCGGCGCGGGCTCCGGCGCCCAGTACAAATCGGCGTCCTGGCGCAACACCGCCTCGTGCATGCCGCGCAGCGCCGGCCCGGGTTCCAGCCCGAGGTCCTCGGCGAGCACCCGGCGACCGGCGGCATAGCTCGTCAGCGAGTCCGCCTGTCGACCGCAGCGGTAGAGCGCGAGCATCAACTGTGCCCGGGAGCGTTCGGCGAGGGGGTGCTCGGCCACCCTGCGTTCCAGCCCGGCCAATACCTCGGCATGGCGGCCGAGCGCGAGATCCGCCTCGACGCCGTCCTCCAGGCAACCCAGCCGGGCATCGACCAGCAGTGCTGCCTCGGCCGCAGCGAACGGGCTGTCCGCCACATCGGCGAGCACCGGGCCGGACCAGCAGGCATCGGCCGCGGCGGCCAGTTGCGCGGCCCTCGGCAGGTCGCCACTGACCAGAGCGGAACGGGTCTGCTCGGCAAGTCGGCTGAACCGCAACGCGTCGACGGCGTCGGGATCGACGACCAACCGGTAGCCGGGGGCGGCGGTCACCAACACGGTGGCGGCCTCGCCGCGCGCTCGGTCGGGTTCCAAGGCCCGGCGCAGATCGGAGATGAACACCTGAATGCTGGCCACCGCGCGGGCCGGGGGGTCGTTGGGCCACAGGTCGTCGATCAGTCGCTCCACCGGGACCATGTGATTGGCCCGGATCAGCAGCGCTGCCAGCAGCGCGCGTTGCTTGCGTCCGCCGAGCTCGAGGCGCACCCCGTCGCGCCAGGCCTCCAGCGGCCCGAGCATCCGGAACTCGATCAGCGCGCTGCCCTCCCTGCCCCGGTGCACGGCTTGGCCAGGTCGATTCTGCGGCGCCCGCGTTTCGGTGCCGTTTCGCCGTGATGTGCGTCCCCGCTCGGCCTCGGTCGCTTAGCGAGTGCTTGGCCGGTGCTTGTCGACGCGGCCTTGACTCGGTGCTGACCACCGGCCCGATGTCGTGCCGGCCCCGTCCCCCCGCGAACAACCGTCGGAGGCGCGACACCCATGACCGATCAGCTGATTCTCGAACCCACCACCGCACCACCCCCGGTCACGCCGCCGTCGGGGAAGGCCGCTGCCTCGGAGACCCTCGAGGACTTCACGCTGCGCTTCGCGCCGCGCAGTTACCGCCGCTGGGGCACCGGGGTGGTGGCGATCTCCGCGCTGGGCGGCATCGCCTACCTCGCCGACTTCGCGATCGGGGCGAACATCGGCATCTCCTACGGCACCGGCAACGCCCTGTGGGGCATCGCGGTGTTCGCCGTGGTGATCTTCTTGACCGGTCTCCCGTTGGCGTACTACGCCGCCCGGTACAACCTGGACCTCGACCTGATCACCCGGGGCTCCGGATTCGGCTACTACGGCTCGGTGGTCACCAACGTCATCTTCGCCTCGTTCACGTTCATATTCTTCGCCCTCGAGGGCTCGATCATGGCCCAGGGATTGAAACTCGGGCTGCACATACCCCTGTGGCTCGGCTACGCCTCCTCCACATTGATCGTGTTGCCGTTGGTGATCTACGGCATGAAGGCGCTGGCCAAGATGCAGCTGTGGACCACCCCGCTGTGGCTGTTCCTCATGGTGGTGCCGATGGTCTACCTGCTGATCTCGCACCCGGACTCGGTGAACACCTTCCTGGCCTACGGCGGTAAGGACAAACAAGGCGTCAATTTCGGTTCGGTGATGCTCGCCGCCGGGGTCTGCCTGTCACTGATCGCGCAGATCGCGGAGCAGATCGACTACCTGCGCTTCATGCCGCCGCGCACCCCGGAGAACAGCCGCCGCTGGTGGTTCGCGGTCATCACCGCCGGGCCCGGCTGGGTCGTGTTCGGTGCGATCAAGCAGGTGATCGGGCTGTTCCTGGCGGTCTACCTGATCGGCAACATCGCGGACGGCGCCGGCGTGGCCAACGAACCCGTGCACCAGTTCCTCAGCATCTACGACAACATGATGCCGCACGGCGCCGCGCTGGCCCTGGCCGTCATTCTCGTGGTGATCAGCCAGATCAAGATCAACGTCACCAACGCCTACTCCGGGTCGCTGGCCTGGACGAACTCCTTCACCCGGGTCACCCGCACTTACCCCGGCCGCCTGGTCTTCGTGGCGTTCAACCTCGCGGTCGCGTTGGCCCTGATGGAGGCCGACATGTTCAGCGTGCTGAACACGATCCTCGGCTCCTACGCCAACTGCGGCATGGCCTGGATCGTCGCGGTCGCCTCGGACATCGTGTTCAACAAGTACCTGCTGAAGCTCTCGCCCAAGAAGCCGGAGTTCCGCCGCGGCATGCTCTACGCGATCAACCCGGTCGGCTTCGTCTCGATGGGCCTGGCCGCGATCCTGTCGGTGGGGGCGTTCTTCGGCTGGTTCGGTTCCTGGATCAAGCCGTACTCCCCGATCGTGGCGGTGGTGATCGCGCTGGTGCTGCCGCCGGTGCTGGCCATTGCCACCAAGGGCAAGTACTACCTGCGCCGCACCGACGACGGCATCGCGCTGCCGATGTACGACGAGTACGGCAACCCGTCCGGGGTCGAATTGACCTGCCACGTCTGCCACGTCGATTACGAGCGGCCGGACATGATGGCCTGTGCGAACCATGGCGCGCACATCTGCTCGCTGTGCTTGAGCACCGACAAGACCCGAGCGCACCTGTTGCCCGCTCAGATCTGAGCACCCGTCAGGTAGGCGCCCCGGCCGGACAATCGTCAGGCCGGGGCGCCGGCCGCGATTATCTAGCCGCAGAATCGCCGGCCGTCGCTGGTGAACGTGCCGTCGCCGACCCGAACGACCCAACCACACGGCTCGGGCACCTGAGGTTGGCCGACCGCGAACGAGAGCGGATAGGTCAGGCCGTCGAGGTCGTTCTGCCGCACCCGGGACAGCGCGTCGATGATGCCGGCGCTGGTCACCCGGTCGGCCGCAAACGCGGCCTTGGCCTGCTCGAAGAGCTTCGCCGCGCCCCAGCCATTGATCGAGGACGAGTCGAAGGCAGTGTCCGGTGAGTACCGCTTGAGGGTGGCCTGGTACTCCCGGATCGGCACGCGATCGGCGAGGAACCACGGCAGCAGTGGTTGGGCAACGACCGCACCGCGCAGGTTCGGGTCGCTCGCGAAGTCCAGGGTTGACTGGACCGAGGTACAGACGATCAGCGGGTGGTAACCGACCCGGGCGCACGAGTCGGCGATGCGGTGGATGCCGGTCGACTCGAAGGACACGGCCAGCACGTCCACCTTCGCCCGCTGGGCGCTCAAGCACTGGGCGGTGAAATCCACGTTGAGCAGCGAGGCCTGGCCGCTGTAGACGACGTTGAAGCCGATCGCCCTGCCCCGCTCGGTGAACCGTTGGCCGGCCGTGCCGCAACCGGCGACCTCCTGACACACCAACGTGCCCAAGTTCTTCTTGCCCGCGGGCAACGCCACCTTGCCGCCGGCGATGACCGTCATGTCGAACAGCGGCGCCGCGGACACCGCGTGGTTGAAGTAGTTCGGGGCGTCGTAGGTCTGGTTCTCCCCGCCGTCCTGCCCGATGACCGGGATGCCCTTCTGCACCACGTAGTCCTTGCTCGCCTGTCCGGTGAGCAGCGCGTCCTGGAACACGATGGCGATCACGCCGTCCTGCTCGACAAGCTTGCGCACCAGCGACAGATGACGGCTGGGGTCCCCGCCATCGTCGGACACGATGTACTTGACGGGGTGACAGGCCAGCCCGCCGGCCGCGTTCTGCGCCGCAACCCACGCCTGCACCGCACGCACGCCACCGATCAGCGCCGCGCCCAGGGGTCCGCTCTGCTCGCCCACCGTGCCGATCACGATCGGCGGCTTCGGGCCGGTGCACGCGGGTTGCGCCGCGGGTACACCTTGCGGCAGGCCGTTGACGGGTGAACGCGTCGCGGCGCCGGTGGACTTGGTGGACCCTGCGGGCGCGCCGACCTTGGCCACCGTCGGTGCGCCCGGGCCTCCGGCATCGGGGGCAGCAGTTCGGCCGGCCGCCATAGTGGACCGGGGCGGCGCCGCGACGGGTCCCGCGGGCGCGTCCACCACCGTGCCGCCCGCTGCCGGGTCGCTCCGCACGATGGCCGACGCGGGTTCGAGCCCGGCTCCGACACGAAGCTTTTCGGCGCTCAACTGGTTGGCGCATCCGGAGAGGAGCACCGCGGCGGTCGCCATTGCGGCGAGGCAACGGATCACCGTGGCTGTCTCCTGGCCACGACGTCGAAGCTCAACTGAATCCGCCGGGAAACACCGCCGAGCCGATGCAGCATCCGCAACGGCGTCCGGTCGAAGCTGCCGGTCAGCCGAGCCTGCAGGGTGCCGTCCGGCGAGACCACGAGGGACTCCAGCGCCAGCGGAACCTCCGCCGACCTGCCTCGGGCGTGCAGGGTTGCCACCACCGTGTCGGCGTCGAGCGCGACCGCAGGGATGACCAGCCGAATCTCCGGGTTCGCCGCCGCGTGCAGATAGTGCTTGTACCGCAGGTGCCAGTCACGGGCCTTCATCCCGGTGGCGATGCTGGCCGCGTCGGCCGAGCCCTCGGCTGCGACCTTCCCGTCGGCGACGGACATGCTCCCGGCCCGCGCCCGGAGGGTTCCCTTTACCGGGAGCAGCAGGAAGGCCGTGGCCCCGAAGGAGAACACGCTCTGCGCGGTGTCCAGCACGTACTCGCCGTCGGGCACAGCGTCGGCTCCGGTAGCCACAGGTCGGCTCCTCTCGTGCCTCAGTCCGACGAGACGAGGTCCAGCGCGCGCAACGCGGTGATCTCGTTGCGCTCGAGGTGCTCGTGCATCGCCGCTGCGACCGCATCGACGTCGCGGGCGCGATAGATGTCGATCAAATGCCGGTGGCTGTGCTCGCGGCGGTCGTGCTCGGCCGGGTCCGGGTCCAGGCGTCCGAACCCGATCCGGATGTAGCGCTCCGCCGCGCGCCACAGCGTGGTGAGCACCCGGGTGTCCCATTCCGTCATCGCCGGGGCCAGCAGGGCCAGGTGAAATGCATGGTGCGCCTCATAAATCGCGTCGATGCCGACGTCCGGGCGCCCGAACTCCGTGGTCTGCGCCTCCAACTGATCGAGTTCGGCGGCACTGAGCAGCGTGCACGCCCGGCTTGCGATCTCCGGTTCGAGTTGGTGTCGCAGCCGATAGATGCCGTCCAGATCGGCCCGGTCCAGCGGCGAGACCACTGCGCTGCGGCCGGGACGAGTGACGACCAGGCCCTCGCCCTCCAGGCTCCGCAGCGCTTCTCGCACCGGAATGAAGCTGACGTTGAGCATGGACGCGATCTCGCGCAACGAGAACTCGCTGCCGGGGGCGAGAGTGCCCGCGAGGATGGATCGGCGCAGCTCAGCAGTTACCTGGCCCACCACCGAGCGCGTTTCGATCGGCCGGACCGCCGCGTCGGAGACCGTCATCGGGGGTTCCTCATCTTCTCCAGCGGCCCACCGACGGCCGGTTGCTATCAAGGATATCGGGATGGGCCCTCCCAACCGGCCAAGAACGATGCGCGGTTTGTGCAGGTCAACCAGCACAGAGCCAGTCATCGACCGAGAATGACCGCGAAAGCGTCGCCGAGAGCATCGACTGCGTCGGAGCTCGCCTCGGTTGCCCGGAACGCGACGAAGTTGTCCGGGCGGACGAGCAGCGCCCCGCCGTCGGAGATCTGCCGCAGCGCGGCCCAGGAACCCTCGACGTCGGCGTAATCGCCGCCGGCGCCGATCGAGGCAACGGCGATGTCGACGCCGAACCGCGTCGCGGCCTCCTGGGCCGCCTTCGCCCAGGCCTCACCGTCCGCACCGGTGATCAACGCGAATCCGCCGGTGCCGACCAGGTCGTGGGTCGAGATTCGCTGCCCGCTGCGCTCGATCCACGCATGCGGCAGTCGGTGACCCGGTCGAGTGGTAGGCCGGTACTCGCGTCCGCTGGGGTCCCGGGTCGGAAGCTCGGTGCCGTCCGGAACGACCGCACCCTCGGCGTAGGACAAACCAATCTCGACGTCGTGGGCCTGGAACTCCCAGGTCTGGGTGTTGATGCAGACCTCGGCGCGGTGCCGCAGCGCGTCGCCGATGAGGCCAGGTGAGAAGAGAGCGTGGAATGCGCCGGTGTTGACCTCCGGCGGTGCGCCCGGGATGAGACCGATGCCGGCATCGATGACGAAGTGGTTCATGAAGGCCAGCAGCGCCCAGTCCGCGCCGTGCGTGCTCACCGGCAGTCGCTCGGATTCGTAGCTCGTCAGCAGAGTGTCGGTGGCGTTGCCATGCACGACCTCGGCCAGCTTCCACGCCAGGTTGTGCGCGTCCTGGATGCCCGTGTTCAGCCCAAGGCCGGTGGTCGGGGGCTGGCGGTGGGCGGAGTCGCCGGCCAGGAAGATCCGTCCGTACTGCCACTGCTGGGCGACGATGCGGTCGAGGATCCAGTGACTGATCTTGTGCACCTCGAGTTCGAGGTCGGGCAGTCTCAGCAGATCGCGAAGGCGCGGAACGATCTTCTCCTCGTCGAACCGCTCCGGGTCGTTGGGCTGGAACGCGAAGTGGAACACCCACTCCTCGGACTTGCGCCCCCACGTCGGGCCCATCTGCACCATCGCGCCCGCGCCCCAGGAGTCCTTGCCCTCCGGGTTGAGGAACCAGGTGATCAACGACTCGTCGTCCCAGTACTCAGAGAGGTCGGCGCTGAAGTGGGTGCTGACCATGTCGAGCATCTCGGTCGGACCGGCCATCTCGGTGCCGAGCGCGGGGCCGAAGGTCCGGCCGCCGTCCGCTGCGATCAGGTACCGGGCCGCAATCGTGTAGCGCTCGCCGGCGGCGAGGTCGTGGACGGTGACCCGCACGCCGTCGGCGTCCTGTTCCCAGGACTCGACCTCGTGGCCGAACCGGATCGACTCCGGCGCGCGGCGTTCCGCCTCACCCTTGAGCAACGGCTCCAGGCGCAGCTGCGGATAGTTGCTCGCGGTTACCGGGCTGTCGGCGTCGTAGGTCGCGCGCAACGATCCGCCGCCAAAGGCGTCCATCGAGTGGATGATCTTGCGGTCGAGGGGGCCGTCCCCACCGAGCGAGGTGAGCCAGCGGACCTTGCCGAACTTCTCGATCGGGCAACCCACCTCGAAGACCGCGTCGGCGACCCCGTGCTGGCGGAAGACCTCCATGGTCCGTTGGTTCAGGTAGTGAGCCTTCGGCAGGTGTGAGGTCGTGTCCCGCCGCTCGACGAGCAGATGCTCCACGCCGAGGTTGGACAGGAAGATCGACGCGGACAATCCGCAGCCGCCGCCGCCGACGATCAGCACCGGGGTCTCGAGCACGGTCATGACCACTCCTTCGCCAGCTTCGTTCATGACGCCGATCACATTACGACCTGCTATCTGATATAACAAGACCGGATTTGTCTTGCCGTTATCACATATAGCCGTTAGCGTGACGGGCACCACCAAGGGCCGTTTTGTCCCGAGATTTCTCCCCACGCCCGGTGAGAGGGGTTCCGCATGGATCGCGTGTCACGTCGACGGCGCGGCCTCGGCGCCGTGACCGTATTGACCGCGTTCGCGCTGGTCAGCGGCTGCGCGAACAGCTTGTCCCACACGGAGTTGGTGGCGGCGGCCTCGGGTACCTCCGCCGCGGCACCCGGGCCGACGACCATCGACGCGGGGACGCCAGCAACGGTCGGTGGTGCGGCGGCCGCGCCGGTCGGCGCCACCGTTGCCGCCCCGGCGGCCTCCGGCGCCAACCTGCCCGTGGCACCGGCGGCGAGCGGCGCTGAGAGCGGGACCGTCGTACCCACCAAGGGCGTGGCGGCGACGAAGTCCGCCTCGGGCGCCACAACCGACAAGACGGGGACGCCCGGCAAGAAGGCCGCCTCCCCCAGCACCGCGTCAGCGAACATCCCGGTCTGCACCGGGCCGAAGTCCGTGATCATGGTCGGCGCGGTCGGTCAGCTCAGCGGCGTGCTCGGCAGCGCCTTCATCGGCGGCACTCGGGCAATCCAGGCCTGGTTGAGCAGGATGAACGCCGCCGGTGGCCTCGGCTGCCACCCGGTCAAGTATGTGACCGCGGACGACGGCGGTGACCCCGCCCGCAACCTCGCGCTGGTGCGCCAACTCGTCGAGCAGGACAAGGTCATCGCGCTGCTGTACAACACCGCGTTGCTGACCGGCCAGGCCAGCCGGGACTACCTGGTGAGCAAGAACATCCCGGTGATCGGCCAGGAGGGTGGCGAACTGTTCTGGGACAGCTCGGCGATCTTCTTCAACCACGGCACCTCGGGCCGCCCATTGATCGACTTCACGGTGATCGCCGGGGCGCGCGCCGCGTTGGCCGAGGGGAAGAAGAAGCTCGGCACCCTGACCTGCCAGGAAGTCTCCTACTGCAACACCGCGGACAAGTCCTGGGCCCAACTCGGAGCGCAGGTCGGGTTGGAGCCGGTGTACCGCGGACAGAGCTCACTGCTCACCGTCGACTTCACCTCGCAGTGCCTGGCCGCGAAGAAGGCGGGCGTGGAAGTCCTGGCGCTCGCCTTCGAATCGACGGGCATTCACCGCATCGCGCAGTCGTGCGCCAGCGTGGGCTATAAGCCGATGATCGTCTGCACCTCGGTGCAGTCGAACCTTGACTTCGTCGACGACCGCAACCTCGACGGCGTGGTGATCGCGCAGCCGTACCTGCCGTGGTTCCTCAACGACCGGCCGGCCATTCAGATCTTCCAAACAGTGCTGCGGCAGTTCGCCCCCGGCTTGCCCTTCGATTCGGCATCCATCAACGGATGGACCGCGGCACAGCTCTTCTCCCGCGCCGAGAAGGCCTTCGCCGCCGACACCGTGACGAGCAAGGGGATTCTCGACGCACTCGCCACGATCAAGAACGAGGACCTGGGCGGCCTGACGTATCCGCTGTCGTTCAGCCCCGGCAAGGCCCAGGACACCAAGAGATGCGGGTGGATCATGAAGGTGCAGGGCGGAAAGTTCACCAGCGATGGCAAGCGGTTCTGCGGATGACCGCGGCGACGATGAAGCGACGCACGCTGAGCTACGGCGTGGTCGGACTGTTGCTGGCCGCTGCGCCGTTCCTGTCCGGAGGCGCTGCCCGGGCCGACGCCCCGCTGAGCTTCAACGCCTCCGCCTCGGCCGACCCGGTGCGGGTGCTGACCACGATCGCGAACTTCCCGGCGACGAAGTCGCCGGTGGACAGCGGCGGTCCCTCGGCCCAGGCCACCTTGAGCACGACGAACGGCGGCACCGCGTACTCCGCCGCGCCGGACCCGGGCAGCTTCTTCACCTCGCTACCCACCATCGGCGCCGGCGTAGCCGCGCAGAACGGGCTCGTCTTCCCGTTCAACGTGCCGCCGTACCCGCTGGCGATCCGCGCCGACGATCAGCAGCCCAGCCAGAGCGTGGGTGCCGGCGGCTACGAGTTGAACGCGGACGTGGCCCCGTCCAGTGCGGTGGCCCGGACCCAGACCGGCGCGCAGAGTCCGGGCGGCAACGTCGCCCTGTCGCTTGCCAATGCCGAGATCACCTCCACCGCTCAGGGCGTCAAGGCCGAGGCCGTCTCCGACATCCAAAGCCTCACCGTCGGGCCGCTGACCCTGGCCGGGATCCGCTCGGTGGCCGGCGTCATCTCCGACCAGACGGGGTCGTTGACGCGCAGTTCGTCGTTCAGCGTGGACGCCGCGCGGATCGGGACACTGCCGGTGGGCCTGGCACCGGACGGCTTCACGGTGGCGGGCCAACCGGTTCCAGCGGCCGATCAGAAGACGATGAACGACACGCTTGCCGCCTCGGGGATCTCCCTGACCCAGTTTCCCGCACACCAGACCGACACCGGGCTGGTCGGGGCCGGCTTGGTGGTCACGCAGAAGTTCGACTCACCACAATTCGGCGCCACTCAGATCGCTTACCGGATCGGCGGTGTCGCGGTCAGCCTGCAGGCCTCCGCGCCACTCGGGGCGAGTACCTCCGCCGCTACGCCGGCCGCCCCGGCGACGGTTCCCGGCGCCGCACTCGGCCTGGGTGCGCTCAACCCCGGCCCCATGGCGTCGGGTGGGCTCGCGACTGACGTGGTGTCAGATCCTGCGGCCCCGGCCGGCGCTCCGACCCCCGAGATCCGGACGGTGCAGATGGTGCCGGCAAGTGCTCCGCTGCCCGTGTCGCCGGACGGGAATCTGCTCTATCTGGCCATCGTGATTGCCGGGCTGCTCGGGCTCGGCGTCACGCGACTGCTACGTGCTTCGGGGTGAGTGATGAATCTGCTGCGGTGGTGCCGCAACGAATGGGAGCGCACGAGCGCGGTGATGCTGATCGGGGCCGGTCTCGTCGTGTTCGTGCTGGGCTGGGTGGGCCAACAGGACAAGGGCCTGGTGACCGAGCAGATCCCCTACGTCGTGTCCGGGGCGATGTTCGGCCTGCTGCTGATCATCCTCGGCGCCACGATCTGGCTCTCCGCCGATCTGCGCGACGAGTGGGTCAAGCTGGACCGGTTGGAGGAGGCGGTGACCCGGACCGCCGCCGCACTGGAGACCAGTGAGAGCACCGCCGCCACCGCCGCCACCGCCACGCCGGGTGGGCACCGGGCGCTGAGCGCGGAGGCTCGCCCCGCGTCGGTGGAGATGGCCCGGTGATCGCGGCCAACCCCGCTCGAACGCTCGCCGGGCCGTGGCGGGAAACGCAGGTGCGCGTGGTCTGCGCCGCGCAACTGCTCGCGGTCGCCGCCGTCCTGATCGCTACGGCCGGCTCGGCGCATACCGCCAGTTTCGACGAGCAGACGAACTGGTTGACGGTGGCAGTGGCGGGGCTCGCCCTGGCCGTCGTGGTGAGCGCGGCCTGGCTGCTGCACGGTCGTCGCCGCCTCGTCCGCCGTCGCGCGGGCCTGACCACGTCGATCGCCGTGGCGTTCGACCGTCCGGCCGCCGGGCCCGGTGTCCACCTCGCGCCGGTCGCGACGGCACAGATGAGCCACTACCACCGGGAGACCTGCCAACTCGTGCGCGGCAAGGGCGCCGAGCCTGCCTCGGTCATCGAGCACCGCCGGGCCCAGCGCACGCCGTGCGCGGTCTGCAGGCCGTGATGCTTGCTTTCATCATCGTCGGGCTGGTCACCGGCTCGATTTACGGGCTGGCCGGTGTCGGACTCGTGCTGACCTATCGCACCACCGGCATCCTCAACTTCGCCCACGGGGCGATCGGGGCGGCGGCCGCCTACCTTTTCTACGACCTGCACGTGACCCACGACGTGCCCTGGCCGATCGCAGCCGTGGTGGCCATCGGGCTCTTCGGGCCCGCGGTGGGCCTGATCATCGAGCGGGTCACCCGCGGGTTGGGTCGGGCGCCGGTCGCCACGATCATCGTGGCGACCATCGGCCTGCTGATCGCCACGCAGGGGCTGATGTACATCGTCTTCGGCGACGACTTCCACCGTTTCCCGCAGGTGCTGCCCGAGGATTTCGTCACGATCAGCGGCGTCCAGGTCACCTACGCCCAGATGATCACCGTGGCAATCACGGTGGCAATCACGGCTGGGTTGAGCGCCTTCCTGCGCTTCAGCCGTTCCGGCCGGAACATGCGGGCGGTCGTGCACTCCCCCGAACTGCTCGACCTGACCGGCACGCCACCGGCGCCGGTACGAATCCTGGCCTGGTGCATCGGCTGCACGATGGCGGCACTGTCCGGAGTACTGATCGCACCGACGATTACCCTCGACGCGGCGTTGCTCTCCCTGCTCGTCGTGCAGGCCTTCGGTGCGGTCGCGCTCGGGCGGTTCGAGAGCCTGTGGCTCACCTACGCCGGTGGCCTGGGGATCGGGGTCACGGCCTCGCTGCTGACGAAGTACTTCGGCGACCGGCCGCCGTTGAATGGCCTGCCGAGTTCGGTCCCGTTCATCGTGTTGGTCGCGGTGCTGATGCTGGTGCCCGCACGGCGGCTGCCGGTGCCACTGGGCCGGATCGGCGGCTCGGCGCCCTCGGGCCGCGGCCTGCCGCCGATCGCCCGGGGCGTGCTGCTCGCGGCCGGTGCGGCCGCCGTGGTGATCATCCCGTTCACCGTGGGCCCGCGGCTGCCGGTGTACACCAACGCATTGATCTTCGTGATCCTCTTCCTGTCGCTGGCGATGCTGCTGAACACCTCGGGACAGATATCGCTCTGCCACGCCGCATTCGTCGCGATCGGCGCCTCGACGTTCAGCCATCTGACGGCCGATCACGGATTCCCTTGGCTGCTCGCCTTGCTCGGCGCGGGGCTGGTGGTGGTACCGGTGGGCGCCCTGCTGAGCCTGCCCGCGATCCGACTCTCCGGGCTCTATCTCGCGTTGGCGACCTTCGGCTTCGGCATCCTCATGCAGCAGGTTGTCTACGGCACCTTCCTGATGTTCGGTGACCGCCCGTTCCTGCAGGCGCCACGGCCGCAGTTCGCCGGCATTCACGGCACTGGCGACCGCACGTTCTACTTCGTGGTGCTCGCCCTGGTCGTGGTGAGCGCGGTTGCCTTGACCGCGGCCGGCCGGGCCCGATTGGGCCGGCTGTTGCGGGCGATGAGCGATTCCCAAATCGGGTTGACCACCAACGGGTTGAGCGTGAATGTCAGCAAGATCCTGGTGTTCAGCATCTCCGCGTTCTTCGCCGGCATTTCCGGAGCGCTGTTCATCGCGCTGAGTGGGACGGCATCGCGCGACGTCGGCTACGGCCCGCTGCAGTCGCTGACGTGGCTGGCGGTGCTGGCAATCTGCGGCGGCGGCCTGGTCCTGCCCTCGGCGTTGGCTGCGGTCGCTCTGGTGATCGTGCCGTCGTACTTCACCGGGATCTCGCAGAACTACCAACTGCTCATCTTCGGGTTGGGCGCCACCGTCGTGTCCCTGGTGGCGCGCAGCGGCATCGACTGGCCGGGG
>DASQPJ010000176.1:0-5821 GCA_035644015.1 Sporichthyaceae bacterium
TGCAGCCGGGCCTCGACCTTCAGTGTGCCGCCGGCCGCCGGGGCGAAGTCGGTCCGGGCGGTTTCCAGCCGCCCCGACGTCCACGTCCCGGCGGCGTCGCGGGTGGCGGTGATCCGAAGGTTGCCCGCGCCGTCCAGTCCGAGGTTGGCCGGGTCGGCGGTGTAGTTCTCCAGCTCGTTGTTCCCCCACCCGGCCGTGCCGTTGGGGTAGCCGTGGCCGGTGTCGGTGAGCCAGTTCGCCGTGCTGGGTGCGGTGCCGGCGGCTCCGGTGAAATCGTCGCTCCAGACCGTCTGCCAATCCGCCGTCCCGCCCTGGGCGTCTTGATGGGTGAGCACCTCCACCCCGACGGTCGCGGCGACCAAAGCTGTCGCGACGAGCACGGCGGGCAGTACCCGCCGCGGGCGGCGACGTGCGCCGATCTGACGATGGCTCACTTCGAGCTACTGGTCTTGCTGATGGTCTTCAGCAGCGGTTCGACGAGGGGGGCCAGGAAGCGGCTGTACGTGTCGGTGACGTGCCCGGCGTCACGGTAGACCTCCATGTTGCCGACCACTGTGGGGCAGGTGGTGTCCGTGCACATCCACTTCGTGGTGTCGATGACCGCGAAGCCTGCAGCGCCCAGAGTTTTCACATCGGCGGGGTAGCGGCCGGGCATCTGGCGAGCCTTGGCCGTGGGGTAACTGCATGCCTGGACGTTCTTGAGGTCCTTTGCGAGGCACTGCAGCGGGTCCTGCGGAGAGTAGGCGCTGTCGCCCATCAGGACCACCGTGCTGCCGGTGGCGGCCAACTTGCGCATGGTACGCAGGGTGAAGTCCGCCCACACCTGGTCGGTTGCACCGGAGGATTCCGTCTCGGCCTGGCCGGCGATGATGAGGTCAGGGTGCAACGCGGTGATCCGAGCGGTCGTCGCCGTCCGCCAGGTGTTGCACTCGGTGTAGTCCCGCTTCAGCGCGGGCGCGTAGACGGTCAGGTCCGCGATCGGGCAGGCCGCCTTGGTCCAGTTGATCAGGCGCCAGTGCAGCTTCTTCGCTGCGACGTCGTAGGCGCCGAACCATTGGTTGGCGTGCGAGTCACCGAAGATGACGGCGGTGTGCGTGCCGTTCGGGTCGCCGAACACGCAGGCGCCCTGAGCGGTGTCCGTGAAGTTCAGGTTGCAGGCGTTGTAGGAGTCGGGCACGTCGGTTGCCGCGGACGCCAACGAGGGCGTCAGGTTCGACGGCACGGCCTTCGTGCCCAACGCCTTGCCGAGTGCGGCCTGGAGGTTGGCGAAGGCCGAGGCAGCGGCGGTGTCTCCGGACAGGATAGGCGCCATCACGGGGGCCAACCAGGTGGCGTAGGTATTGGTCAGGTGGCCCTGGTTGTCGCGGTACACCAGCATGTTGCCGACGATCGCCGGGCACTTGCCGTCCGAGCACACCCACGGCGTGGTGTCTACCACGGTCGCGCCGGCCTGGGTTACTGCCGTAGCGACGGCTGAGCGGCGGTTCGGCCAGTACTTCGCCCTGGCGGTGCTCGAGCTGGCGCATTGCGTCGCGTTTTCCAGATGTGCGGCCAGGCAGTCCGTGGGGGCGAAGGTCGGCGACGGGGCGTCGCTGAGGAGCGTGGTGCGGATGCCCAGACCGGCCAGCTTCTTGAGCGTCGCGCCGGTGGCGGCGGCCCAAGCGGCGTCGCTGAACTGGTTGCCCGGAACCGCGTCGGATTGGCTGGCGACCACCAGATCCGGCTTCAAACCCTCAATCGCTGCGACCGTCGTCGCCCGCCACGAATCGCACTCGGTGTACGGCCGCTTCAACGTGTCAATTTGCAGAGTGAGGTCTGCGACCGAGCAGGCGACCTTCGTTTGTAGGACGACTTTCCACCCTGCTTGCTTGGCGGATACGTCGAAGGCGCCCAACCACTGGGCAGCGTGCGAGTCGCCGAACAGAATCATCGTTTTCTGTCCGGATGGATCACCGAACACGCAATCAGGGGGCGACTGAAGCACGCTGAAGTCCACAAGGCAGTCCCGTGCTCGTTGCATGTCCTTCACGGCATTTACCAGGCTGGGCGTGAGGTTCTGCGGCACGGCCTTGATGCCGAGCCCGGCGGCGACAGCGTTCTGCACCAGCGCCACGTTGGAGGAGTTCAGCGTGATGGTCTCCACCGCCGCGCCCGAACCGGTCAGTGCCGGCAAAGTCGCTGCGAAGACCATGGCGGTGCCCGCCGTGGCGGCGGACAGGCCTATGCCGGACAACATCCAGGCGGGCTTGCGCAGTTTGAGCCGGCGCGCGGGAAGCTCGACGTGGAAGTAGCAGACGATTGCCAGGATCAGCGCCACGAACAGCGCCTGCGCCTCCATGAAGGTGTTCATCTCGTGGCCGATGGCCAACGGGGTGAACACCAGCACCGGCCAGTGCCACAGATACAGTGAGTAGGAGATCTTGCCGATCATCTGCGGCACGAAGCGGCCCAGAATCATTTCCGGGCTGCCGGTCGCCTTACGGCACCCGGCGGCGATCACCAGCGCGCTACCGCCGACCGGGAGCAGTGCGGCGCTGCCGGGAAACACGGTGGCGTCGGTGAAGGTGAACGCGGACCAGAAGATCAGGCCGAGGCCTGCCCACGCGGCGATCGCGGCGAGCACCCCCGGCACGCGGGCCAGGGCGGGAGCAGCCAGCGCCACCAGCGCACCGAGGCCGAGTTCCCAGGCGCGCGTGCTCATACCGAAGTACGCGTCCGGCGCGGACTTGGGCGTCATCGTGATCGACAGGTACAGCGACACGGTGACGGTGGCCGCGACCACCGCGGACAGCGCACCGCGCTGCAGACGCCTGGCCAGCACCGCGGTGGCCAGAATGATCAGCGGCAGGCCGAAGTAGAACTGCTCCTCGACCGCCAACGACCAGAAGTGCTGCAGCGGAGACGGCGCCTTGTCCGCGGTGAGGTAGTTGGTGCCCTCGGAGGCCAGGTGGATGTTCATCCCATAGAGCGCGGTGTAGATCGCGTCCTTGGCGATGTCCGTGGCGACCAGCGTGGTGGTCCAGATGCGGGCCGCGAGCAACGTGCCGAGGGTGACCACCATGGCCGCGGGCAGCAGGCGCTTCATCCGACGGATGTAGAACTCGGCCAGATGCACCCGGCCCCGACGCTGTTGCGTCTCGAAGAGCTGACGGGTAATCAGGAATCCCGAGATCACGAAGAAGACGTCCACGCCGACGTAACCGCCGGTGACCCGCAACAGGTGGGCGTGGTACAGCACGACGAGCAGCACGGCGACGGCGCGCATGCCCTCGATGTCCGGTCGGAACCGGCGCTCGACGCGCTGGTTGGCGTCCGGGCCCGGCGCGATCGGACCGAGGTCGTCGGCCGGCCGGCGGGTCATCGGGATGAGGGACATCAGCTATCTCTTCCTTAGTAGCGGGATGCGAGTCGGGGGCGGTGCTCAGACGGCGGCGGGCACAGACGCACCACGGCGGGCCGGCAGGCCCGGCGCGCGCACGTCCCATCCCGCTGCCGTCCAGGCCGCGACGTCGAGGCAATTGCGTGCGTCCACCACGCGCGGGGCCGCGGCCAGGACACTCAAAGCGGCTGGGTCGGCCTGGCGGATCTCGGCCCACTCGGTGAGCACGACGACCAGGTCGGCGTTGATGACAGCCCCGAACAGCGAGTCCGAGTAGTCCAGGTCGGGGGCGACGCGAGCGGCGTTGACGTTGGCCTGCGGGTCGTACACGCACACGTCGGCGCCGAGCAGTTGCAGTTCCCGTGCCACATGCAGCGCTGGGGAGTCCCGTACGTCGTCACTGTCGGGCTTGAACGCCGCACCGAGGGCGGCGATCCGACGGCCCGAGAGTGAACCGCCCACGGCTTCCTCGCACATCGCGACGACGCGCTCTCGGCAACGCAGGTTGATCGCGTCCACCTCGGCCAGGAACGCCACCGAGGCGCCCGAACCCAGCTCCTGCGCCCGCGCCTGGAAGGCGCGGATGTCCTTGGGCAGACACCCGCCACCGAACCCGAGTCCCGGGTGGAGGAAGCGGTTGCCGATCCGGGTGTCGTAACCCAACGCCCGAGAAAGCGCCATGACGTCGCCGCCGGTGACCTCGCACAACTCGGCCATGGCGTTGATGAACGAGATCTTCGTGGCCAGGAACGAGTTCGCCGCGGCCTTCACCAGCTCCGCCGTCGCCCAGTCCGTGACGACCAGCGGGGTGCCGGCCGCCAACAGTGGGGCGTAGACCGAGCGCAGGACCGCCTCGGCGCGCGGCGAGGCCACGCCGAGCACCAGGCGGTCCGGACGCAGGGTGTCCTCGATGGCGAAGCCCTCGCGGAGGAACTCCGGGTTCCAGGCCAACTCAATGTCTGCATTCGGAGCCAGGTCGCGCAGCATCGCGGCCAAACGGGCTGCGGTGCCGGCCGGCACTGTCGACTTGCCGACGACGACTGCGCCCGTGCGCAGGTGCGGCGCCAACGAGCGCACCGCATCGTCCACGTAGCGCAGATCGGCAGCGTGACCGCCGGCCACCTGCGGGGTGCCCACGCACACGAAGTGCACGTCGGCGAACTGCCCGACCTCGGCCCAGGACGTGGTGAACCGCAGCCGTCCGGTGGCCAGTTGCTCGCGGAGCAGTTCCGGCAGACCGGGCTCGTGGAACGGCACCCGCCCGGCGGCCAACGCAGCAACCTTCTCCTCGTCGACGTCCAGGCCGATCACCTCGAAGCCGAGCGAGGCCATGCACACCGCGTGGGTGGCGCCGAGGTAGCCCGTGCCGAGCACACTGATCCTCGGACGCGCTGCCCGGCGACGCTGTGTGTCGGTCTCGATGATCGGGGCGGTCGCCTGGGCCGGCAGCACGGTGAAAGGACCGACGTGATCGCGGGTCATGCCGACACCGCCACAGGGACCTCAGTCTGAACGGTGGCCGTCGCCCGAGCGGCACGGCTGCGCAGGCCGTAGTTCGGGAAGACCAGCGGCAGATAGGCCGCGGAGGTCACCGCCGCGAGTAACGTCATCACCCAGAACCTCTCGATGCCATAGGTCCAGATGCCGCGCACGACCCCGCCCCACATCAAGAGCTCCATCGCTCCGCCCCACCAGATCAGGGCTGCGCGCACCCTCGTCTCGACCGTGTTGCGGGTCGCCGCACCGGTCGGCACCCAGGCCGCGGACTTGCGGCGAAGCAGGTCGAAGACTGAGAAGAAGAAGCAGTAACTGGAGACCATGTTCAGCCGGATGAGCTCCAGTACCCGGGTCGAGGTGCCGAACAGCGCCGGCAGGATCACCATCGAGCCGATCAGCGACGGCAGTAGCGGAAGGATGTTCGTCGGCTTGACGTGCTGGGGAAAGAACCAGGCCATGATCATGCCCGGCACCAAGGCGGTGATCGCGGACAGCGCCGAAGCCAGGTAGTAGCTGAAGCCCGTCCAGAAGCACGCGCGCTGCGCGGGCTTGAGCGGGGCGGCGTGGAAGCGCGGGTCGAGCATTAGGGACATCGAGCCGGTGCACCAGCGGTAGACCATGTTGACGTAGCCACCGAAGGTGTCCGGGCACAGGCCCTTGGCCAGCGCCAGCGGCACGTAACGGACCACAAAGCCTGCGCGGATCATGTTGACACCGGTGTGCACGTCCTCGCTGTGCGCGATCTGCGCAAAGCCCTCGGAGTGCTCCAGTGCGGCTCGCCGGTACACGGCATTGGTGCCGACGCAGATGGCGCCGTCCACCCGGTCCCGGGAGGGCTGCACGTACCGGTAGAACAGCTGTTGCACGGCGCCCGAGGAGCGCTGCACCCAGTTGAACTCCGGGTGGTAATCGAAGACCTGCGGGGTTTGCACGATGCCCACGGTC
>DASQPJ010000177.1:0-21099 GCA_035644015.1 Sporichthyaceae bacterium
CCGCGGCACCACAAACGCACAGGCGCGCTCCCCCAGGCGCGCATCAGGCACGCCCACCACCGCCACCTCGGCCACGTCCGGGTGACCGAAGAGCAGGTTCTCCACCTCCACCACCGGGACGTTCTCCCCGCCGCGAATGATGATGTCCTTCGACCGACCGGTGATCCGCAGGTACCCGGCATCATCGAGACGGGCCAGATCCCCCGTGTCGAACCAACCCTCCGCGTCCAACCCGCGCAGGTCCGGGCGCGCCAGATAACCGCCGAACATGCTGCACGCGCGTGCCAACAACCGCCCCTCCTCACCCGGCCCCAGCGGCGTCCCGTCCAGCGCGACGATACGCAGTGCACAGCCCGGCATCACCGATCCGTCCGTCTCGAACACCCGCTCGTCGGGATCGCCCGGCGCGGTCAGCGTGATCGCCCCGATCTCGCTCATCCCCCACCCCGAACAGATCCGCGCGGCCATCGCCTTCGTCGCCTGGCGCACCAGGTCCCGCGGCACCGGCGCGCCCGCGCACAGGAACAACCGGAACTTCTCGAACGCTTCCGGGTCGGCCTCGGCGCAGACGGTCAGGTCGACCAGGAACGGCGTGGAGGCCATGGTGAACGTGACGCCCTCGGCGCGAATGATCTCCGTGGCCCGCTCGGCGCGCCAGACGTCCTGCAACACCACCGTCATGTCCAGGGACACCGTCGTCACCAGCCCGTACCAGAAGCCGGTCTGATGGGCCATCGGCGAGGCCATGAGCACCACGTCGGACGCGGTGAGGCCGAGGCGGCCCGCGAAGTCCCGCGCGTTGCACAGCAGGGTGTTGGACGTGTGCATGACGCCCTTGGGCTCTCCGGTGGTGCCCGAGGTGTAGGCGAGTTGGCAGACGTCGTCGGGATGCGGCGCGCGCCTGGCGAACTCGGCCCGGTCCGCGTCGGTCACTGCCCGGCCGAGCAGCACCCCGGAGAACTCGTCGTCGCCGTCGGGCCGGACGGTCAGCACCTGCCGCAGTGCCGGCAGCCGCGGCCGCAGCCCCGCGGCCAGGCCGGCGTGGTCAAAGCCGTTGAACTCCTCGGGCACCACGAACAGCACCGACTCGGCGAGGCAGAGCATGAACTCCAACTCGCGTTCCCGGAAGATCGGCATCAGCACGTTGGTGACCGCACCGACCCGCAGGCAGCCCAGGTGCAGGGCGATGAGCTGCCACCAGTTCGGCAGCTGCGCGGAGACGACCTGCCCTGGTTGGATGCCCAGGTCGAGCAACCCGGCGGCGATGCGGTCGGCCCGGTCGGCCAAATCGGCGCGGGTCAGCACGTGGCGCGCCCCGGTCTGGTGCACATTCCCGACGACGGCGATCTCGTCGGGACGGGCGGCGCGGGCGGCGTCCAGGGAGTCCAGCAGCGTGCGGTCCGGCCAGTACGGCGCCACCGCGGCGCGGTAGGCCGCGTCGAAATCGGCGGTCAGTCGGGGCATCGTCGCCTCCTGAGGGTGAGTCAGCCTTGCAGCAGCGCGTGCACCTTCGCCAGCCGGTGGTAGTGCCCGAGGATGTCCTGCGCGGCGGGGACCACCACGAATCCCTCGGCGCCGGCGTCGCGCAGCTCGGCGAGGCCGGCCGCCACCCGAGCCGCGTCCCCGACCAGGGTCCAGCGCCCGAGCGCCTCGGCGGCCGGACCGTACTGGCCCTTGGCGAACGCGAACGCCTCCGCCTCCCCGGCGGCAATGTCGTCGGTCACGTGCACGAACACCATCTGCACCACGGTGCACGGCGGGCGGCCGTACTCCTCGGCGTACTCCTGCAGCTGCGCGCGGGTTTCGGCCAGCCGCTTCGCGGACATCCACACCCCGAGCCAGCCGTCGGCGACCCGGGCCGCGCGGCGCAGCCCGGCCTCCGACCGCCCGCCGACAACCAGCGGCACCGGGTTCGCCGGCATCGGCTCCAGCACCGGAGACCGGACGGGCAGCAGCGGCCCCGGGTGGTCCACCGGCTCCCCGCGCAGCAGCGCACCGACGATCGCCAGCGACTCGTCGAGGCGACGGCCACGCTCGGCGACCGGCACGCCCGCTGCCTCCCACTCCCGCGGGTTCTCCCCGCCGACCCCGACGCCGAGGATGAAGCGGTCCGGCGCCAACGCAGCGATCGAGGCGACCTGCTTGGCCGTCCACACCGGGTGCCGCATCGGCAGCAACAGCACCCCGACGCCCAGCACCAGCCGCTGCGTGCACGTCGCCGCGCCGGCCAACGCGGTCAGCGAGTCGAGCAACGGCGGGTAGAACTGCAGATGGTCCCCGACCCAGCCGGAGTCGAAGCCGAGCTCCTCGACAAGTCGCGCGCCGGCTGCCAAGGGCGGTAGCCCCTGCCGGAACGGGTCGAAGCTCGGGAGCATCACGCCGAAGCCGGTGTTCGCCACCGTGAGCAACGCGCCTCCAGATATAGCCTCATCGAACGCCGACACCCTAGCCGCGCGCCCGCGCCGCCGGACATATGCCATCGGAGGGCCCGTGGACTTCACCTTCAGTCCGGAGCAGGAGGACTTCCGACGGGAGCTGCGCGGGTTCGGCGAGAAGGTCCTCGCGCCGCACTACCGGGCCGACGACCTGACCGGGGAGATGCGCCCGGAGCTGCCGCTCGTCATGGCCGGGATGGGGCTGACCGGGCTGCGCGTCCCGGAGCGGTTCGGCGGTCAGCAGGCCGACGCGGTGACCACCGGGCTGGCCGCGCACGAGATCTCCCGGTCCGACTTCAACGCCTGCTACCTGCTGCTGAACAGCGCGCTGGTCAGCGACATCCTGCTGGCCGCGGGCAGCGAGCAGCTGCTGGCGCGGTGGTTGCCATCGATCGCGACGGGCGAGACGGTGCCCGCGGTGATGCTCACCGAGCCGGGCTACGGCTCGGACGCGGCGCACCTGGAACTGCGCGCCATCCCGGACGGGGACGGCTGGCGGCTCGTCGGGGAGAAGACGTCGATCTCGCTGGGCATGGCCGCGCAGGCGGGCACGCTGTTCGCCCGCACCGGCGGGCCGGGGGCGCGGGGCGTGTCCGCGTTCATGGTCGACCTGGACGCCGAGTACGTGCAGCGCACCGCCCTGGACGACCTGGGCAGCCGGTCCATCGGGCGGGCCAGCCTCTACTTCGACGGCCTGCCGGTGAGCCGGGCGGACCTGATCGGCGACGAGGGCGAGGGCTTCGTCCGCGTGATGGCGGGCTTCGACTACTCGCGCGCAGTAATCGGCCTGATGTGCCTGGGTGCGGCCTCCGCCGCGCTGGACGACGCGTTGGACTACGCCCGCACCCGCGAGTCGTTCGGCAAGCCGATCGGCACCTTCCAGGGGTTGGCGTTCCCGCTGGTCGAGTGCGCGACCCACCTGCGGGCCGCCACGCATCTGTGTTACGAGGCGCTGGCGCTCAAGGACGCCGGCCTGGATCCGGCGGTGCCGGCGAACATGGCGAAGTGGTGGGCGCCCAAGCTCAGCACCGAGATCATCCACCAGGCGCTGCTCACCTTCGGCCACGCCGGCTACTCCACCGACAACCCCCAGGGCCAGCGGCTGCGCGACGTAATCGGGCTGGAGATCGGCGACGGCACCGCGCAGATCGCCAAGCTGGTGGTGGCGCGGCACCTGCTCGGCCGCGACTTCGCGCCCTGACGGGGACTCAGCCTCGCGTCGGGAAGACTGCGGGTGTGCTCTTCGACGTGCTGGCCCGGACCTCCGCCGACGTGGCGGGGAACTCCGCCCGGTCGGTGAAGATCCGGCTGATCGCCGATTGCCTGCGCGCGGCACAGCCCATAGACGTGCCGATCGTCGTGGCCTACCTCGCCGGCGAGTTGCGGCAGCGCCGCACCGGGCTGGGACCGGCCGCGCTGCGGGACCTCCCATCGCCGGCGGCGGATCCGACGCTGACGGTCGCCGAGGTCGACGCGACGTTCGCGACCATGAGTGAGCTGTCCGGCGCGGCGTCGAGCACGCGGCGCAAAGAGATGTTCCGCGCCCTCGCCGAACGGACGAGCGCCGCCGAGCAACAGCTGTTGGCGGGCCTGGTGGCCGGCGAGCTGCGGCAGGGGGCGCTGGACGGACTCATGGTGGAGGCGGTCATCGCGGCCTCGGGGTTGCCGGCGGCCGAGGTCCGCCGCGCCGTGATGGTCTGTGGTGCCGTGGCCCCCGTGGCCGAGCGAGCGCTCACCGAAGGCACGGCGGGCCTGGCGGAGTTCGCCCTGCAGGTCGGGCGCCCGGTGCGGCCGATGCTGGCGCAGCCCGGCACCGACGTCGAGGACGCGCTGTCCCGCACCGGGCCGGCCGCCGCGGAATGGAAGCTCGACGGCATCCGCATCCAGGTGCACCGGGACGGCGCCGCGGTGTGGGTGTTCACCCGCAGCCTCGACGACGCCACCGCACGCATGCCGGAGGTCGTCGCGGCCACCCTCGCGCTGCCGGTGCGCTCGATCGTGCTCGACGGCGAGGGCATGACCATGCGGGCGGACGGCCGCCCGGCGCCGTTCCAGGACACCGCGTCCCGGACCGCCCGGCAGGGAGCGACGCACACGGTCGCGGTGATGCCGTTCTTCTTCGACTGCCTGCACCTCGACGGCGTGGACCTGTTGACCGCACCCGCCGCGCAGCGCCGGGCCGCGTTGGAAACGGTGGTGCCACCCACCCTGCTGGTACCGCGGGTTGAGGTCGGCAGCCCCGCCGACGCCGCAGCCGTGCTCGCGGACGCGGTCGCGGCCGGCCACGAGGGCGTGGTGCTGAAATCGTTGCGCGCCCCGTACGACGCGGGCCGCCGCGGCGCGGCCTGGGTGAAAGTGAAGCCCCGTCACACCTTCGATCTGGTGGTGCTCGCGGTGGAATGGGGACACGGTCGGCGCCGCGGCAAACTGTCCAACCTGCACCTGGGCGCCCGCGACGGCCAGGGCGGGTTCGTCATGCTCGGCAAGACGTTCAAGGGCATGACCGATGAGATGCTGGCGTGGCAGACCGAGCGCTTCCTCGGCCTGAGCATCGAGGACGACGGCTGGGTGGTGACCGTCCGCCCCGAACAGGTCGTCGAAATCGCCATCGACGGCGTGCAGCGCTCCACCCGCTACCCGGGCGGCGTCGCACTGCGCTTCGCCCGCGTGCTGCGCTATCGCGACGACAAGACTGCGGCCGAGGCCGACACCCTCGACGACGTCCGCCGGCTCAGCGCCCCGTGAAGACGGCCTTGCCGGGCCCGTGCTCCACGAATGAACGCATGCCGATCTGCTTGTCCTCGGTGGCCCACAACGCGGCGAAGACGTCGCGCTCGACCGCCAGCCCGGTAGCGAGGTCGACCTCGATGCCCCGGTCCACCGCGGACTTCGCGCCGCGCAGCGCGGCGGCCGGGCCGTTGACGAACTGCTTCGCCCAGGCCAGCGCCTCGGGGTAGACGTCAACGGACGGAACGACCCGGTCGACCAGCCCGATGCGCAGTGCTTCCGGGGCCTGCACGAACCGCCCGGTGAACAGCAGCTCCTTGGCCCGGCCCGGCCCGACCAGCCGGGGCAGGCGTTGGGTGCCGCCCGCGCCGGGGATGACGCCGAGCAGCATCTCCGGCAGCCCGAGCTGCGCATCCTCCGCACACAGTCGCACGTCGGCGCACATGGCCAACTCGCAGCCGCCGCCGAGCGCGAACCCGGTGACCGCGGCGATCACCGGCTTGGGAATGGCCGCCACCGCGTCCAGGCTGCCGTGCAGCCGCAGGGCGAGCGCCGGCGCGTCAGCGCCGCTCAGCGCGTCCAGCTCCTTGATATCCGCGCCGGCCGCGAAAAGCCGCTCCCCGCCGTAGATGACCACGGCCGCGACATCGTCCCGCTCGCCCGCCTCGACGGACAACGCGCGGATCTCCTCCAGCATCGCGAAGCACAGCGCGTTCATCTTCGGCCGGTCCAGGCGCAGCGTGCCGACGCCGTCCGCGACCTCGAGCCGCACGAACTCACCCATCGGATCCTCCTCAGCCCCGCCGGTTGGCAGTGAGCAACGCGGTGGCGGCGGCCTTGGCCTGCAACGCCGGTGCGGGCGTGCCACTGATCGCGGCGGTGACCATAGCGCCCTCGGCCAGTAGGAAGATCGCCGCGGTGGCGGTGCGGGGGTGGCCCGCCGCGGCCACCAGTCCCGCCAGGTAGTCGCGGAACGCTTCCTTGTGCGCTCGTACGGCGGCGACGATGCGGGGGCTGGCGGCGCTGAGCTCGCCGAAGGCATTGATCCACGCGCAGCCGCGGAAGTCCGGCTCGGCGAACCACTGGTGCAGCCAGTCGAAGACGGCCTCGATCCGCTTGTGCGGCGCCCGGCGGCGATCGACGTAGGCCTCGAGTGAGCCGCGCCAACGTCGGTCCCGGCGATCGAGGAAGGCCAGCACCAGCTCCTCCTTGCCGGGATAGAGCTGGTAGATCCGTTTGAGGGACACCCCGCTCGCGGCGCGGATCTCATCCATCCCCACCGCCTGCACCCCGCGGGAGTAGCAGAGCTGCTCGACGGCATCGAGCAGGCGGTCACGTTCGGGGGCCTCCGCGACCGTGGTCATCCGGGCCTCCCGTGTGCAGTCTTGGTAACACTGTGCAGCCTTGACCTGGAGAACGGGCGTTCTCTAGCGTACGGCAGAGAACGCCCGTTCTCGCAGAGCTGGAGCAACCGTGTCCGATCGCCCGCCCCTCCCCCCGTTCACCGCCGAGACCGCCGCACAGAAGGTGCGGGCGGCCGAGGACGCGTGGAACACCCGGGACCCGAAACGCGTGGCCGCCGCCTATACCGAGGACTCGGTCTGGCGTAACCGCGACCAGTTCGTCACCGGACGCGACGAGATCGAGAAGTTCCTGGCCGGCAAGTGGGACCGCGAACTGGACTACGCGCTGCGCAAGTCGCTGTGGACCTTCGCGGGCAACCGCATCGCGGTCCGCTTCCAATACGAGTGCCACGACGCCGCCGGGCAGTGGTGGCGCAGCTATGGCAACGAGAACTGGGAGTTCGACGACCACGGGTACATGCGCCGCCGCGAGGCCAGCATCAACGACCTGGCCATTGCCGAGAGCGACCGCCGGATCTTCGGCCCGCGTCCGGACAACGAGCGCGGCGTCGACATCCCGCTGCACTGAAACGGTTCAGGCTTGGCTCGGGCCTCCCTTACTCAGCTTCTCCCAGATGCGCGTCAGCGCAGCCAGGTCTTCCGGGTCCAGGGCCATGACGAAGTGCTCCCGAACGGCTTCCTCGAAGGTGCGGGACACCCCCGAGGCCCAACTGCGGCCCTCCTCAGTGAGGCTGACCAGGGAGACCCGGCCGTCACTCTGGTCGGCACCCCGGCGCAATCGCCCGGAGTCGACGAGTTCCTGCATCAGGCGGGAGGCCCTCGTGGGGCTGACGCTGACCAACTGTGCTGACAGCGCGCGCACCGGTTGCGGCTCGCGGTCGATGAGTCGGCACACGATCTCGAAGGAACTGAAGGAGATGCCGTGGCGCTCCAGCAGGATCTTCTCGATCCGGTCGGTGACGAGGGCATGTGCGTACAGCAACGCGAACCACGCCTCCTCCTGAACCGGAGTGATCAGCGGCTGCGCCGCACGGGGCCTTGGCATGCGCCGATTCTATCCGCAGCGCATCACTAACGCATTTGCATGCGTGCGCACGCATCCAGTACTATCCAAATCTGTACCTGGCCGCATCCAACCGAGAGGACCACGAACGCCATGCCGAGTCGACCGCTCCGCTTCGGCCTCGCCGTGCTGGGCCAAGGTCCGGTCACCGAACTGATCGACCACGCACGGCACGCCGAAGCCGTCGGCTTCGACGTCATCCTGCTGCCCGACCATCTCGGGATGACCGCCCCGCTCCCTCCCCTGGTCGCGATGGCGCAGGCAGCCCCTTCGCTACGGGTAAGCAATCTCGTCCTCAACGCGGCGTTCTACCGGCCTGCGCTACTCGCCCGCGACCTGGCCAGCGTCGACTCCGCCACCAACGGGCGCCTCGAGATCGGCCTGGGAGCCGGCTACGTCGAGGCGGAGTTCGCCGCCGCGGGGCTCCCCTTCCCCGCACCCGGCGCCCGAGTCGATCTGCTGACCGAACACGTCACCGAGATCAAGCGCCTGCTCTCCGACCCCAGCCACATCCCGGCCCCCGTGCAATCACCGCCACCCATCATGGTTGCCGGCATCGGCGATCGGCTCCTGGCCATGGCTGCGCGTCACGCGGACATCGTCGCCTTCGCCACCATGGGCAGGCGTGAGCACCTGGCCGAGCGGATCAGCTACCTCAAGACCCAAGCCGGTGGACGTTTCCAGGACCTCGAGCTGGCCTTCGGCTTCTTCCAGACCTCCATCGACACCCCCGACGATCTGTCCATGCTGCGAAGGATCGCCCCCGAGGCTCCCGAGGCCGAGCTGCGGAAATCGATCACACTGCTCAACGGTTCGGTCGACGAGGCGGCCGAGATCGTTCGGTCACTGCACGACGAGCTCGGCATCACCTACTTCACCTTCAGCCTCACCCCCGGCGTGCGGTGGGAGACCCTCGAGAAGCTCCTCGCGGCCATCAAGTAGTTCCGGGCGACCTCACTCACGCCGGTCGCACCTCCACGGCGACGTGGGAGTAGATCGCGCCGCGCCCGATGTCAGTCTGATCATCGGGGGTGACCGCGGCCGTGGTCGGGCCGACGTTGCTCACCCAGTACCCGTAGGGCGCGATCACCGCGTCGGAGAACACCGCGTCGCTGACCTTGGCCACCGCCTCGAAGGTGCCGTGCTCGTTGAACACGACAACCTTCTGCCCGTCGGAGATCTGGCGCTGCTGGGCCGCGGCGGGGTGGATCTGCACGTGCTGGTCGCCCTCACTGCGGCCCTGACGCGTCATGTTCGAGTACTGGGAGTTCAGGAACGAGTGCGCCTTGGGCGTGACCATGCGCAGCGGGTAACCGGGCACGGCGGGCTCATCCAGGTAGTCCGGCAGCGGATCGATCCGGGTGTTGCCCTGCAGTTCGGTATAGCCCTGCCGGAACACCGGGAGCACGAAGTCGTCCCCGGACATCTGCAGCGCGACCCGGCCGGTCGCGGTGGCGAAACCGCCGTCGGCGTACGGCGCGAAGGAGTCCGCGTCCGGGTAGGTGAGCTTCACCCAGCCCTCCTGCTTGAGCCGGTCGAGGGTGATGCCGGCGAGTTGGGGCGCGTCCCAGTCCAACGACTGCTGCAGAACCTGATCATCCGTCAGGCTGAACCAGGGATCGTCGAACCCCATCCCGGCGGCGAGGCGGCGGAACAGGTCGATGTTCGGTAGCGCCTCCCCGATCGGCGGGATCGCCCGGTTGTTCATGGTCACGTACAGGTGGCCCCAGGAGAACATGAGATCCACGTGCTCCAAGGACGTGGTGGCGGGCAGCAGGATGTCGGCGTAGCGGGCGGTGTCGGTCATGAACTGCTCGCTGACCACCGTGAACAGGTCCTCGCGAGCCAGGCCGGCCAGCACCTTGTTCTGCTCCGGCACGGTGATCACCGGGTTCGCGTTGCACACCATGAGGGCCTTGATCGGCGGATCCAGGCCGAGCTCGCCGGTCAGCGCCCGCCCGACCTGCAGGGCCGGCACCACCCGGGTCCCCGGCGCGATCCAGTCCGTCTGGGAAAGGAATTCCCAGCGCACCGGGAAGGCGTAGAGGGAGATCTCCACGATGCCGCCGCCGGGGTGCCGCCAGGAACCCACCAGAGCGGGCAGGCTGAAGATCGCCCGAAACGCCTGGCCGCCCTGCGGGTGGTTCTCGATGGCCACGCCGACCCGGATGGCCGAGGGCTGCGCGGTGGCGAACTCCCGGGCCAGCACCCGGATGTCCTCGGCGGGCACGCCGGTGATTCCCTCGACCCGCTCCGGGTCGAAGCTTGCCACCCGGCCCTTGAGCTCGGAGAAGCCCTCGGTGTGGTTCGCGATGTACTCGTCGTCGGTCAGACCCTCGTTGATGATCACGTGCATCATGGCCAGCGCCAGCGCACCATCGGTGCCGGGCCGGATCTTGATGTGCCAGTCGGCCCGCGCCGCGGTCCTCGTCCGGTAGGGGTCGATGACGACGACCTTCGCGCCCTTGCGCTGGGCCTCCCGCACGAACGGCCACAGGTGCAGGTTGGACGAGACCATGTTGTGGCCCCACAGGATGATGAGCTTCGAGTGGGCCAGGCTCTCCGGGTCAATGAAGGACGGGCCGTTCGTCATCACGAACGCCGCACTGCGACACGACGTGCAGAACGCGCGCTCGCAGACCGAGGCACCCAACCGGTGCATGAACGGGTCCATCACGTTCAGCCCGTTGAGGATGCCCATGTTGCCCAGGTAGCTCAGCGGCAGGATCGCCTCGCCGCCGAACGTCTCGCGGATATCGGTGAACCGCGTGCAGATCTCCGCGATCGCCTCGTCCCAGCTGATCCGGGTGAACTCCCCGGAACCCTTGGGCCCGGTGCGGCGCATTGGATACAGCAACCGGTCCGGGTGGTAGGCGTGCTTCTCGTAGTCGTTGACCTTCGCGCACAGGCCGCCGCGGGTGTAGGGGTGTTCGGCATCGCCACGCACGCCGGTCACCCGGCCGTCGACCACGTCGATCACCATGGCGCAGGTGTCCGGACAGTCGTGCGGGCAGGCACCGCGCACTGTTGTCTTGGACCCCAGTTCGAACGCAGTCATGCTAGCCTCCGAAATAACGTGTCTACGGTTGCACGAACGTCGAAATGTGTGAGGGACCATGGAGTCGACGGACCTGGCGCTGCTGTTCAAGACGCTCGCCGATCCCACTCGCGTCCAGATCGTGCGGCTGTTGCTGGCCGGCGAGGTGTCCTGCGTCGCCTTCGACGAAGTCCTGCCGGTGTCCAAGTCGACCGTGAGCTACCACCTGGCTGCGCTGCGCTCGGCGGGGCTGATCAATGCCCGCAAGGACGGCAAGTTCCACCACTACAACCTCGACCGGAAGCGGCTCGATGAAGTGCTGCCCGGGCTGCTGTCCACGCTGGATCCCCTTATGCTGCCGCCGAAACTCGCCGGTGACCCGGCGCAGATCGCGCCCGCCCCGGCGCCCACGTCCACCGGGCGGCGGCGCCGCCAGTAGATAAGTGCAGGCTGGTGGCGGCGCCGCCGGTAACAAGCTTCCGACCGGGCCGGGCCGCCGGACACCTGCATCTGACGGTGTGCATGTGCGGGTGCCCGCAGACCTCCGTGACGTCCGAGACTGAACCGGCACCGCCCGGAGTCCGCCGGTGCGGAAGGCTCTTCTGGAGGAATGCCATGTCAGCCGAAAAAGCCGTGACCGACGTCATCAACGTCTATCTCGAGGCCCTACGCACCAACAACGGGCCGCAGTTCCTCGAGGCCTTCACCCCGGACTCCACGGTCACCCACGCCGCCGTCGCCGACCGCACCGTGTCCACCGTGTCGATCACCGAGTTCATCGAGCAGGTGAAGGGGTTCCACGCCCAGTTCGGGACCGTGGTGGAGACACCGGACAAGATTCAGGTGGACCTCTCCGAGCCGGTCGCCGGGGTCCGGGTCGATTTCACCATCGCGCTGGGCAACGACGTCACCATGACCGGGACCGACTTCTTCAGCCTGGCTCAGGTGATGGGCCGCTGGTACATCACGTCCAAGCTCTACTCCATGTGAGGTCGAGCTCTGCTCGCAAGTGACGTGGTGTCAGTCAGACCAGGTCCAGCCGGCGTGCAGCCACCACGAGCTGCACGCGGCTGTGCACCTGCAGCTTGGACATGAGGGCCTGGGCGTAACTGCGGACGGTGTTGCGGGACAGGTCGAGCTTGTCGGCGATGTCCCGGGTGCCCAGGCCCTCCGCCATCAGCAGCAGCACCTCGTGCTCCCGCGGTCGTAGCCGCTCGTAGAGATGGTGACCGTCGTCGCCCACCTCACGATCACCCTGACGCAGGGCGCGGCGGACGTCGCTGTCCAGCACAGTTTCCCGGCCGCGCACGCGGCGTAGCGCATCCACCAGGTCGAGTTCGGAACTACCCGAGGACAGCACCCCGACCGCCCCGGCGCGCAGGCAGGCGGCCAGCACCGTGGAGTCCTCCGGTGCGGCGCGGATCACCACATCGGCCGGCGGCAACAGCACGCGCAGCCGACGGCAGAGCTCGGGCCCACCCGCGCAGTCCTCCCGGCGCAGGTCCACCAACACCACGTCGGGCGGTAGCTGCGCCAGGTCGGAAAACCCGTCGCGCAGGTTGGTGCTCTGCCCGATCACGTAGAAGTCCGGCGTGCCCTCCAGCACCCGCCGCACGCCCTGCAGCACCAGGGCATCGCGGCCGACCACGAGCACCGCGCACTTGCGCATGATCTCCATCGGCACACCATGCCACGTTTTCACGTTCGTGCAAACGTCTGAACGTTGACAAACGTTTCGAGGTTCGTACAATCGTCAAAACGGCGAGGGAGCTGCCATGACGATCACCCGGGACGCGTCCCTGGCGACCGCGACGGCGCAACTCCCGTTGCACCAATGGTTCGAGCAGACCCTCCAGGCGGCGGGCGTCCGCTCGGCGCTGCCGGACTCCGCCTGCGACCCCGAGGCCATGGCCGATGTGCTCGAACTGGCCCGCCGCAGCGCGGACTCCGTCTGCCGCCCCGCCTCCCCCTTGGCTGCCTTCGTCGCCGGGGTCGCCCTCGGCCAGGCCGGCGGGGATCACGACGAACTGAAAGAGATCATCCGACGCATCGTCAGATCGATGAGCTGACCTCCACGAAGGCCACCATTAGCCGGACGGCGGTCGGCGAACTGATGCCGTCCTGCCCGACGAGGGATTGCCAGGTGGGGAACTCGAGCGCGTGCTGCACCGCGGCGCGGGCGAGTGAACGTTTAGGAGCCACGGCGGCGGCCAGGGAACGGGCCAGCTCACCGATGAACTCCCGATAGACCTGTGCGTTGCGATCGACCACGTCCATGGCGGCGGCGTCGCGCAGCACGTTGGCCAGCATCGGCTCGATATCGCCGTAGAACTCGTACATCGCGGTGAGCGCCGCGCGCACGCGCTCCAGTGGATCGGCGATCACCGTCCATTGCGCCGGGTCGGGCCAGGGATGGCGCGCCCAGTAATGCTCGGCGCACGCCGCGAACAACTCGGCGTCGGTCGGGAAGTGCCGGTAGACGGTGTGCCGCTGCACCCCGGCCGCCTCGGCAATCGCAGCGACCGTGGTGCGTGCCGGCCCGACCGATCCGTGCAGGTCAACGGTGGCCTCGGTGATCCGCTGCCGGGTGGCGGCCATCGACTCAGCCCGAGCGCGCAGTTCATAAGCCACGTTCCCTAGGATACATTTGATTGCACAGATGTGTGCAATCAACTTGGGGCCGACATGAGATCCATGCAGATGGCGTACTACCGCGCCGACCTGGCGCAGGTGCACCACCACGGATTCGCTGGGCATGCGCAGGCCTGCGCGCCGGGCGTCTTGGACCTGCTGGAGCCGGTACGCGGCGGGACGGTGCTGGAGATCGGCTGCGGTAGTGGGCTGCTCACCAGGGAACTCGCCGCGGCCGGGCATCGGGTGATGGCCGTTGATGCGTCCTCGGCGATGTTGGCGCTGCTCAGTACGCAGGAGCTGCCCGGCGTGGATACCCAGCTGATCCGACTACCCGCGGTGTTACCCGCGGCCGATGCGGTCGTCGGGGTGGGGCACATCCTCAACTATCTGCCGGACACCGCTGCCGTCGACCGCACCTGGGCCGCGATCGCCACCGCGCTGCGACCCGGCGGGGTGCTCGCCCTGGACATCTGCGATCTGGAATACGGGCGGGCCCGGCGCGACGCCCCACCGCTGGGTCGAGTCGGCGAGGACTGGGCGATCGTGACGGAATTCTCCCGGCCGCGACCCGACCTGTTCGTCCGGGAGATGACCACGTTCGTGCGCGACGTGGATGGCGCCTACCGCCGCGACCACGAGCGCCACGACAACGTGCTGCTCGACACGCGCGCCCTGCCCGAGAAACTGGCGAAGCTGGGCCTGAGGGTGATCATCGCAAACGCCTTCGGGAGCGAGGAGTTGCCAGTCGGGCTGCGCACGGTGATCGGCACCCGGACCGCATAGTTCGGGCGGCGAGAGGTGGCCGACGTCGAGCTCAGCGGTGCCACCGAGGCCGTCGATACCGTGCGGGGTACCGCGTTCGGGATGTGAGCTCACATCGCGGCGGCCAGCGCCGCCCAGGTCAGCGGGATCGCGCCGCGGCCCTTGCCGGTCTGCGGGTTCCAGTGCTCGGCGAAGCCCGAACGCAATGCGGCGCGGCGCGAGCAGGCCGCGATCGTGTCCGCCAACTCGGTCCGCTCCCAGCGCAACGCGGCCAGCCGGGCCAGGTAACTCATCTGCATCCAGGCACTGCCCCGCCAATACCCGTTCGGGCGGTAGGAACTGTGCGAGCGGGCGACGTAGGTCGGCCCGTACGGCGCGGCGAAACGTCGGGTGGACTCCAGTTGGTCCAGCGCCCGCGCGGCCCGCGCAGCGTCGGCGGTGACCAGGGCCGGCAGCACCCCGTCCAGGGTCGGGATATGCACGCTGTCCCCACCCCCACGGATCGCCACGTCGGACCACAACCCCTCGCCGTGCCGCCACATCCGATGGTCCATCAGATCCGCCAGCTCTGCGGCCCGCCGGGCCCAGGAGGCGTCGCCGGACAGCTCCGCGTACTCCATCGCCGCGTGCGCGGCCAGCGCGTTGAACGCCGCGGGCGCGACCACGAACTCCGGGGAGTTCACCGCGACACCCGCGGGGTCGAACACCGCGACCTCCACCAGGTGCCGGTCGAACCGTGACCACCGCGGCCGCCACCAGCGCAACCGACGGAAATCGCCGACCCCGAGAAAGTCGGCCACCCAGCTGTCCCAACGCGGAGAGTCGTCCGCACCGGACTCCCAGGGATGCACCAGGAACAGCAGCCCGTCGGGTGTTCGGCGGTGCTCCCACAACCAATCCAACCCCCGTCCGATCCGCTCGATCATCCCCTCGGGCAGCGGCCCGTACGTCGCGAGCACCCGCGCCGCGTGCGCGTGGATGGGCGGTTGGGTGAACGAGGAGCAATCCGTGCGCGGGCCACGCTCGTTGTTTTCGAACGCGTAGCGCATGTGCGGGACGAAGCCGTCGTCGAACTGCGCCGACAGCGCGTTGTCCAACTCGCGCACCCCGCGCTCGGGCTCGCCGACCGCGGCCCAGGCAATCGCGGCAAAGCACGAGTCCCACAGCCACTGGTGCGGATAGGTTCGTCGGTGCGGGTAGGTGTGACCTCGCTCACTGTCCCAGTGCGCGTCCAGCACCCGCCGAGCGCCGTCCAACACCTGACCAGCGTCATCCACGATTCATCCCCGCCTCATGTCGGGGCCTCGTCCGCTGAGGGCGCGGTGAGTTGGATGATCGGTACTCGGGTAGCGGTTCATTGACTACCCGACCATCCGGCGGGACATACAGGACGGCAGGGCGTGGCTGAACTCGCAGTTCCGGTGGGAGCACGCACGGACCATCGCACGTGGTGGTTCGGGTTCGCCGCGGTGGCCACCGTGTCGTTCAGTCTGTACCTGATCGCCCCCCCGCACGTGCCGGACCTCGCGGCGCAGACCGCCCGCGCCGAGGCGGCCCGGGAGGGCGCCTACCTGTGGTGGTCCGGCTGGTTCGGCGGCCTCAGCCTGCCCAGTTACTCCATTGGCGGTCCCTGGCTGATGGCGCACCTGGGCGTCGGGCTGTCCGCCGCACTGGCCGGGACCGTGGCCTGCGCGTTGGCGCCGATGCTGTTCGAGGGCACCCGGCGCCCGCGCGCGGGCGCGATCATCTTTGCGGTCGAGGTGTTCCTCAACGTGCTGACCGGCCGGGTCACCTTCGCCCTCGGCCTGGCCGCGGCTGTCGTCGCGGCCGCACTCCTGCACCGAAGACGGGGTCGGTGGGCCGCACTCGCCGCGGTCTGCAGCTGCCTGCTCAGCCCGTTGGCCGGGCTGTGGCTCGGGTTGATCGCGGTCACTGTCGCGATCGTCGACACCACCCGGCGGCGGGCCGCGGTGGGTATGTCCGCCGTGCTGCTCACCGTCGCCGGAGCCGTCGCGTTGGCCTTCCACGAGGGCACGGGCACGATGGATTTCCCCTGGTGGCATGTCCTGGTGGCGCTCATCGCCATCGCCACCGTCGCCGCGCTCTGTCCGGAGCGAGCGATCCGGGTCGGGGCCGCGGTGTTCGCCCTCGCCACCATCGGCGCCGCTGTGCTGCCGACCGCGGTGGGCACCAACATGATGCGGCTGATCTGGCTGGGTGCCGGTCCGGTGGTGCTCGCCACCGTCCGCCTGCCGAGGGTGCATCGCCGGGTATGGCGCCGTGCGCTGGGCACCTGCCTCGCCGCGTTGGCCATGGTCTGGCCGGTCACCGATCTGGGCGTCCAACTGGCCAGGGCCGCCGGCCCCCAGGCGGGCCGGGAGTACTACGCCTCGTTGCTCGACGAACTTGCGTTGCGTTCCCGGCTGGCCGGGCCGCAGGCGCTGGGCCAACGCGCGGAGATCGTCGATCCATCCACGCACTGGTCGGCGGCCTACGTGGCGCCGACAGTGCCGATCGCCCGTGGCTGGGATCGGCAGGCGGACCGGGGCGCGAACCCGTTCTTCTACGACGGAACGCTGAACCGAAGCAACTACCGCACGTTCCTGGACGACCTCGCGGTGCGCTGGGTGGCACTGCCCACGCAGGCCTCGTTGGATTTCGCCGCCAAGGCTGAGGCCGACCTGGTCCGCTCCGATCTGCCCTACCTGCAGTCGGTGTGGCGCGACGCCCGCTGGGAGGTGTTCGAGGTGCGCGGGGCCAAGCCATTGGTCCGCGGCGCCATGCTGCAGGACCTCGGGCCCGACGAGATCACCTTCAGCACCGCACGCGCCGGCACCGTCGCGCTGCAGATCCGCTGGTCTCCGCTGTTCGCGCTGGACCGCGAGGGCAGCGAGGGCAAGGCCGGCTGCGTGCAGGCCCGCGGCCCCTGGACCTCGGTCAGGGTCGACGGCCCCGGTACCTACACCTTGGCCTCCCGGCTGCATCTGCCCGCCGACAACGGCAACTGTTCCTGAGGGCGAACTCCGTCAGTTGACACTTACGTAAGCAGCATCTAACGTTAGCCCCATGGACGCCGCCCTCAAGGCACTCGCCGAACCCCGCCGTCGGGCGATTCTTCGCCTGGTGTGGTCACAGGAGTTGCCGGCCAGTGAGATCGCCGAGGGGTTTCCCGACGTCACCCGGCCGGCGATCTCGCAGCACCTGACCGTGCTCAAGGAGGCCGAGTTGGTGACTGAGCGACGTGAGGGCACCCGGCGGTTGTACCGGGCGAACACCGACACGATGGCGGAGCTGCGCGCGTTCCTCGACGACTACTGGACGTCGGGTCTGGAGCGACTGCGCGACGTCGCCGAGGCAGCAGAAAACCGTAAGCGAGCGACGAAAGGCAGCAGCTGATGGCCGAGCTAGTACGCGAAATCATGATCGCAGCCACCCCGGAAACGATCTGGCCGTTCCTCACCGATCCGAAACGCCACGTCGAGTGGCAGGGCACGGTTGCCGAGATCGACGTCCGGCCCGGCGGCGTGCACCGGGTGCTCGTCAAGGGCCGCCACCAAGCCGTGGGCGAGTACCTCGAGGTGGTGCCGCTGGAGAAGGTGGTGTTCACCTTCGGCTGGGACGAGCCGGGGCACCCGATCCCGCCCGGCTCGAGCACCATCGAGATCTCGCTGCACCCGGAGGGCGAGAAGACCCGGGTCCGCCTCGTGCATCGCGGCCTGCCCGAGGACGCGGTCAGCGATCACACCCGGGGCTGGGACCACTACCTCGCTCGCCTCGCGGTCGCCGCTCCCGGCGGCAACGCGGGTACCGACGACTGAGCGCCCGATCGGAAAGGAGCACGACCATGACCGAGCACCGCACCGCAACCCACGAGCAGTGGCTGAAGGAACGCCTCGAACTGCTCGAGGCGGAGAAGGAACTGACCCGACGCAACGACGAACTTCGGCAACGCCGCCTCGAGCTGCCCTGGGTGCCCGTCGAGAAGGACTACCGATTCGACACCGAGGACGGCAGCGCCACCCTGGCCGAGCTGTTCGGTGGCCGCTCCCAGCTGATCGTCTACCACTTCATGTACGCGCCGCACTGGGACGAGGGCTGCCCCAGCTGCTCCAGCTGCGCCGATACCTTCAACCAGACGCACCTGCACCTGCAGAACCATGACGTCGCGTTCACCGCTGTTTCCCGTGCCCCGCTGGAGAAACTGCTCGCCTACCGGGACCGGATGCAGTGGAGCTTCCCGTGGGCGTCGTCGGCGCCGAGCGATTTCAACTTCGACTTCAACGCCTCGTTCACCGAGGAGTCGGTCGCCGCCGGTCAGTCGTACAACTTCCGCGCGCTGGAGGGCTGGCAGGTCGACCCCGCGAACCTGCCGTTCGAAGGCCCGGGCATGAGCGCATTCGCTCTGGAGGACGGCGCCGTCTTCCACACGTATTCCGCGCACGCCCGGGGCCTCGACGCCCTGTGGGGCATGTGGCAGTGGCTCGACCGGGCGCCGTCCGGCCGCAACGAGGGCGACATGGCCTGGTTCAAGCGCCACGACCAGTACGGAGCTGCTAGCTGAACAACTGTTGGATCTCGCCGTACTCCATGGCGCGGTGCCCCGCCGGCGGGGCACCGCCGGCCAGGAACGACTGCATCGCCTCGCGCGCAACTCCCCACAGTGTCGCCGCGATGCCGGCCCCGGCGCTGAGCCGGCGCACCCCCAGCGCACTGAGTTCCGCCACCGGTAGACCCGGCCAATCCATCACGTTGAGCGGCAGGCCCGCACCGTCGACCACCTGGCCGATCTCGTCCCGCACACAGATGCCCGGCACGAACAACCCGTCCGCGCCGGCGTTGCGGTAGAGCTCGGCGCGGGCCAACACCTCCGCCACTCGGGCGCCCTCGGGCGCCAGGCCACGCAGGTACACGTCGGTCCGGGCGTTGACGAAAATGTCCCCGCCGGCGCCGGCCGCAGCCTTCTTGATCGCCTCGATCTTGGCGGCCAGCACCGTCGGCGCCTCAGCGCCGTCCTCGATGTTGATACCCGCCACCCCGCTGTGCACCAACTGCACAATGTGCCCGGCCACCACGGACGGGTCCGCCGAGTAGCCGTCCTCGAAGTCGACGGTGAGCGGCACGCTCAGCACCCGGGCGATGTTGTGCGCGGCGGCGAGGGCGGCACCGGCGGGCATCGGCCCGCCGTCGGCATAACCGAGCGACCACGCCACGCCGGCGCTGGTGGTCGCCACCGCGGGCGCCCCCACGCTTTCGGCAAGCCGGGCGCTGCCCGCATCCCAGGCGTTGGCCAGGCGCAGCAGGTCCGGGCCTTGGTGCAGTTTCCGGAAGGTGCTCAGCAGTTCGCTCATGAGCCGACCGTACCCAGGCATCCCGACAGAACCCGGTGCCCCGGACTTCTACTGCCGGATGACAGGTCTCAGGGTCGGGGCAAGTCGATGCCGAGGGTGAGTTGGCGTTGGATGCGCCAGTACTCGTTGCGGCGTGGTCTTTGCTGCGGGTCGACCCATGGTGGGGGGATCACTTCGGGGTGCCCGTCGGGTCCCATGCGGGCGTGCCACCCTTGTTCGTGGGCGACGTCGTGGTGACCAAAACAGAACAACGCAAGGTTGTCGAGGTCTGTAGGTCCGAGGTCCGGTAACCAGGGGATCAGATGGTGCGCTTCGCAGAGGTCGGGTGGTCGGTCGCACTGTGGGAACACGCAACCCCCGTCGCGGACGACGAGTGCGGTCCACTGGCCGGGGGTGACGGTGCGGTATTTCCGGCCGACCCACAGGGGGACACCCTTGCCGTTGAGGATGATCGGGGTGACATCGGCGTCACACGCGATCCGTTGCACCTGGGCGGGGGTGAGGACCTGCCCGCCGGAGGTGGTGGCGGGCGGGGCACCGGGTTCACCCTTCAGGGTGGCGGCAGTCAGGGTCACGTTGAGGTGCGGGCGCTGCCCGCGGCGTTTGGGGAGTTGCCCGGTGCGCAGGACGAGCGCGATGGCTTCGCGTAGGGCGGCGGCGCGGCGCTGACCGGGCGTGCACGGGGTCTCATCCGGTTCGCCCTGGACCGGGGCGTAGTGGCGCTCGATGACCGCGCGGAGCATGGCCATCGCATCGACCGTGTCGGTCCAGGTGAGGGTCTCGGTGCCGTCCCCGTTGTCCCGGACATGGGCGGTGCAGGCCTTACGCGTTTCGGTGGGTTCGGGGCCGTCGGGGTCGATGCCGTCGTGCAGGGACCGTTTGAGTTTGCGCAACCGTTTGGCGTCGACCTTCTCGGCGGCCTCCAGCAGCACCTTCTGCGCGAACGCGTGGTCCTCAACGGTCGCCTTGGTCGGCAGCGCGCCCAGGATCCTCACGATGGTCGTGGCCTGCTCGTAATGGATGCGACCCTCGGCAAGGGCTTGGCCGGTGTCCGCGGCGCCGGCAGCGAACGCCGCGGCCAGTCGGGCCTGCTCGGCGGCCAGGGACGGGGTGATGTTCAGCTTGGTGCGCAGCAGGTTCTTGGTGTCCAACGCACCCACCGACGCCGCGACACCGCGGGCCTCGATCTCGGCCACCACGCTCAGGTGCGCGGCCTGCGACTGCGCCTGGGTCATCATGCTGGTGCGTGCCAACGCCAGCAGTTCGTCGTTGCCCAGCCGCCACAGCCCACCCTCGACCGCGTCCATCACGGACGCATGATTGGCCCGCGCGCCGGAGAGGGTGGCCTGTTCCATGCATCGAACCTACGGACCACCACCGACAGTTCCGGTGCCACACTTTCCATCTCTGTAAAGGAATAGACCCAGAATCAGTCAAAGATGATCACCCCCGCGGTGATGTGCGGCCGCCCGCTCGGTTTCTCGGATGACGTGGTTTCTCGGGGTGGGTGGTACAGGTACCTGGCCGGGGCCGGATCAACACCCCGGGTGGTCCGGGGTTGACCCTTATGGTGCGGGTCAGACCAGCGACAACCGACCTCCGCCCCTGACCACCCGCACCAACCCAACGTGCCCGACTACCTCCGCCCCGGACCACCCGCACCGACCCCGCGGCCCCGGCCCCTCCCCACCTCCAGGCCGTACTAACAGTCGCGTCAGGCAGACAGAGA
>DASQPJ010000178.1:0-9602 GCA_035644015.1 Sporichthyaceae bacterium
AGGGTGTCCGTCCACGGGTACTGCCAGGCCGTGCCGCCACGCACCGCAGCCCAGCCGGGGATCTGGGTGTAGGTCCAGTACTCGATGCGCACCATGAACAGGTTGACCAGCACCAGATTGATCGGCAACGCCACCAGGTAGGTGATTGCGAAGGCCGTCCACCGTGGGTGCCGCAATGGGGTCGGGCGACGACCGAGCAGCCGCACCACGGCCAACGCCGGCCCGAGGAACAGGTACGGGTAGGCCACGGTGTTGATCAGGGGTTCGACGGTGGGCGAGACCGAGAAGAACCACCAATCGGTGGGGTAGTGCAGCAGGTCCGGGTTCATCGCCGCGGACGACGTCCAGTTCGCGAACGAGTCGGTGAGCAGACCCATCACGAACAACGCCCCGAGCACCGGAAGCGCCGGATGCAGCCGGCCGTGGCGGCGCGACCAGATCAGGAACCAGGCCAGGAACAGGCTGGTGGCGACCAAGGTGGCGATCTGCACCAGCGCGATCCAGTGGGTGAAGCCCCACAACGACGGGTGGGCCTCGGGCACCGGGCGGACGGTGCGGATGCTGCCCTCCGGCCCGCGATCCGCACTGAGCACGACGAACACGACCAGGGCGGTAGCCGCGCCCACCACGGCGAACGCGCGGGGGTGAACCGGTCGTCGCAGCACGCCGGGCCGCGCGGCGTCCAGGACGGTGGCCACGGGCTGAGACTTCTCCGCCCGGCCGGACTTGTCAATACATCAACAATCGTGGACGCGACCATTTGCCACGGGCCATGATGTCCGGGTGGACCATGGGTACGACCCCCAGACCGTCATCCAGCACACCCACGACCGGCTCGGCCTGATCCTGATCGTGGCCGCCGTCTCTGCTGCCGGCGGCTACATGCAGTACCTCGGCGCGATGCGACGCGGCGCCCGGGACAAGACCTTCTGCATCCCGCTGGCCACCAACCTGTGGAACTTCGCCCACGACACCACGTTCGTCGCGTCCTACCGGTCCTGGTTCGACTCCGAGGATCATGACTTCTGGTTGCTCAAGCTGTTCTGGGTCGGGCTGATCGTGTTCTCGATCTTCGAGGTGGTAGTGATCTGTCAGATCCTGCGCTGGGGTCGTCGAGAGCTCTTCGGAACCGACGATCTGCTACGGGCCGTGCTGATTTACGCGGTGCTGCAGGCGATGGTGTTCGGCATCTTCCGCTGGTTCCAGGAGATCACCAACGACCCACTGGAGTACTACGGCCTGACCACCACGGTGATCATGGCCTCGGCGTTCAACATCTCGATGATGAAGTCGCGGGGCAGTCGGCGCGGCATGTCCGAGTTCATCCTCTGGGGCTATCTCGTCCTGTCCGTGGGCTTCTGGCCCTGGATGATGCTGTCCGACAACTCGTTCTGCCGGCCGGTGTACTGGCTGATGGCAGTCGGGAACATCGGCGTGTGCATTGAGTCGATCCGCGTCTACCGCGGACTGCCGGAGTACGTACCCCCGGTGAGATCGGTCGCTGCGTCGACTGCGGTACCAGCCCCTGCCTAGCGCGCCGTGAGTCCCGGTGACCGGAGCACGGCCCGGGCTCCGGCAGGATGACCCCCGTGCGCGGCAAGCTGAGGCAGCTCCCGAAGCGGCTGTTCGTGGGCGCCCCGATGCGCTCCGAGCGGCTCGGCGACACGTTGCTGCCCAAGCGCATCGCGTTGCCGGTGTTCGCCAGTGACGCCCTGTCATCGGTGGCGTATGCGCCCCAGGAGATCTTTCTGGTGCTCTCCCTGGCCGGGGTGAGCTTCTACCACTACAGCGCGTGGATCGCCGCGGCCGTCGTGCTGATGATGATCACCGTCGTCGCGTCCTATCGGCAGAACGTGCACGCCTACCCCAGCGGCGGTGGTGACTACGAGGTGGCCACCACCAACCTCGGTGTCGGCGCCGGGGTCACCGTGGCCGCCGCGCTGCTGGTGGACTACGTGCTCACCGTCGCGGTGTCGGTGTCCGCCGGCGTGGACAACCTGGGCTCGGCGGTGCCCTTCGTGGTGCACCACCGGCTGACCATTGCGTTGGGCCTGGTGGTGCTGCTGGCCCTGATGAACCTGCGCGGGGTGCGCGAGTCCGGCATCGCCTTCGCCATCCCCACCTACGGGTTCATGTTCGGTGTGGTGGCGTTGGTCGGAATCGGCCTGTTCCGCCAAGTGGTGCTCAACGATCACCTGCGCGCGCCCACCGCGGATTACACGATTCACTCGGAGAAGACCTCCGTTACCGGCTTCGCACTGTTCTTCTTGCTGTTGCGCGCGTTCTCCTCCGGCTGTGCCGCGCTCACCGGCGTCGAGGCCATCAGCAATGGTGTGCCCGCGTTCAAGAAGCCCAAGTCCAAGAACGCCGCGGACACGCTGGTGATGATGGGCGGCATCGCGGTCACCATGTTCGCCGGGCTGGTGGCACTGGGCCTGATGACCCATGCCCGCCTTGCCGAGCACCCGGACACCGACGTGCTCATCAATGGCGTCCCGGCCGGGCCGAACTACGAACAGAAACCGATCATCGCCCAGGTTGCCGCGGCGGTGTTCGGCGACGGCTCGGCGCCGTTCGTCTACCTCGCCGGGGTCACCGCGTTGATCCTGGTGCTGGCTGCGAACACCGCATTCAACGGCTTCCCAGTGCTGGCCTCGATCTTGTCCCGCGATGAACTGGCCCCCAAGCAACTGCACCGCCGCGGTGACCGGTTGACGTTCAGCAACGGCATCGTCGGCCTGGCCGTGATGGCGGGCTTCCTGATCTACGCCTTCGACGCCCAGGTGACCCGGCTGATCCAGCTCTACATCGTGGGCGTCTTCGTCTCCTTCACGCTGTCCCAGACCGGCATGGTGCGGCACTGGACCCGATTGCTGCGCACCGAACAGGACCCCGTCGCGCGCCGGCGGATGCGTACCAGCCGGGTCATCAACGCCACCGGGTTGACCTTCTCCGGCGTGGTGCTGGTGGTCGTGCTGGTCACCAAGTTCACCCGCGGCGCGTACCTGGCGTGCATCGCGATGGCTGTGCTGTTCGTGCTGATGAAGGCCATTCGTCGGCACTACCAGCGGGTGAAGCGTGAGCTCCTCCCACCGCCGGACGCGGGCACCCTGCCCAGCAATATCCACGGCGTGGTGCTGGTCTCACGGTTGCACACCCCGACGCTGAAGGCGTTGGCCTTCGCCCGGGCGTCCCGGCCGAGCACGTTGACCGCGATCACCGTGCAGGTGCGTCCGGAGGCCACCGCGGCGCTGCTCAAGGAGTGGGGGGAGCGGGAAATCCCGGTGCCGTTGAAGGTGTTGGACTCCCCGTACCGGGACATCACCGGACCGGTGTTGGATTACATCCGGGACATCCGCCGGGACAGCCCGCGCGATGTGGTGTGCGTGTACCTGCCCGAGTACGTGGTCGGGCATTGGTGGGAGCAGTTGCTACACAATCAGAGCGCGCTGCGGTTGAAAGCGCGGCTGCTCTACGAACCCGGCGTGATGGTCACCAACGTGCCCTGGCAACTCGGGTCGGCACGACGGGCCGAGGCGCGGCGGGCCGAGGCAGGGACGAAGACCTGATGACGCACTGTCAGATATCGCCGAGTCTGCTGTCCGCGGACTTCGCAAAATTGGCCGAGGAGTGCGACCGGGTCGCCGGGCACGCCGACTGGTTGCACGTCGACGTGATGGACAACCACTTCGTGCCCAACCTGACCCTGGGTCTACCGGTGGTCGAGGCCCTGCTCAAGCGCGTGTCGACCCCGGTGGACTGTCACCTGATGATTGCCGACCCGGACCGCTGGGCCCCGGCCTACGCGGAGGCCGGCGCGGGCAGCGTCACCTTCCACCTGGAGGCCGCGCACGCCCCGGCCCGCTTGGCCCGGGCGCTGCGCAAGGCCGGCGCCCGCGCCGGTATGGCGCTCAAGCCGGCCACCCCGTTGGAGGCCGCCGCCGACGTGCTCGGCGAGCTGGACATGCTGTTGCTGATGACGGTCGAACCGGGCTTCGGCGGGCAGTCGTTCCTGGACTTCGTGCTGCCCAAGATCCGCCGGGCCCGCGAGCTCATCTCGGCCGCCAACCTGCAGGTGTGGTTGCAGGTGGACGGCGGCGTGGACGCGCGCACCATCGAGCAGTGCGCCGAGGCAGGCGCGGACGTGTTCGTCGCCGGTTCCGCGGTTTACGGCGCCACCGATCCCGCCGCCGCCATCGATGCCCTGCGCGCCGCCGCCACCGCGGCAGCCCGCCGCACCTGAGCCTGCGCTTCTACCCCGAGTGTGTAGCTGCGCACCCCTACTGGCCGGTATCAGGTGCACAAGTGCACACTCGGGGTGTGAGTGAGGCCGTAGAGCGGGACGCGATGCAGCGGGCGATCGCGCTCGCGGCGCGCGGCCTGGGCACCACCAGTCCCAATCCGGTGGTCGGCGCGGTGGTGCTCGACGCGGCCGGCGAGGTGGTCGGGGAGGGCTTCCACGCCTACGCCGGTGGCCCGCATGCCGAGGTCGAGGCGCTCGCCCAAGCCGGCTCCCGTGCCCGTGGTGGGACCTGCGTGGTCACCCTCGAGCCGTGCAATCACACCGGGCGCACCGGGCCCTGCGTGCAGGCCCTGCTGGCGGCCGGCGTGGCTCGGGTGGTGGTCGCGGTGCGCGACCCGAACCCCACCGCGGCCGGCGGGGTGGCCGCGCTTACCGAGGCCGGCGTCGAGGTGGAGACCGGGCTGTTGGCCGAGGCGGCCGAGCGGGTCAACGAGGCCTGGCTGACCTATGTGCGCCGCGGGCGCCCCTTCGTCACCTGGAAGTACGCGGCCAGCCTGGACGGGCGCATCGCCGCCGCTGACGGCACCAGCCGCTGGATCACCGGCCCGGAGTCCCGCGCCGACGTCCACCGGTTGCGCGCGGAGTCCGACGCGGTGCTGGTCGGGTCCGGCACCGTGCTCGCCGACGACCCGCACCTGGGGGTGCGAAAACACGACGCTGCGCGCCCCCCGGTCCGGGTGGTGCTGGACAGCAACGCGCGGACCCCGACCACCGCTCGGTTGCTCGATGACATCGCCCCGACCTGGGTGCTGGTGGCCGAGGACGCGGTCGGCGGGGAGAATGCCGCCGCACTGCGCAAGGCCGGTGCGGAAGTGTTGGCGGTACCCCGCGCGTTGCATGGGACAGGCCTGGATCTGGCCCGCGCGCTCGGGCTGCTGCACGAGCGGGCGATCGTCTCGGTGCTGCTGGAGGGTGGTGCACGGGTGGCGGGTAGTTTCCTGGCCGAGCGACTGGTGGACCGCGTGGTTGGCTACGTGGCCCCGTTGCTCATCGGCGGTGGGGGACTGTCCACGTTGGCCGGCCCCGGCGCGCCCACCCTGGATGCCGCGCTGCGGCTGCGGTTGGACGAGGTCACCCCGATCGGCAGCGATGTGCGTCTGGTAGCCCGGCCGACCACCTGGGAGGCCTGATGTTCACCGGGATCGTCGAGGAACTCGGCGAGGTGCTCGCCGTCGAACAGCTGGACCGCGCCGCCCGGCTGCGGGTGCGCGCCCCATTGGTGACCTCCGATGCCGGGCACGGCGACTCGATCGCGGTCAACGGGGTGTGTCTGACCGTGGTCGCCCACGGCGAGGGGGAGTTCACCGCGGACGTCATGCAGGAGACGTTGGTGCGCTCCGCGCTCGGGGGGTTGGCGCCCGGTGCCCCGGTGAACCTGGAGCGCGCGGTCACCATGGCCACCCGGCTGGGCGGGCATATCGTGCAGGGCCACGTGGACGGGGTCGGTACCGTGCTGCGACGCGATCCCGCCGAGCACTGGGACGTGGTCGAGATCGGGGCCCCGACCGACCTGCTGCGCTACGTGGTGGAGAAGGGTTCGATCACCGTCGACGGGGTGAGCCTTACCGTGGCCGCGGTGGGACCCAGCTCGTTCACGGTGTCGCTGATCCCCACGACGTTGGAACTGACCACGCTCGGCCGGCGCGTGCCGGGCGACGCGGTGAACCTGGAGGTGGACGTGCTGGCCAAGTACGTCGAGCGGCTGTTGCCCGGCGGTGCCCGATGAGTGTGGTGGGACCGGATGAGGAGCGCAGTGGCTACCCCGGCATCATCGTCCCCGGTGAGAACCTGCCGCGCCGCAACCGCCCGCCCCGTCCGGTTGCCTCGCTGATCACGCCCGGTTTTCGCTTCGACCCCGTGGAACGGGCCGTGGCCGACATCCGCGCCGGCAAGGCCGTGTTGGTGGTCGACGACGAGGACCGGGAGAACGAGGGCGACCTGGTGTTCGCGGCGGCCAAGGCCACCCCGGAACTGCTCGCGTTCATGATCCGGCACACCTCCGGCGTGGTCTGCGTGCCGATGCCCGCGCCGGACCTGGACCGGCTGAACCTGCCGCCGATGACCACGGTCAACCAGGACCGCAAGAAGACCGCGTACACGGTGTCCGTGGACGCCCGGGACGGAGTGAGCACCGGTATCTCCGCGGCCGACCGGTCGCACACCATCAAGGTGCTGGTCGACTCCGCCACCGAGCCCTGGGAGCTGACCCGACCCGGCCATGTGTTCCCGCTGCGGGCAGTGGAGGGCGGGGTGTTGCGCCGCCCCGGCCACACCGAGGCCTCGGTGGATCTGGCCCGGTTGGCCGGACTGCGCGCGGCCGGGGTCATCTGCGAGGTGGTCAACGAGGACGGCACCATGTCCCGGCTGCCGGAGCTGATCACCTTCGCCCGTGAGCATGACCTGGCGCTGATCTCGATCGCCGACCTGGTGGTGTACCGGCGGCGGCTGGAATCCCGGGTGGTGCGCCTGGCGGAGACCCGATTGCCCACCGTGGGCGGGGAATTCCGGGCTTTCGCCTACGCCGACCGCACTCAGGACGGGCTGCCCATCGACGGCGAGGACGAGCACGTCGCGCTGGTGAAGGGCGATGTGCGCGGCGGGGAGAACGTGTTGGTCCGGTTGCACTCCGAGTGCCTCACCGGCGACGCGTTCGGTTCGCTGCGCTGCGACTGCGGTCCGCAGCTGCGTTCCGCCCTGACCCGGATCGAGGCCGAGGGCCGCGGGATCGTGGTGTACCTGCGTGGACACGAGGGACGCGGCATCGGCCTGGCGCACAAGCTGCGGGCCTACCAGCTGCAGGACGGCGGACACGACACGGTGGACGCCAACCTGGAACTGGGCCTGCCGGTGGACTCGCGCGACTACGGCGTGGGCGCACGCATTCTGGAGGACCTCGGGGTGCGCTCGATCCGGCTGATCACCAACAACCCGCGCAAGAGCGAGGGGCTGGAGGCCTACGGGGTGACCGTGGCCAATCGGGTGGCGTCCTTCATCGCGCCCACCGTGGAGAACGAGCACTACCTGCGCACCAAGCGCGAACGCATGGGCCACGTATTGCCCGCCTGGGACCAGTGCGGGGAGTCCGGCGATCCCTACGACGGCGGCGGGGAGTGGACGTGAGCGGGGCCGGACTACCCACGCTGCAGACGCCCGAGGCGAGTGGACTGCGGGTGGCGATCGTCGCTGCGCAGTGGCACGCGCAGGTGATGGGCGGACTGCTGTCCGGGGCCCGCCGGGCGCTGACGGAGGCTCAGATCGTCGATCACACAGAGATCCGGGTGCCGGGCACCTTCGAGCTGGTGGTCGCGGCCCGCCGACTGGCCGCCACGCACGATGCGGTGGTGGCGCTGGGCGTGGTGGTCCGCGGGGGCACACCGCACTTCGAGTACGTATGCCAGGCGGCGACCCTGGGATTGACCCAAGTCTGCGTGGAAACCGGGATCCCCGTCGGGTTCGGGGTGTTGACCTGCGACACCGACGCCCAGGCGATGGACCGCAGCGGGTTGCCGGGTTCCAAGGAGGACAAGGGTTACGAGGCCGCGCAGGCGGCGGTAATCACTGCGCTCGCCCTCAGGGAGCACCCGGCCGCGAAGGTGTGATCGCGGCCGGGGCCGTCCCCCGGGTCGTACTACGCGCGCGGCAGGTCGAGCAGCAGCGCAGTCAGGTTCTCGAACTCCTCGTTGTTCAGCACGCCGAGCTGACGCAGCGTCGCCAACCGGCGAATCTGGTCCTGGGTGTTCTCCACCTTCGGCTGCGCGGGCACCGGCACAGCAGGCGCGGCCTGCTCGGCGGCGGGCGCAGCGGCGTTCTTGGGGCCTGCCTGAGCAGGCACCTTCTCCGGCGACGCCTCGTCGTTCTTCTGACCGCGGCGAATCGACATGTGAAAGGTCCCCCGTTGTGTGCCGTGTGATGTCTGTGGGTTCATGGTGGGCGCAAGCGGGGCGGGTGGGATCATCCGGTCGGGCCGGATTCGACTCCTCCGTTCGGCTCATATCCGTCCGAGGTCAGGCAGGGGAATGCGCACCGTGAAGACGTTCGACGAGCTGTTCGCCGAGCTCACCGCGAAGGCCGCGGCCGGGGACCCCGGTTCGGGCACCGTGCGCGCGCTGCAGGCCGGGGTGCACAGCATCGGCAAGAAGGTGGTCGAGGAGGCCGCCGAGGTCTGGATGGCCGCGGAGTATGAGGGCGCGGCCAAGACCGCCGAGGAGATCTCGCAGCTGCTGTACCACCTGCAGGTGCTGATGCTGGCGACCGGTTTGAAGCTGGACGACGTATACGCTCACCTCTGACATATTTCGGGGGAGAACATGCTGCGCATTGCGGTGCCGAACAAGGGTTCGCTGGCCGATCCCGCCTCCGCCATGCTCAAGGAGGCCGGTTACCGGCAGCGCAGCGACGGCCGCGAACTGGTGCTGGCCGACCCGGACAACGGGGTCGAGTTCTTCTTCCTGCGGCCGCGCGACATCGCCATCTACGTCGGCTCCGGCCGCCTCGACATCGGTATCACCGGGCGCGATCTGCTGTTGGATTCCGGTGCCCCGGCCGAGGAACTGCTCGCCTTGGGCTTTGCCGCCTCCACCTTCCGCTACGCGGCCCTGCCCGGTGTGGGCAACGACGTGAAGGATTTCGCCGGCCTGCGGGTGGCCACCTCGTTCCCCGGGCTGGTCGCCAAGCACCTGGCCGAGCACGGGGTCAGCGCCGAGGTGATCCGGCTGGACGGCGCGGTGGAGATTTCCATCCAGCTCGGCGTGGCCGACGTCATCGCCGATGTGGTGGAGACCGGGACCACCTTGCGCCAGGCCGGGTTGGAGATCATCGGCGAGCCGATCCTGCGTTCGGAGGCGGTGTTGGTGCAACGGGCCGGCGCCGGTGAGGACACCGCGGTGGAGCAGTTGCTGCGTCGCCTGCAGGGCGTGTTGGTGGCCCGGCGCTACGTGATGATGGATTACGACGTGCCGGTGACCCGGCTGGACGCGGCGGTCGCGCTGACCCCGGGGATCGAATCGCCCACCGTGGCCCCGCTGCGGGACACCGATTGGATGGCGGTCCGCGCGATGGTGCCGCGCAAAGACGCGCAGCGGATCATGGACGCGCTGTGGGACGTGGGGGCGCGGGCGATTCTGGTGACCGACATCCACGCCTGCCGGCTCTGAGCACCATGGCCCCGGCGCTGCCGCGCACCTGGCGGCCCCGGCGCGGCCGCATCGTTTGCTACGTGATCATCGTGATCCTGCTGGCCGTCACCGCGGTGGTCGCGTTCCTGTTGCCGCACGAGGGTGCGCTCGTCTTCAGCATCGGC
>DASQPJ010000179.1:0-18349 GCA_035644015.1 Sporichthyaceae bacterium
CGGCGTCATTACGGATCTGCGCGTATCGGTCGGCGACAGCGTCACCCACGGCCAACACCTGTGCGAGGTACAGGTTCCTTAGGCCAGCGCGGCCCGGACCAGCCAGCCGACGTCCCGTGCGGTCTGGGTCGGGCTCGCGGAGGGCTGCATCATGTGACTCAGCGTCAGACGGACCAGGTTCTCCACGAGTACCCCGAGCCGTTCGGGGGACAGCGACACCGGGTAGTTCTGTTCGGCGATCACCAGGCTGATGAAACCGGTGGCATCGGTGATCAACGCCGCGGAGTCGGTGGTGAGCAGGGGCAGCAGGTCGCTGCCGCCGTTGTGCGCGGATTCGAAAATCGCGCGTACCAACGGGTTGGCTGCCGAGGTCTCCAGGGCGCCCTCGCAGGCGGCCTGCAGGGCGGCGCCCAACTCCTGCTGCCCGGACATGCGCTCGCGCACCACCTCGAGAAAACGGGCCAGTTCCCGATCGACCAGCGCCCGGGCGATCTGCGGTTTGGAGCCGAGTTCGTTGTACACGGTCTGCCGGCTGACCCCGACCACCTCGGCGATCTTCGCCATGGTCACCGTGCCCCACCCGGCTTCGGTGGTGATGGCCGCGGCCGCGTCCAGCAGACGCTCGTGCAGCAAGGTCTGCACGGTCTCCCGGAAGCCGGGCTGCGCCGCGGTCATGCCGGGGTGACCTCGACCATGTCGAAGTCGGCCTTGGCCGCCCCGCAGTCCGGGCAGGACCAGTCCTCGGGGATGTCCTCCCACCGAGTACCCGGCGCGATGCCGTCATCGGGCCAGCCCTCGGCCTCGTTGTACTCGAAGCCACACTGCAGGCAAACCCAGATCTTCATCGTGCGCCTTCCTCGACCGGCACGAAGTCCTGCGCCTCACGCACGGCGCAATCCGGGCAGGTCCACTCGGGGTCGATCGCGTTGAGTACGGTCCCGGCGGGCCACCCCTCGCGGGGAGCGCCGAGCGCCTCGTCGTACACGTAACCACAACCGGGGCAGCGGTACTTCGCCATCGTCGTCCTCCTCAGGCCGCGGCGTGCTCGACGGCACCGTGACGGCGCATCAGCTTCGCCCGTTTGCCGGGCGCGATGTTGGCCAGGGTCACGTCCCCGTTGTAGTGCGCGAGCACCCGACGGTCCATCACCCGGCGCCATAGCGGTGGCACGGTGGCCAGCACGATCATCCCGGCGTAGCCGGTGGGCAGCACCGGGGCGGTCTCGAAGTCGCGCAGCGCCTGGTAGCGCCGGGTCGGGTTGGCGTGGTGGTCGCTGTGCCGCTGCAGGTGGTACAGCAGCACGTTCGTGCCGATGTTGTTGGAGTTCCACGAGTGCCGGGGCTCGACCCGCTCGTAGCGACCGGACGCCGTGCGCTGACGCAGCATCCCGTAGTGCTCCAGGTAGTTGACGACCTCCAGCAGCCAGAAGCCGAGCACCGCCTGCAGCACCAGGTACGGCAGGATTCCCGGCCCGAACGCGACCGTGACGCCAACCCAGAGCACCAGCGACATCGACCAGGCGTTGAGGACGTCGTTGGCGGGGGAGAAGGTGCGCTTCTCGCAACGGGCCATCCGTTCGCGCTCCAGGTGCCACGCGCTGCGCAGGCTGCCCAGCACGCTGCGCGGCAGGAACGCCCACAGGCTCTCGCCGAGGCGCGAGGAGGCCGGGTCCTCCGGCGTCGCGACCCGCACGTGGTGGCCGCGGTTGTGCTCGATGAAGAAGTGGCCGTACCAGGTCTGGGCGAGCGCGACGCGGGCGTACCAGCGCTCGTGCTCCTCCTTCTTGTGCCCGAGTTCGTGGGCGGTGTTGATGGCGACGCCACCGACGACGCCGAGGCTCGAGGCGATGCCGATCTTGTCGACCACCGACAGCGAGCCCCTGCTGAGCATCCAGGCCCCCCAGATGAACACCCCGATCTGCAGGGGGAGGTAGGCGTAGGTCAACCAGCGGTAGTACCGGTCCGCCTCCAGTGAGGGGACCATCTCCTCCGGCGGGTTGTTCGGGTCGGACGGCACGATGAAGTCCGCCAGCGGGACCACGACGAACAGGAACAGCGGCCCGGAGAACCAGAAGACGCTCCACCCGGTCGCCGAGACCAGGCCCCAGCCGAGCAACGGCAGGCAGGGGATCAGTGCGCCGAGCAGCCAGAGGTACCGCTTGCCGTCCCGCCAGGCGAGGTTCGCCGTGGGCGAGGGGATGGTTGCCGTGCTCATTCCGGGCTCCCTTCGGATCGCTTGACAGGAGCCTACGCATTGTCCAATCACTTTACAAGTATCTTTTAGATGTAAAGTCGCCATTCCCACCCACACGAGACAAGGGGCGGACGCCGTCCGGCGCCCGCCCCTCGCGTGGGTCAGGTATTGCGCGCAGCGATTACGAGTTGGTGTGGATCACGAACTGCTTGTCGTCCGGGGTGAAGCCCTGCGGCGAACCGTCCGGGTTCGACACGGTGTTGGTGCCGTCGTACTTGTAGATGAACTCGCGGCCCTGGCCGTAGTTCGGACTCCAGTTGTCGCCGGAGCGCTCGGACGCGACGTAACTGAAGCGCTGATCCAGCGAGGCATCCGCCTGCCAGACGGTGCCGTTACCCAGGGTGGCCATCAGGCGGTCCCGGGTCAGGTTCGGGCCGGTCTGCTTGGCGGCCTGCGCGAACATGTTCACGGCGTTGTAGCCGGCCTGCACGATGTGGTGGTTCGTGCCACGGTTACCACGCGCGTACTTCGCCATGGTGGCCATGAACTCCGGGCCCCACAGCTTGTAGGTGGTGTTGGTCCAGTAGCGACCCACCGGCCACTTGCCGAACAGCGAACCGAGTACCTCAGCCGCCAGGTGGTTACCCGAGATCCCCATCGGCGGGTAGTAGCCCTGCTGCGCGGCCTCGACCATGAACTTCGCCATGGTCGACGGGTTGATGACGTAGTGCACGATGTGGTCCGGGTTCGCCGCGCGCATCGCGAGGATGTAAGACGACATCGAGGTCTCGGAGATGGAGACGTCGGAGCGCTTGACCAGCTTGGCGCCCGTCGCGTCGAGGATCTTCGAGACCCCGTTGCAGGCCAGCTGCATCTCCGGGGAGGTCAAGCACACCAGGCCGTAGGTCTTCGGGTGGATCACGTTGGCCACCCAGTGAGCGTTGGCCATGGCCTCGTGGATCATCGACATGTGGGTCGGGAACATGAACGGGTCCTGCCACTCGGTCTGCGAGTAGGCCCAGGCACCCACGTAGGGCAAGTGGTACTGCTTCATGTCGTCGTGGATCGAGGCGGTCGCCCAGTCCACACCGGTGACCATCGCGAAGATCTTGTCCTGCCCCACCAGCTTCTTGATGCAGGCCTTGGCCCGGGCAACTTCGCCGGGACCGTCGTCGCAGTCGGTGATGCTGATGCGGCGGCCGAGCACGCCGCCACGGTCGTTGACGGCCGAGGCAGCGGCGAGGTTGCCACGCACCTGCGGGCCGACGAGCACGTTGCCCAGCGCCATGCCGTGCATGTTCACCGAGCCGAGGTGGATGCCGTCCTTGCTGATGCCGACGTCGGTGGCGCCGCCCTTCTCGTCGTAGATCTTCTGGTTCTCCGCCTTCTGGGAGTCCGACTCGCCATTGCTCTTGACCTTGGTGGTCGAGCCAATGGAACCGGCCTTGGCGGCCGGAGCAACCTTGCCGGTCTTCGCCGTCTTGGCAGCCGGAGCAGCCTTCGCAGCCGGAGCGGCGGCGGCTGGAGCAGCAGCAGACGTGTCCGCAGCCGAGGCCGCCGGGGCGGCAGCGGCGGGGGCGGCGGCCGCAGGAGCGGCGGCCGGGGCAGCAGCGGAGGACGTGTCGGCCGGGGCGGCAGGTTGCTCCGCCACGCTCGAACCGCTGCTACCACAGGCGGAGATCACCAGCGCGACGCTGGCGAAGGTGGGCGCGAGCAGAACCGCGCGCCTTCTGGTGGAAGACACTATTAAGCCTCATTTCCGCAGGGATCGGAAGGTGCCCGCCCGCCGGGACGTTGTTGCTGGGACGAGACGGGCCGCGTTGCCGGACAATTCCGGCAACAAGCACAGAGTCACCGCGCGTCGGGTCGCACCGTTAGTGGGCCGCCCACAGACGCGTTTGGTGTCCGACGACGAATGGGCTCAGCGATCGTTGCGGGAGCGGCCGCGCAACAGACGCACCGCGACCACCAGATCGAGGACCGCCTCGAACGTGCGCAAATCCTGCCCGGTGCGTTCGGCAATCCGGTCCAGGCGGTAGTACGCGGTGTTCACGTGCACGCCGAGCCGCTCGGCGGCGACTTTGGCGTTCAGGTTGGCGCCCACGTAGGCGTCCAACGTTTCCAGGTAGCTGCCGCCGCAGGACAACTCGTCCTCAACGAAGGCGCGCACCCGCGGATCGATCAGCCGTCGGGCGGTCTCGTCCTCGTGCAGGGTCAGATAGTTCAGCGCGGACATCGCCGACACCCGGGACACCCCACCACTCTCGCCGACTGCGTCGCGGGCGGTGCACGCCTCCCGATGACCGCGGGCTACGTAGTCCCAGCCGAGCTGCGGCGTGCTGATGCCAGCCCGCACGTCCACCCCGACGCGGCGCAACTCCTGGTGCGCGGCCCGTAGTCCCTCGGCCAGTACCGTGCCGGCGTCGGTGGTCGGAAACAGCCCGAGCACCTCGTCGTAGCGGATCACCAACAGGCCGCCGGCCGTGCGGCCCTCGGCGAACCGGACCGCGGCGCGGACCCGGCCCAAGACCTCGGTGTCCTCGGCGGCCTGGATCGGCTGCACGGATGCGACCACGAACGGGACGTCCTGGCGCAGCCCCGCCGCGTCCAGGATGCCGCGCCGCGGACCGATCAACGGCGGCCGACCCTCGAGTAGGTCCTCCACCACATCCCGCCGCAACCGGTCCCGGTCGGCGCCGCGGAACTGCTCGGCCTCCAGCAATGCCTCCGCGCCGGTGGAGCTGGACAGCTCCATCACCTGTAGCAGCAGATAGACCGTGCGGGCGATCAGTGCAGGAGAGGCATGCGGGCCGAGCAGCGGCACCAGTCGGTTCCAGAACATGATCGTCGCGATGCGCGAGGCGCGCAGAAAGTCGGCCAGCGAGATGCCGTGGCTCACCCGGTTCAACGCGGCCGCCGGGGTGGCCGGCAGGTCCTGGGGCTGCGGGGCGCGGTCCTCGCGCAGGCATGTCACGAGGGCCTGGAAGACGTCCCGGGCGTGTCTGACCACCTGCGGCATCAGCGTGGGGTCGTCTCGGCGGTAGGCCGCCACGTGTGCTTCGATCGCGTCGGCGACCGCCGCCGCGATCTGGTCGAGGTCGGCATCGATCGCGTCGGCCAGGCCGGACAGTTCGGCGCGGGTCGGGTGCTGCACGGAGCCGGACCCGGGGTCGGGTGAGCCCTCTGGAACGGCCTTCATGTCGGCGGTGCCCCCGTAGCTTTCACGGATCTGCCACGATGCAGCTGGACGGCATCGTACATACCGACTGGCGGTATGTAAGTGGAATAGGGTGATGACGATGGTCACTCAGCTCGAGCGATCCCGGGGTACCCGAGCGGCGTTGTGCGAAGCCGGTCGGGAACTGTTCACCGAGCGGGGCTTCGCCGCGGTCGGCATCGAGGAAATCATCACCCGCGCCGGGGTTTCCCGCGGGGCGCTCTACCACCACTTCGACGGCAAGACCGCGCTGTTCACCACGATCGTCGAGGACATCGAGGCGTCGGTGTCCGCGGCCGCCATCGATCGCATGGCCAAGGTCGCCGATCCGATCGATGCGTTGCTGGCCGGCATCCGGGCGGTGTTCGACCTGTGCATGGACCCGGTGGTGCTGCGGCTGAGCTTCATCGAGGCACCCGCCGTGCTGGGCTGGTCCCGCTGGCGGGAGCTGTGCGAACGCAACAGCCTGGGCCTGCTCACCGACTACCTGAAACGCGCGATGGACTCCGGTCGCGTTCCCCCTCGGCCGGTGGCCCCGATCGCGCACCTGCTGCACGCCGCGTCGGTTGAATTGATCCTGCTGATGGCCAACTCCCCGCATCCGCTGCGCGCCCGCCGCGAGTCCGAGCGGGAGATGACACGCCTGGTGCAGGGCCTGACCGTGCCCGTCTAGGTTGGGGGGACCTGGCGGATCGCGGAGGAGTGGCATGACCGAGCGTGCGGCGCGCACCCCCGAGGTGTCCGACGAGGACTTCGAGGCAATCCGGGCGCTGGTCCGGGACTTCGTGCGTAACCGGGTGATGCCGCGCGAGCAGGAAATTATGGACGCCGACGCGGTGCCTCACGACCTGCGCAAGCAGGCCGCGGAGATGGGCCTGTTCGGCTACACGATCCCGCAGCAATGGGGCGGGCTGGGCCTGGACGTGGTGCAGGACGCCGAGTTGGCCATGGAACTGGGCTACACCTCGGTCGCGGTGCGCTCCATGTTCGGCACCAACAACGGCATTGCCGGGAAGGTCCTGGTCAACTTCGGCACCCCGGAGCAGAAGTCCACCTGGCTGGCCCGCCTCGCCTCCGGCGACGTGGTCGCCTCGTTCGCGCTCACCGAGCCCGGGGCGGGCTCCAACCCGGCCGGGCTGCGCACCCGGGCGGTGCGAGACGGCGAAGAGTGGGTGATCGACGGACAGAAGCGGTTCATCACCAACGCACCCCTCGCCGGCCTGTTCGTGGTCTTTGCCCGCACCCGGCCGGCCGACGACTCGGGCACCGGCATCGCCGTGTTCCTGGTCCCGGCGGATACGCCCGGTGTCGAGGTCGGGCCCAAGGACAAGAAGATGGGCCAGGAGGGCGCCTGGACTGCGGACGTCTCGTTCACCGACGTGCGGGTGCCCGCGGGTGCCCTGGTCGGCGCCGATGAGGAGGCCGGTTACCGGGCGGCGATGACCTCGTTGGCCGCGGGCCGCGTGCACGTCGCCGCGTTCGCGGTGGGCATCGCCCAGCGGGCGTTGGACGAGTCCGTCACCTACGCCGCGGTGGCGACCCAGGGCGGAACCCCGATCGGGGATTTCCAACTGGTGCAGGCGATGATCGCCGACCAGCAGACCGGGGTGATGGCCGGGCGGGCCATGGTCCGCGAGGTGGCCCGGGCCTACGTCGACGGGTCCGACACCCGAATCGGGCCGTCGGCCGCGAAGCTGTTCTGCACCGAGATGGTGGGCAAGGTCGCCGACCTCGCGGTGCAGATCCACGGCGGCAGCGGTTACATGCGGGAGGTGCCGGTGGAGCGCATCTACCGCGAGGTGCGGTTGCTGCGGTTGTACGAGGGGACCAGCGAGATCCAGCGGTTGATCATCGGCGGCGGATTGGTCCGCGACGCGCAACGCCGCGCTCGCGGCTGAGGAACAGAGGGAGCGCACATGGGACAGCCGCTGTTGGCCGGCCGGACGGCCGTGGTCACCGGCGCCGCACAGGGCATCGGGTACGCGATCGCGGAGTTGTTCGTGGCCGAGGGCGCGCGGGTGGTGCTCGGCGACCTCAACCCGGAGACCGTGGAACTGGCCGCCAAGCAACTCGGTGGCGCCGAGGTGGCCCGCGGGGTGCGTTGCGACGTCGGGCACTCGGCCGACGTGGAGGCGTTGGTGGCCACCGCGCGCGACGCGTTCGGCTCGGTGGACGTCATGGTGAACAACGCGGGCATCACCCGCGACGCCACCATGCGCACGATGACGGAGGATCAGTTCGACCAGGTCATCGAGGTGCACCTGAAGGGCACCTGGAACGGCACCCGCGCCGCGTCGGCGATCATGCGCGAGCAGAAGCGCGGGGCGATCGTGAACATCTCCTCGATGTCCGGCAAGGTCGGCATGGTCGGGCAGACCAACTACTCCGCGGCCAAGGCCGGGATCGTCGGGTTGTCCAAGGCCGCGGCCAAGGAGATGGCCCATCACGGGGTGCGGGTCAACGTGATTCAGCCCGGCCTGATCCGCTCGGCGATGACCGAGGCGCTGCCGCAGCACATCTGGGACCAGAAGGTCGCCGAGATTCCGCTGCACCGGGTCGGCGAGCCACGCGATGTGGCCTCGGTGGCGCTGTTCCTGGCCAGCGATCTGTCCTCGTACATGACCGGTACCGTGCTCGAGGTGTCCGGCGGACGGTTCATGTGAAGGAGAACGACGTGCGTGATGTGGTGATCTGCGAGCCGGTGCGCACGCCGATCGGTCGCTACGGCGGGGTGTTCAAGGCTCTGACGGCCCATCAGCTGGGCGAGATCGCGCTGCGCGGCCTGCTGGAACGCGGCGGGGTGGACCCAGCCGCCATCGATGACGTGGTGCTCGGGCATTGCTACCCGAGTGCCGAGGCCCCGGCCATCGGCCGCGTGGTGGCGCTGGACGCCGGGCTGCCGATCACCGTTCCCGGCATGCAGATCGACCGCCGCTGTGGGTCCGGGTTACAGGCCGTGCTGCAGGCCGGCATGCAGGTGGCCACCGGGGCCAGCGAGCTGGTGGTAGCCGGTGGCGCGGAGAGCATGAGCAACGTGATCTTCTACGCCACCGACATGCGCTGGGGCGTGAAGACGCCGGCGGTCAGCCTGCATGATGCGCTGGCCCGCGGTCGGGCCACCGCCGGTGGCCGTGACTACCCGGTGCCCGGCGGGATGTTGGAGACAGCGGAGAACCTGCGTCGCGAGTACCGCATCTCGCGCGAGGAGCAGGACGAACTCGCGGTGCGCTCGCATCAACGGGCGGTGGCCGCGCAGAACTCCGGGGTCTTCGACGAGGAGATCGTGCCGGTGCCGGTGCCGGGTAAGGCCGGGCCCACGATGGTCACCCGCGACGAGCACCCGCGGGCGGACACCACCATGGAGACGTTGGCCGCGCTGCGCCCGGTGCTCGGCGGCAAGGACCCCGAGTCGACGGTGACCGCGGGCAACGCCAGCGGGCAGAACGACGCTGCCGCCATGTGCTTCGTCACCCACCCGGAGCGGGCCGCGGAACTCGGCCTGCGCCCGTTGGTGAAGCTGGTGTCCTGGGGCCTGGGCGGGGTGGAGCCGTCCCGCATGGGCATCGGTCCGGTGCCCGCCACCGCGGCGGCGCTGGACCGCGCCGGGCTCAAGCTCGCCGACATCGACCTGATCGAACTCAACGAGGCGTTCGCCGCGCAGGTGCTCGCCTGCACGCGGGAGTGGGGCCTGACGGCGAGCGACTTCGACCGGGTTAACGTGCACGGCTCCGGGATCTCGCTGGGCCACCCGGTCGGGGCCACCGGCACCCGGATCCTCACCACGTTGTCCCGGGAAATGGCCCGGCGCGGGGTGCGCTACGGCCTGGAGACCATGTGCATCGGCGGTGGGCAGGGCCTGGCCGCGATCTTCGAGCGCCTGTGATGCACGCCTTCGGTTCGCTGGAGGAAATTGCCGACGCGGTGGGCCGGACGTTGGGGCCCACCGAACCGTTCGTGGTCGACCAGGCCCGCATCGACGAGTATGCCGGTGCCACCAAGGATCACCAGTGGATCCACGTCGACGTGGTCCGCGCGGCGGACGGGCCGTTCGGGACGACGATCGCACACGGCTATCTGACCCTGGCGTTGATCCCGTACTTCGCGCGGCAGTTGTTCTCGCTGGACTTCGCCACCGCTCGGATCAACTACGGGCTGAACAAGGTGCGCTTCCCGTCGACCGTGCCGGTGGGCTCGGTTCTGCATGCGTCTGCCACCGTGCTCGACGTGAGCCGCAAACAGACCGGTGCGTTGCTGACGATGCGTTATGCGGTGCAGGTGCCGGGTGCGCCCAAGCCGGCCTGCATCGCGGAGACTTTGACCTTCCTGCCGCGGTGATCAGTCGGCGGTCCACACCCGCGGGAACAGCTCGCACTCCAGCGGGTCCCCGGGGGAGAGCTCCGGCATCGGCTGATGCCCCATCAGGGCCTCGTTCTGGAAGCCGTCGCCGGGGTGCGGGGCCCAGAGCACCTGCTCGTCGGCGTAGACGTTGGTAATCGCTCGCCGGGACCCCGGGCGGGTGGCGGGCAGGGTGCCGTGCACGGCGCCCGGGTGGTGCAGGATCACGTCGCCCGGCTCGACCTCCCCGACCAGCCAGTCGTACTCCTCGTAGTTCGCCGCGAAATCCGGTAGCACCTCGAAGTACTCGGCGTTGTCGTAGAGCGAGGCCACCACGTTGGCCTCGTCGAAGCTGCGAGCGCGATAGGTCGGGCCACGGTGCGAGCCGCGCAGGTAGCGCACCGCACCGGAGTCCGCGGTCACCACCTCCAGCGGCACCCAGTGCCGGAAGTAGTGGTCCGGTTCGGTCGCCGGGCTGTAGGGCTGGTCCTGGTGGAACGGCGTGGTCTTGGTCGCGCCCGCCTCGCGGGCGAAGATCTGGTCGAAGAAGTGGGTCAGCGACCGCGCCCCCGGCAACACCTGCCGGCTCAGCTCGATCAGCGGCCCCCGCAGCGCCCAATCGGCGAAGGTCGGGTGGTAGCGCCAGGCGTAGGTGAGCGTGAAGAACCGCGGCCCGTTGCCCGCCGCGAAGTCCATGCCCGGCGTGGCCGGGTCGGCCATCAGCGCGTCGGTGGCCTCGCGCAACGCATCGATCCAGTCCAGCGGCAGGATCCCGCGCACGATCGCCGCCCCGTCCCGCCAGTAGCTGGCGAGTTCCTCGGGGCGCAGGTCGCGGGTGAGGCCGGAGGTCGGGGTTGGCCGTTGTGTGGTGCGCACGGACCCAGGCTAAGCGAAGTGGGTCGGTCTCGAGACGCCGCACGGCCACGGCTCGGCCGGTGACGCAACCGAGGCGCCCAACGCCAGTCGATGCAGTACGTCGTACATCGGGTGCGCGCGTAGCGCGTCGGCTCGGGGCGCGAGATCGAACGCGAAACGTAACGACCCGCGCTCGCTCAGGCGCAATTCGGCGCCGGCGTTGGCGAGCACCGCGCGGATGGCGAGATTCTCACCGAGAATCTCGCCCTCGAAGCGGGATAGCCCCGCCTGCACGGCCGCCAGCACCAGCGCGTTGAGCAGCAGGTGCCCGATGCCGCGGCCCTGATAAGGATCCACCACGGTCAGGGCCACCTCAGCGCTGCGCGGTTCCTCGAGGCGCACGTAACGCGCGACCCCCGCCAGCGCCTCGTGGTCGCCCTCGCAGGCCAGCGCCACCCAGGCGAATCGGTCGATGTAGTCGACCTCCGTCAGCGCGGTGAGCATGGGCTCGGTGAGGCCATGCATCGGGGTGAAGAACCGCAGGTACCGGCTGCGCTCCGACAGGCGAGTGAACGCCTCGCGAATCAGCGCCTTGTCGTCGGCCCGCACCGGACGGATCCGGAGACGGAGGTCGTGCAGCTCCAGCTGGGCATCGCTGCCGGCGATGGTGGATGCCCACGTCGCATCGAAAGCATTCATCGTCACCTGTAACCGCGGCCGGCGCCCGGCTCATCCCAGCCGCGGTCCTGAGCCCCTAGCTCGCTAAGGTGCCCGCATGACCACCACCACCCGCACCGATTGGCGCGTGCGCGGCTCGTACTTCGAGGGCTGCAACTGCGAGGCGATCTGCCCCTGTCGCAGTGTCGGCGGGGTGCCGGGCGGGCCGTCCACGTACGGGGTTTGCTACGGCGCGGTGTCCTGGTCGATCACCGAGGGGCACTTCGGTGAGGTCGACCTGGCCGGGCTGATGGCCGTGCTCTCGATTCGTTACCACGACGAGGTCCAGCCCAGCACGCTGTGGGAGGTGGTGATCTACGTCGACGAGCGCGGCACCCCCGAGCAGCGCGCGGCGTTGGCGGACATCTTCCTGGGGCGGGTCGGCGGCTCGGTGGCCGACCAATACGGCCCGGCGATCGGCGAGGTGCACGAGATCGTCCCGGCGCGGATCACCCTGGAGCACGCCCCGGCGCGCAAGCGGATCGACGTGGCCGGGTACCTGATCATCGAGGCCGAGGGCGCCGCCTCCGATGAGGGCAACGTGCAGTGCGGCATTCCGGGCTTCGATCACCCGGGCACCGAGATGTACGCCGATCTGCTGGTCTCCCGGCACGAGAAGCTGCAGTGGGAGATCCGTGGTGGCCGGAACGCCTCGTTCGCCAGCGATTTCGACTACCGCTCCGGCTGACGCGGTGCCCGACCCTCACATGCCCATGTGCATGTCCATCGGCACGCCGCCCCGGTGGTGCAGTGCGGGGGCCAGGCCGGGATGGGCGGGGATCGCGGTGGCGATGAGCAGGAGGCCGACACCCGCTGCTTTGCCGAAGATCTGGCCGTGCCGCCAGATCTTCTCGATGAGGATCACCGCCGCGATGGCGGCCATCACCGCGACGTTCATGACGCCGACCGCGACGAGCACCAACATGAGCGCCCAGCAGCACGCGACGCAGTAGGCGCCGTGGTGCAGGCCGACCTGCAGATCGCGCAACGGCCCGGTGTAGCGACCGAAGTGCACCAACTGGGCCAGCGGCGAGCGGCAGTGGACGAGGCACACGTCCTTGATCGGGGTGAGCTGGTAGATCCCCGCGGCGGCGAAGGTCGCGGCGCCGAGCCATGTCGCCGCGTGCGGATGTGCGTCGGCGAACCGCGCGGCGCCGTTCAGCAGCCCGTATGCGGCTACCCCGTAGCCCGCCCACGCGAGCAGATAGCCGGAGGTGAATCCGGTGAGTCGGGCGGCGCGGGTCAGCCCGGTGGACCGGGCGGTGATGGAGCGCGTCCAGGCGATCGCGATCGGCGCGATGGAGGGGAACATCATCGCTGCCATCATCGCGGTCCACATGGCCAGGAACGCCGCGATGTCCATGCCCATGGTGCCCGGATCGGTGGTCATACCGTGTGACTGACGTACCGTCAGTACCCAGGCGAACGCGGCCACCGCGACCAGCGCCGTACCGGGTACGGCCAGGTGCCGCACCGGCACTCCGGCCACGCTTCGCGGCGGTTCAGTCCGGATGTTCGTCCCACCTCTCGTCGAGCAGGCCGGCCCGGCCGGCCAGCGCGGCCGCCTCGATCCGGTTGGCTGCGCCGATTCGCCGGAGCAGAGAGACGATCAGCCGCCGCGCGGTGCGCTCGGACACCAGCAGTTGCGCGGCAATGTCGTTGCCCTCCAGGCCTTTGGCCACCAGGCGCCACAGCTTGCGCTCCTCGGGCGTGAGCCGCTCGAGGGAGGCGTGACCGGGCTTGGCCGCGGCCAGGATCGCGGCCATCGAACGGGGCATCACCGACCAGCCGGCGGCCAGGGCGAGCAGTGGGGGCAGCAACACCTTGGGCTCGGAGGACTTGGGCAGAAATCCATCGGCACCGACGCGCAGCGCTTCGATCGCCACATCGATGTCCTCGGTGCCGGACAGCGCCAGCACGCCGACCCGCGGATAGTTCCGCTTCACCACCCGGATCGCCTCGAGGCCACCGGGGGGCGGCATGGCCAGGTCGATGATCGCCACGTCCGGTTGGTGTTGGCGGACCAGGGTGAGTGCTTCGTTCGCGTCCTCGGTCCGACCTACTACCCGGACCTGACCGTTGGACGCGGCATGGAGCAGCAACTCCAAGCCACTGGAGAAAAGACCGTGGTCATCGATCACCACAATGTCGAGTGGCTGTCGTTCCATCCGGCACGTTCCTCCGCCGACTAGTCTAGATGGATCCAAGCGCCTCTTGCTGCCGGCGACTTCCCGATCCGGAATGCACTCGATGAATGTGCTGAGCAGACTGCGCCAATCGTTCGAGCAGGCGGACAGCCAGACGATTGGTGAGCAGATCGTCTCCTGGATACGTCTGCTCGTGGTGTTTTCCATGGCCGGCCTGGTGGCGCTCGGCGACAAACCGCTGCGGACCTACCCGGGACCGGTGTTCGTCGTTTTGTCCGCCGCTCTTGCCTACTCCTGTCTGGCATTCATCGAAGTCGCTCGGCAATCCCGCCGCGGTCAGATCGGGCGGTGGTTCGCCTGGAGCATGACCGCGGCGGATGCGGCGGTTGTCGTCACGGTCGCCGCGCTGACCGGAGCGGCGCAGAGCCCCATTCTTCCGATCATGTTGCTCGACGTGATCGTCGTGGCCATGCGCTTCAACTTCAAGCGAGCGCTCGCCGTGGCCTGCAGTGCCTCCGCGGCGCTGGCGGTGCTCATGCTCTCGGTGCCGAGACCGCGGCTGTCCAGGGGAATCCGCGTACAGAACGCGATCTGGTGGACCCTGGTCCTGGTTCTGGGGGCGATGTTGGCCGGGGTGCTGTCGTACCTGACCGAGTCCGCCCACCGCCGACGTGCGCGCGCCGAGGCCGACATGTTCGCCGAGCATTCGCGGCTGGAGGAGGAACAGAATCTGCGCCGGCAACTGGAGATCATGGACGAGGCCCGCAAGGATTTTCTGCACGCCCTCTCGCACGATTTCAAGACGCCCATGGGCTCCCTGGAGGCGCTGGCCCGCGCGTTGACCGCGCCGGACAGCAACCTCGATGCCGACCAACGGACCCGGGCACTGCGTCTTATCGAGGGCCACGCGCGGCATCTCGGATCCATGCTGCAGGAGGTGCGCGAGGTCGTCATCAGCGACTCGCTCGGTCCGGGAAAGCGGCTCGCGTTGGTGGATGTTTTCGTGCCGGATCTGATCAAGTCCGCGGCTGCGGAAGCCGACATTCCGATGGACCGTCTGAGCATCTCGATCGACCCGACGCTGAGCTTTATCCGAACCGATCAGGAAAAAGTATTCCGGGTGCTGACCAACCTCATTGACAATGCCCACCGCCACTCGCCCGCCGATCAGAATGTCGAGGTCCATGTCGGCCTCGACGAGGGCCTGGTCGAGCTCACGGTGTTGGATCGCGGCCCGGGCATACCGCCGGAACTGGCCTCTCGGGTCTTCGAGAAGTTCTTCGGCTACGGGGAACGTCAGGCCTCCGGGCTGGGCATGTGGATCGTGGCGCAGTTCGTCGCTGCCCTGGACGGTTCGGTCCTCGCCGAACCACGTCCCGGCGGCGGCCTCATTGTGCGGGTGCGGATGCCGCAGCGCGTGGGCCAAGAGTTCGGTCGGCATAACGGCGCATTGCCGTGAGCACCTCCGCCGACGCCCAGGCGTTGGCAGTCTCGATATCGGCGGCCGCGCGCTGCGCATCCAACGCGGCGAAGAACGGGCGCCGCAGGAGAGTCTTGGTGAGCCGGAACGCTTCCGTCGGCATGTCACCCAGGCGAGCCGCGGCCTCCAACGCCCGCCCCGGCAGTTCCTGGTCGGGCACGACCTCGTCGATGAGCCCGCGTCGCGCCGCCTCGACCGCGTCGTGCGTGGCACCGGTGTAGAGCAGGTCCGCCAAGCCCTGCCCGGCGGTCGCGAAGCGCATGATTTCCAACCCGGCCATGGGAAACGGGACCCCGACGAGGAGTTCGGGGGTGCCGATCCGGGCCCGGCCGGCCGCCATCAGCCGTCGGTCGCAGGCGCAGACCAGCACGCAGCCACCGGCGATGGCATGTCCGTTCACCGCGGCCACGATCGGCTTGGGGAAACGGAACAGGGTGTCCAACGCGGTGGACAGGGCCGGCAGAAACGCGTCCAGGTAGGCCGAGCCGCCGTCGAGTACCTGGCTCAGGTCGGCGCCGGCGCTGAAGCTCGAGCCGGTGCCGGTGAGGACCACGGCTCGGCACGCCGCGGCCTCGAGGGCCTGCAGCTGCCGGGTCAACTCCACGCACAGTGCGGTGTCCATGGTGTTCGCCTTACCGTGCGCCATGCGCAGCACGACGACGTGGCCCGACTGCTCGACCTCGATCATGCGGCGAACGCCGCGGTGATCTTGCGGGCAGCGGGATTTGCCAGATCCGGCAGGACGTACAGGCTGATCCGGTCGACGAGGCCGGCGTAGCGCTCCCGGGCCTTGCGCGCGACTTCCTCCCAGGTTTCCCCGACGACGGCGAACTGGGGCACCAACTCATCGGGGATCGCGCGTAGCAGACCCGCCTGGTCGCCGTTGGCCATCAGCCCGTGCAGACGGTCATTGAGCTCCCCGTAGCCATGCAGTTCCAGCGGCGGCCGGTACGTCCGGGTGGAGCCGTAGAAGGCCAACTGGGTGCGGATGTACTCCTCCATCCGTCGTCCCTCCTCGCCCTGCCCGGCGATCACCAGTACCTGCGCGCTGACCGTGAAATCGGCGCGACTGCGCCCGGCCCGGGCCAGCCCGGCGTCAAGCTCGGGGAGGGCTACCTGGCGCAGGTAATCGGCGGTGTGGAACGGATGAATGTGCACCCCATCGGCCACCTCTCCGGCCAGCCGCAACGACACCGGATTCACCGCGGCGAGGTAGGTGGGCGGGGGGCTGAACTCGATGGGTCCCGGGTTGAAGAAGTCGGGCAGCATGTCCAGGCGGTAGTGCTCGCCGCGGAACTTCAGTGGTGCGGTGCCCTGAAACGCGGCGTAGATCTCCCGTAACGCGAGGACCTGCTCGCGCAGCTTGGGCATGGGTGATTCGAACGGCACCGAGAAGCGCCGTTCGTTGTGCCGCTTCACCTGGGTACCCAGGCCGAGGATGAACCGACCGCGGCTGGCCCGCTGCAGTTCCCACGCGGTCAGGGCGGTGACCATGGGGCTGCGCACGAACGCCAAGGCGATCGCCGGGCCGATCTCGATGCGACTGGTCGCCAATGCGGCGGTGGCGCAGGGCAGGAACGGATTGCTGCTCACCTCGGCCACCCAGGCGCCGTCGAACCCGGCGTCCTCGGCCTGCCGGACAACGCCGGCGGCGTCCTCGAGCAGCGTGTTCACCAGCAGGACGTCGAGCTTCACGTGCTTCTCCTCAGACCGGGTAGATGCCGTTGCGGCGCTCGGCCGGACGGGCCGGCCGGCGGGAGTAGGCGGCGAACCGGGCGATGAGGTCCTCGCGCAACCGGGCGCCGGACACCACGTCCTCGACGGAGTTTTCCGAGGCGACCCGGAACACGTCGATGTTCGCCTCGTACTCGGCCCGTTTGGCGTCGATGAACGCGGCGCGCTCCCCTTCGTCCTCGATAGCCACGATCCGGTTGTAGTGAATCGCGTTGACGGCCGCGGCCGGCCCCATCAGCGCCGGCTTCGCGGTGGCCAGCGCCAACACGGCATCCGGCGCCGTCGGGCTGCCGGACATGGCCAGATAGCCGCCGCCGTAGGCCTTTCGGACCAGCACCGAGATGCGGGGGACCCGGGCCTGGCAGACGGCGAAGAGCATCTTGGCACCGTGCCGGATGATCCCCTGGCGCTCCACCTCGGCCCCGACCATGTAGCCCGCGTTGTCGCACAGGAACAGCAGGGGCACGTTGAACGCATTGCAGATCCAGATGAAGCGCGCCGCCTTGTCCGAGGAATCGGCGAACAGCACGCCGGCCTTGTGCAGCGACTGATTGGCGACGATGCCCACCGAACGCCCGCCCAGGCGGGCGAATCCACAGACAAGTTCGCGGGCGAACAGTTCCTTATAGGGGAAGAACGTGCCCTCATCGACGATCGCCTCGATGAGCTCCTCGACGTCGAAGGGCACCGCTTCGTGGGTCGGCACGATCTCCTCGATCGACCGGCCCGTGATGGCCGGCCACCCGGTGACCGCCGGTGGTTGCTGCTCCCAGGAAGACGGTAGGTAGGACAGCCAGACGCGCAGCGCCGCGATTGCCTCGGCGTCGCTGTCCACCAGCATGTCGCCGAGCCCGGAGTCGCGGCAGTGCATCTCCGCGCCGCCCATCTCCTCCATGCTCACCTGCTCCCCGGTGACCATCTCGGCCAGTCGGGGCGACCCGATGTACGCGGTGGCATGACCGCGCACCATCACCACGAAGTCGCACAGCCCCGGCACATAGGCCGAGCCGGCGGGCGATGGGCCGAACAGCGCGCAGACCTGGGGCACCCGCCCGGAGAACTGCACCAGGTTGTAGAAGATGTTGCCCCAGGCGTGCCGGCCGGCGTAGCTGTCGAACTGCTCGTCGATGCGCGCCCCCGCCGCGTCGACCAGATACAGGATCGGGACGCCGATGGCGTCTGCCCGCTGTTGCAGGTGGGTGATCTTCTCGAAGGTGCGCCGCCCCCAGGTGCCCGCTTTCACCGTGTAGTCGTTGGCGATCACCGCCACTGGTCGTCCGTCGACATGGCCCATGCAGGTGACCACCGCGTCGCCGGCCAGTCCCTCCTCGGACCGGGCGAGCAGGCCGTCCTCGAAGGACGGCTCGTCGTCGAGCAGCAGGGCGAGGCGATCACGCACCAGCAGTCGCCCCGCGGCCACGTGCTTGGCGCGGGCCGTTTCCGACCCGCCGAGGCGGGCCGTCGCGAGCCGATCGGCCAGTTCCGCGTGGACGTCGCGTTCGGTGCTCACCGCGCCTCCTCGGTGGTGTCGCCGTCGCCGATCAGCACGACGACCTGGTCGGCGCGCACCGCCTGACCCGCCGTCACGGCAACCTCGAGCACGGTGCCGGCGCGCTCGGTGGTGAGCGCCGATTCCATCTTCATTGCCTCGATCACGCACACCGGTTGGTC
>DASQPJ010000180.1:0-6975 GCA_035644015.1 Sporichthyaceae bacterium
GGGGGTGGTGGGGGTGGTGGGGGTGGTGGGGGTTCATGGGGCCAGCTCGGCGATGCAGTCGGCCAGGGCGGTGACGCCGGCCAGGCAGTCGTCGCGGTCGGCGTGTTCAGCGGGCGCGTGCGAGACGCCGGACGGGTTGCGCACGAACAACATCGCGGTGGGTACGCCGGCGGCGGCGAGGATGCCGGCGTCGTGCCCGGCGCCGGAGTCGAGCACCGGCGCCCCGCCCAGCCGGGCGGCCAACCGGCCGGCCAACCCGACGTCGAAACGCACCGCGGGTGAGAAGGACTCCTCGACCACGTCGAGCGTCACCCCGTCGATCGCCGCGTTCGCCGCGGCCCGGGCGGCCACCTCGGCGACCACGGCGTGCACCGACGCCTCCGCGTCGGCGCGGGCATCCAGCCAGGCCTCGACCGCCGACGGAATCACGTTGGTGGCGTTGGGCAGCACCCGGACGCGGCCCACCGTGGCCACCGCATCGTGCTGCGCCGCGGCCTCGCGGGCCTCGAGGACGCAGCGCGCGAAGGTGAGCATCGGGTCGAACCGATCGACCAGCGCCGTGGTGCCCGCGTGATCGGGTGCGCCGCGGAAACTGAGCCGCCAGCGTCCGTGCGGGCGCAGACCCCCGGCCACCCCGATCGGGTGCCCGCTGTGCACCAGGCCGCGGCCCTGTTCGACGTGCAGTTCCAGGTAGACCCCGATCCGGGCCAGGCGTTCCGGGTCCGGGCCGAGGCCTGCGGCGGGCACCCCGAGTGCTGACCAGGCCGTGGCCACGTCGACCCCGTCGCCATCCCGACGCCCGCGCACGGCATCCGCGTCGAGCGCGCCGGTGAGCAACCGGGAACCCAGGCAGGGCACACCGAACCGGGCGCCCTCCTCTTCGACGAACGCGACCACCGCGAACGGCCCGGCGGGCAGCGCGTCGCGGGCGGCCAATTCGTCGAACGCGGCGAACGCGGCGATCACCCCGAGTGGGCCGTCGTAGGCGCCACCGTCGGGCACGGAGTCCAGGTGCGAACCGGTGACGATGGCCCGACCCGGCGCGTCGGGTGCGTGCCAGGCCCACAGGTTGCCGTTGCGGTCGGTCTCGATGTCCAGCCCGCGGGCCCCGGCCTGCGCGATGAACCACTCCCGGCAGGTCAGTTCCGCGGCGGTGCCGGTGAATCGGCGGTAGCCACCTGACGTGGCGTCACGTCCGACGTCGAGCAGGTCGCTCCACAGCGCATCGAACGAGCCGTGCATCGCCGGCTCAGTAGCCGGGCGTGGCCGACATCGACGGGGCGTAGGGCTCGGCGACCCGCGGCTGGATCTCCTTCAGCGCCGCGGACGGCGTCGCGTAGAGGCCGGGCGGGACCAGCGAACGGCCGAACCCGTCGATGATCCGGTCCAGCCCCACGGCGAGCAGCGCAATCAGCACGCCGCCGGTGGCCACCATGCCGTAGTCGTGCACCGCGGGTTGCTGCCCGTCGACGATCAGCCGGCCCAGACCCTTACCGCCCGCATACGCGGCCACCGCGGTCATCGACACGATCGCCACCGCGGCCCGGCGCACCCCGGCGATCAGTTGGGGCATGGCCATCGGCAGTTCGATCTCGCGCAGGATTTGCATCGGCACCATGCCCGACGCGCGGGCGGACTCGATCACCGGACGGTCCAGCAGCCGCACCCCGGCGTAGCCCGCGGACATGATCGGTGCCATGCCCATCAGGATCAGCATGGCGAACGCGGGCCCACTGCCGGTCTCGGTCTTCATCGCGAAGTAGGCGAACACCCCGAGCGGCGGCAGCAGTCGACCGAGCACCCCGAACAGGATCGGCAGGTCGTCGCCCTTGCCGCTGTGCCCGACCGCGACGCCCAACGGCAGCGCGATGAGCGTGGCGATGAGCAGCGCCCCGATGGACAGCGCGACGTGCTCCCCGAGGCGCTGCCCGATCCCCTCGCTCGCCTTCCAGTGGTCGAGGTCGGTGATGTAATTCCAGAACAGATTCATGGGGTCACCGCACCGGCGCCAACGTGGACCACGGCAGGAAGTAGCGCTGCGCCCGGACCAACAGGTTCTCCGCGGCGACGGCGAGCACCACCACCGCGGCGATCGCGGAGAGCACCTCGGGTTCCGAGCCGGTGGAGTAGCCCTCGGTGATCACCTTGCCCAGCCCGCCGACACCGATCAGCGCGGCGAGCGTGGCCAGGCTGATGCAGGACACCGCGGCGGTGCGCAGGCCACCGATCACCACGGGCATGGCCACCGGCAGGTCCACCTGGAACGCCCGCCGTAACGTGGTGAAACCCAAGCCCTCGGCGGTGGCCCGCAATTCGTCGGGCACCGCGGCCACGGCGGCCGAGATGGACTGCGTCATCATCGCGAACACCAGCAGGGTGAGCCCGACCAGGACGTTGATCTTCTCCGGCACCGTGGTGTCGATGATCGCGGGCAGGAACACGAACCAGCTCAGCACCGGGATCGCCTCGAGCACCACGCAGAAGCCGAGCACGGCCGGGCGCCCCCAGCGCGCGCGGGCCAGGAACAGGCCCAGCGGCACGGCGAGCAGGAAGCCGATCAGCAACGGCACCAGCGCCAGGTAGAGGTGCTCACCGCACATCCGCCCCAGAAAGCCGCGGTTGTCCCACGCCCAGCTCATGCCTTTTCTGCCTCGGAGCGCCCCGATTCGGCGAGCTGGATCCACTCACCGGTCTCCGCGTTCCACTCCCACCGACCGGCCGCGAAGCTGTTCGACGACGTGGTGGTGGTGTCGGCGGCGGAGTCCGTGGACGCGGACTCGGCGGCCTCGGCGGCGGGCTCTGCTTGCTCGGCGCGGGCCGGCTCCGGCTCCGGGGCCGGGGCCGGGGTCGGGGTCGGCGCGGGCTCGGGCTCGGCGGATGCGGGCTTGGGCACCGGGGCCGGCCGGGTCTCCGTGACCACCGGGATGGGCGCGGTCTGCATCGCCGCGCGGGCCGGGGTGACCGGGCCGACGGCCGGGTCGACGGTGGGCAGCACCGCGGTCGGCGGCTCGTTGTCCGGCGGGGCATCGGCGGCATCGGCGGCCTCGGCGGCCTCGGCGTCCTCGGCGTCCTCGACGTCCTCGACGGATGCCGGTGCTTGGGTCGGTTCGGGCGCCGGTGTCGGTGCGGGCGCAGGTGTCGGTGCGGGCGCCGCCACGGGGGCGGCGGTGGTGGCCGCGATGCCGGCCGGCGGGAACGGATGCGACACCGGCACGGCGGGGCGTTGCCCGGTCAGGTAGCGCGCGATCTCGGTGTGGCTGACCACGCCGAGGATCCGCCCGTCGTCGCCGAGGCAGACGGCCAACCCGGCCGCGGACAGGATCGCCGCGTCCAACGCGGCAAGCACCGACTCGTCGGCGTAGAACGTGCCACCCAGCGGGTGCACCACGGCGCCGGAGATGATCTCGTCCGGCCCGAGCACCGCGCTGTCCACCCAGCCACGCGGGCGGCGCTCCGGGTCGAGCACCAGCAGCCAGCGCTCGCGGTGCGAGTCGGCGATGGCCCGGGCCCGGAAACCGGTGGTACCTGCCTGCACGGTGGCCGCCGGGCTGAGCGGGAGTTCGCCGGCCGGCAGGAACGTCAGCTTGCGGATGCCGCGGTCGCGGCCGAGCAGGTCGGCCACGAAATCGCTACCGGGGTGGGAAAGCAGCGTCTGCGGGGTGGCCAATTGCACCATGCGGCCCTCGGCCATCACCGCGATCTGGTCACCGAGTTTGATCGCCTCGTCGATGTCCTGGGTGGCGAACATGATGGTCTTCGGCGCGATGCGCTGCAGTTCCAGCAGGTCGTCCTGCAGGTCGCCGCGCACGGCCGGGTCCAGCCCGGCGAACGGGTTGTCCATCAGCAGCACCGGCGGGTCCGCGGCCAGCGCGCGGGCCAACCCGACCCGGGCCTGCTGGCCGGCCGAGAGCTGACCGGGGTACTTGTCGGCGAACACCGAGGACAGCCCGACCCGCTCCAGCAGGGCCAACGCGATCTGCCGCGAGGTGGCCCGGTCCGCGCCGACCAACAGCGGGACGGTCTCCACGTTGCGGGCCACCGTGCGGTGCGGGAACAGGCCGCCCTGGACGAAGTAGCCGATGCCGCGACGTAGCTGGGAACGGCGCGCGGTGGTGTTCGGCGCTCCGTCCAGCACCACCCGGCCGGCCGAGGGGTCCACCATCCGATTGACCATGCGCAACAGGCAGGTCTTGCCGCTGCCCGGCGGTCCGATCACCACGGTGATCCGGCCTGCGGGCGCGACCAGGCTGAGGTCCTCCACGGCAACCGTGCCGCCGGGAAAGACCTTCGTGACGCCTTCGAACTCGATCACCGGAACGACCACCGACGCATCGGACGGGGCGCCGGGCAGGCCGGCGCACACATGACGCACCCAACTTAACCCCGCGGGCTGTCCGACGGGCCTCGGGCGCGCGGACGAAACGCCCTCATCTTCGCCTCCCCCACCCCGTCCTCTCCCGGCGCGCGGGGCTAACAACCTGGCGTGATGGCCCCACACGCCATGAGGGGACGGGGCGTCAGGTGGGGACGGGGCGTCAGGTGGGGGTGTCGGCGGACATGGGGATCGGCAGGCCGCGTTCGGCGGCGACCTCGCGGGCCCGCGGGTAGCCGGCGTCGACGTGGCGGATCACCCCGGTGGCCGGGTCGTTGCTGAGTACCCGCTCCAACTTCTGCGCGGCCAGCGGGGTGCCGTCGGCGACGATCACCTGCCCGGCGTGGATGGATCGGCCGATGCCGACCCCGCCGCCGTGATGGATGGACACCCAGGTGGCCCCCGAGGCCACGTTCACCATGGCGTTGAGCAGTGGCCAGTCGGCGATCGCGTCGGACCCGTCGAGCATCGCCTCGGTCTCCCGGTACGGCGAGGCCACCGAACCGCAGTCCAAGTGGTCACGGCCGATCACGATCGGCGCCTTCAGCTTGCCGTTTTCCACCATCCGGTTGAACACCAACCCGGCGCGTTCCCGCTCCCCGGCACCCAACCAACAGATGCGCGCGGGTAGGCCCTGGAAGCGGACCTTCTTCCGGGCCTGCGCAATCCACCGGGTGATCCGATCGTTCGCGGCGAACATCTGACAGATCGTGTCGTCGGTGGCGGCGATGTCGGCCGGGTCGCCGGACAGTGCGGCCCAGCGGAACGGGCCGCGACCCTCGCAGAACATCGGGCGGATGTAGGCGGGCACGAAGCCGGGAAATTCGAACGCGCGCCGGTAGCCGGCGGCCTGCGCCTCGGCGCGGATGGAGTTGCCGTAGTCGAACACCTCGGCGCCCTGATCCAGGAATCCGACCATGGCCTCGACATGCTCGGCCATCGACTGGCGGGCCCGGTCCGCGCAGCTCCGCGGGTTCTCCGCGCGCAGCTTGGCCCACGACTCCAACGTCATGCCCACCGGCAGATAGGCCAGCGGGTCGTGCGCGGAGGTCTGGTCGGTGACGATGTCGATGCCCGGGCCGCGTCCGACCAGATCGGGCAGCACCTCGGCGGCGTTGCCCAAAACCCCGATGGACAACGGTTTGCGGGCCGCGCGGGCCTCCTCGGCCTGCCACAGCGCCTCGTCCAACGACCGCGCGTGCACGTCCAGGTAGCCCTGCTCCAGGCGACGGGAGATGCGCGACGGGTCGCACTCCACCACGATCGCCACCCCGCCGTTCATGGTGACGGCCAACGGCTGCGCGCCGCCCATGCCGCCCAGGCCCGCGGTCAACGTGACGGTGCCGGCCAACGTGCCGTCGAAGCGCTTCTCGGCGACCGCGGCGAAGGTCTCGTAGGTGCCCTGCAGGATGCCCTGCGTCCCGATGTAGATCCACGAACCCGCGGTCATCTGGCCGAACATGGTCAGCCCGGCGGCCTCCAGCCGTCGGAACTCGTCCCAGTTCGCCCACTCGGGCACCAGGTTCGAGTTGGCGATCAGCACCCGCGGCGCCCATTCGTGGGTGCGCAGCACGCCGACCGGACGACCGGACTGCACGAGCATGGTCTCGTCGTCCTTGAGGTCGGTCAGCGTGCGGACCAGCGCGTGGTAGCTCGGCCAATCCCGCGCGGCCTTGCCGCTGCCGCCGTAGACGATGAGTTCCTCGGGGTGCTCGGCGACCTCGGGGTCCAGGTTGTTGTTGAGCATGCGCAGCGCGGCCTCGGTCTGCCAGCTGCGCGCGGTGAGCTTGCTACCCCTTGCCGCCCGGATCTCGTTCATTGCAGCTCCCCCACCACAGCCAACAAGGTGCCGCCGCGCACCACGGCCACCGCCGCCTCGATGTCCGCGGCCAGATACCGGTCCGGGCCGGGGCCGGGGACGACGCGGCGCAGCGCAGCGCGGGCGGCACCGGTGCGTGGGCCGGGTTGCAGCGGGGCGCGCAGGTCCAGGCCGCGGGCCGCGGTCATCAGCTCGATGGCCAGCACCCGGGTCAACCCGTCCAACGCCCGACGCAGCTTGCGTCCGGCCGCCCAACCCATGGACACATGGTCCTCCTGCATCGCCGAGGACGGAATCGAGTCGACGCTGGCGGGCACCGCGAGTCGCTTGAGTTCGGACACGATCCCGGCCTGGGTGTACTGGGCGATCATGTATCCGGAATCCACGCCGGGGTCGTGCGCGAGGAACGCGGGCAGGCCGGCCGAGCGATTGCGGTCCAGTAGCCGATCGGTGCGACGCTCGGACATCGAGGCCACGTCGGCGACCGCAACGGCCAGGAAGTCCAACGCGTAACCGAGCGGGGCGCCGTGGAAGTTGCCGTTGGACTCGATGCGCCCGTCGGGCAGCACCACCGGGTTGTCGATGGCCGCGGCCAGTTCGCGGTCGGCCACCGCACGCGCGTGGTCCAGGGTGTCCCGGGCCGCCCCGTGCACTGCGGGCGCGCAGCGCAGCGAGTAGGCGTCCTGCACCCGGGCGTCCTCGGCGCCGGCGTGTGAGGCGACGATCGCCGAACCCGCCAGCAGGTCGTGCAGGTTGGCCGCCGCGGCGGCCTGGCCGGGGTGCG
>DASQPJ010000181.1:0-30315 GCA_035644015.1 Sporichthyaceae bacterium
TGATGAAGCGCAAGGCGAAACACGACCCGCAGGACCCGGCGGCCGAAACCGGCAAGGGTGGCACCGGGGGCGCCGCCGGTGGCGGGTCGAACGGAGCGGCGCCCGGCGCTGACGGTGCCGGCGGTGGCGGGACGAAGACCGCCCGCCAGCAACCGCAGCGCCAGCCGCGCAGCCAGCGCGGTCCCAAGAAGCGTTGACGCCACCGCATTCGGTGGCGTCGGTCGAGGTGAAGGAGTCCCTGCGGTGAGCAAGGCCACGGAGTCGGCGGCTGTCGACGAAGAGGTCCTCGATGACGAGGTCCTCGAGGACGATGACGAGCAGTCCGGCGAGGAGTCCGCAAAGGGTTCGGGCGGCCGGTCGCGGCGGCCTTCCAAGGCGCGCGTCGAGCTGCTCGAGCAGGAGGGCGAGATCGCCGCGGACTACCTCGAGGGTCTGCTGGACATTGCCGACCTGGACGGCGACATCGACATGGACGTCGAGGGCGATCGCGCCGCGGTATCCATCGTGGGCGCGGACCTCAAGCAGTTGGTCGGCAAGGGCGGCGCGGTGCTGGACGCGGTCCAGGAGCTGACCCGGCTGGCGGTGCTGCGCGCTACCGGTGAACGCAGTCGACTGATGCTCGACATCGGCGGCTTCCGCGCCGCTCGTCGGGCCGAGCTGACCGAGCTGGGTGCCAAGTCCGCGCAGGAGGCCAAGGAGACCGGCGAGCCGGTGAAGCTGGCGCCGATGACGCCGTTCGAGCGCAAGGTGGTGCACGACGCGGTCGCCGAGGCCGGCCTGCGCAGCGAGTCCGATGGCGAGGAACCCAACCGGCGCGTGGTCGTCTACCCGTCCTGACCGATCCGAGGGGCAACACGGTGATGGTCGAGCAGACGGCGGTGACCGTCCCGGCTCCGCCGCCGGGTGCCCTCGACCTGCTGGGTGACCAGCTGCCGGTGATGGTTCGCTACGCCGAGGCCCTGGCCGACGCGGGCGTGCTGCGCGGGTTGATCGGGCCACGCGAGGTACCGCGGCTCTGGGATCGGCACCTGTTGAACTGCGCGGTGCTCACCCTGGCCATCGAACCGGGCGAGCGGGTGGCCGACGTCGGCTCCGGGGCAGGACTGCCGGGCCTGGTGCTGGCCATCCTGCGCCGGGACCTGGACGTGGTGCTGCTCGAGCCGCTGCTGCGGCGCACCGTGTTCCTGCAGGAGATGGTGGACGAACTGGGGTTGAGCAACGTCACGGTGCGCCGTGCTCGGGCTGAGGAGTGCCGGGATCTGCGCGGGAGCTTCGACGTGGTGACCGCCCGCGCGGTGGCGCCGTTGCCGCGTCTGCTGGACTGCACCTTGCCGTTGCTTCGGGGCGGTGGTCGGCTGCTGGCGCTGAAGGGCGCGAGCGCGGCCGATGAGGTGGCCGAGGTACGCAGCGGGCCAATGGCCGCGGTGATCGCCACGGTGGAGGTACGCACGTTGGGTGCGCAGTATGTGGACCCGCCCACCACGATGGTGGAGCTGCATCGGGTCGATGTTTCACGTGAAACAGGCAGGGGGTGAGGCGGACCGTGACGTCAGCAGGTTGGGTGTTTCGCCCCTCGCGACCGGTGAGCGATCCGGTGGACGAGCAGCCGATCGATGAGCCGCCGATCGCGTCCGCGGCTCGAATAGCGGCGGCGGTACGCACCGGCATGATGACCCGGCTCCCGCGCCCGCCGCATCGGCGCGTGATGGTGGTGGCCAATCAGAAGGGTGGCGTCGGCAAGACGACGACCACGGTGAACCTGGCTGCCGCTCTCGCGCTCCAGGGCCTGAACGTGCTGGTGCTCGATCTGGACCCGCAGGGCAACGCGTCCACCGCGCTTGGCGTCCCGCACGCCGAGGGCACCCCGTCCGCCTATGACGTGCTCGTCGAGGGCGTGCCCATCAAGGACGTGGTGACCGCTGCGGCGCATCTACCGAACCTGGCCTGCGTGCCGGCGAGCATTGATCTGGCCGGCGCCGAGATGCAGATGTTCGGTATGGAGCACCGGGAGTGGCTGCTCACCCGGGCGCTCGAGGGCTACGACCTGGACCACGTCGACTACGTGTTCATCGACTGTCCGCCCTCACTCGGCCTGCTCACCCTCAACGCGTTGGTGGCGGCCAACGAGGTGCTGGTCCCGGTGCAGTGCGAGTACTACGCGTTGGAGGGGCTTACTCAACTGATGCGCACGATCGAGATGGTGCGCAGCAGCCTGAGGCCCGAACTGGTGATGTCCACGATCCTGCTCACCATGTACGACGGGCGGACCCGGCAGGCCGAGCAGGTGGCCAACGAGGTGCGCCATTACTTCGGCGGCCTGGTGTTGCGCACCACGATCCCCCGTTCGGTGCGCGTGTCCGAGGCGCCCAGCCACGGGCAGACCGTGCTCACTTACGACCCCGGTTCGCCGGGCGCGATGTCCTATCTGGACGCGGCCCGCGAGATCGCGCGCGCCGCGTTCGACCCGCCGCAGTAGATGCGACTGTCCGCCGGTGTCGGCGGTTACGTTTCACGTGAAACATCGCAGTCGAGCCGAGGAGCGCGTGATGACGCAGAAGAGCCGGGGTCTGGGTCGGGGTCTCGGGGCGTTGATCCCCACGGGTCCGGTGTCCAACACGGGTCCGCTGTCCAGCGGGGCTGCCGAGCACCTGGTGGGTAGCTCGGGCACGACGATGACCGCGGTGAGGCCGAAATCCGCGAAGCGCCTCGACCTGGTGGCTGAGCAGGCGGCCGCGCCGCAGACCGTGGGCGGCGCGTACTTCGCGGAGCTTCCGGTTGGCGAGATCGTGCCGAACCCGCGCCAGCCGCGCAGCGTGTTCGATCCCGATGCGATGACGGAGTTGGTGACCTCCCTCAAAGAGGTCGGCCTGCTCCAGCCGATCGTGGTGCGCCGCACCGCTGAGGACACCTACGAACTGGTGATGGGGGAGCGCCGCTGGCGCGCGTCCCAGCTGGCCGGCTTCGACAAGGTGCCCGCGATCGTCCGGCAGACCGAAGACGACTCGATGCTGGTTGACGCGTTGCTGGAGAACCTGCACCGCGCGGCCCTGAATCCCCTGGAGGAAGCGGCGGCCTACGACCAACTGCTGCGGGACTTCGCGTGCACGCACGACGTGCTGGCCGCCCGGATCGGCCGGTCCCGCTCGCAGGTCTCCAACACCATCCGCCTGCTGAAGCTGCCCCCAGCGGTGCAGCGCCGGGTGGCCGCCGGCGTGCTGTCCGCCGGCCACGCTCGTGCGTTGCTGTCCCTGGAGGACGCCGACGCCCAGGAGCACCTGGCCTCGCGGGTGGTGGCCGAAGGCCTGTCCGTGCGCGCGATCGAGGAACTGGTCGCCATCGGCGACACCGGCACGCCGAAGAAGGCCAAGCGCGCCGCCACGGCGAGGCGCTCCTCGGCCGAACTGGACGATCTGGCCGGTAACCTCGCCGACCGCTGGGACACCCGGGTGAAGATCCAGCTGGGGCGCGGCCACGGCAAGCTGATCGTCGAATTCGGTTCCACCGAGGACCTGGAGCGCATCGTCGGCCTGATGCGCGGCCGCCGTTAGGCCGAATGGGTGAACGCCGCCAGGTAAACGGTCCGTTGAGGTTTCGCTTGCCTATCCCGGGTGGTAGCTGCCGTCCTATCCTCGGGTCGTGACGCGCCGGCTGGTGAACATCACGCTGGACAACCTCGACGAGCTGCCCAGTCGCTGCCGCTCGTGCGTGTTCTGGGAGTTGGACCCGGTGGCCGGGGATCGGGCGGCCCACGCCGGGGACACCGCCTTCGAGAAGGAGGCCTGGGTCTCGGCCACGCTGTTGGAGTGGGGCTCCTGCGGCAAGCTGGTCCAGGTCGACGGCATCACCGCGGGTTATGTCGGCTATTCACCGCCGGGCTACGTGCCCCGTTCGATCGCCTTCCCGACCAGCCCGGTAAGCGCCGACGCCGTGCTACTGACCACCGCATTCATCCTCCCCGAGTTCGCCGGCGGCGGGTTGGGGCGGATGTTGATCCAGGGCGTGGCCAAGGACCTGACGCGCCGTGGGGTCAAGGCCATGGAGGCTTTCGGGGACGCCAAGTGGGAGAAGCCGGGCTGCGTGGTGCCGGCAGATTACCTGCGCTCGGTGGGTTTCAAGACGGTACGCCCGCATCATCGCTTCCCGCGGCTGCGACTGGAGCTGAAGAGCACCGTCTCGTGGCGTGAGGACGTGGAGGTGGCGCTGGAACGACTGCTCGGCTCGATGTCCCCGGAGCCGGCCTTCCGTCCGGTCTGACGGTCCATCATATATTCCTGACGGACAGTCAGGTTACCCGCCGGACAGCAATTCCCCGATGCGCAGGACCCCAGTGGGGGCGTCGTCATCCGGCGGCAGGTACAACCGTTGCACAGCGATCACGATGGCTTCGGCGATGACATCGCGGAACGAGGGGTCGGCCAACCGGGCCGCGTCGCCCGGGTTGGTCAGGTAACCCAGATCCACCCGGACCGTGGGCATCCGGGTGCGCCGCAGCAAATCCCAGGTCTTGCCGTGCACGCCGCAGTCGGTCAGGTCGGTGCGGGCCACGATCTCGCTGAGCAACAGGGCGGCGAAGCGTTCGCCGACCGCGCTGGACTGCCCGTAGCGGTCGGTGCCGAAGAAATAGGTGGCCACCCCGTTCGCCGCCGGATTCGGGTGGCCGTCCACGTGCAGGGAGACCACCAGGTCGGCGCGTGCCTCGTTGGCGAACATCGCTCGGGCCTCGTCGTCCAGGTCGACCCGAGCGGCGTGCCGGACACTGACCGCGCGGGTCAGGTAGGCCTGCACGCCGGTGGCGGTGAGCCGGCCCTCGATGCGTGCGGCCAGATCCTCGACGATGCCGGACTCGGTGAGTCCGTTGCCGATGTGGCCGTGGTCCAACCCGCCGTGGCCGGGGTCGATCACCACGACCTTGCCGCCCATCCGCGGGCCGGAGCGCATCACCGCCTCCGCCTCGCGCAGGTGGTGGGCGTGCCCGCCGACGACGGTACGGATCAGCCGCTCCAGGGCCCGGAAGGTCTCCGGGCCGCAGGTGCCGTCGGCGTTGACGCCAAGGCTCTGCTGCAGTTCACGCAGCGCGCGGGCGGTGTCCGGACCGAAGATGCCGTCCACCTGGCCGCAGTTGAAGCCCAGGTCCTGCATGCGCCGTTGCAGCGCGGCCACGTCGTCGCCCCGCTGCATGCGGCTGACCTGGTGAGACAGGATCCGGTCGCCCAACCGCCAACGCGCTTCCTCCAGCGCGTCGTAGGTCTCCCGGCCGACCAGGCCGTCGACGTTGAGCCCGCGTTGCTGCTGGAAATGCCGGACGGCACGGTCGCAGGCGTCGTCGAACACGGCCTCGTCGGGGTCCTCGACTCCGTCGGGGGAGTCGGGCAGCAGTTGCAGGATGGCCAGCTTGCGGCGGACCTCGGCAACGGTGGGCCCGCGATCGCCCTTGCGGTGCACGGGGTACGGCCGCCGTTGACTGTCCACGCCGACCTCATTCCCCGCCCGGGACGACGCCCACCACCGTCCGCCCAGAGGGGAGCTTAGACGTACTCGGCAAGATCCTTCAGGATCATCGGCTTCGGCTTGGCACCAATGATTTGCTTGACGACCTCGCCGCCCTTGTACACGTTCATGGTCGGAATCGAGACGACGCCGTACTTGGCCGCGGTGCGCGGGTTCTCGTCCACATTGAGCTTGAGGATGCGGATCTTGCCCTCGTTCTCCGAGGCGATCTCCTCGAGGATCGGGGCGACCTGGCGACACGGTCCGCACCATGGCGCCCAGAAGTCGACCAGCACGGGCACCTCGGCGTCGAGTACGTCGGCCTGGAAGGACTGGTCGGTGACGGCTGCGATCGAGCCCATGGTGTTTCTCCTTCTGAGGGCCCGCCGGCGGCGGACCGTAATGGGGATTGCGGGCGAGAAGGTCAGTGGTGGCCGTGATCGGCCAGGTAGCGCTCCGCGTCCAGCGCGGCGGCGCATCCGGTGCCGGCCGCGGTGATCGCCTGCCGGTAGATGTGGTCGACCACGTCGCCGCAGGCGAACACTCCGGCGAGGTTGGTGCGGGTACTGGGGTGCTCCACCAGCACATACCCGTCGTCGTCCAGATTCACCTGGCCGGCCAGCAGTTCCGTGCGCGGCTCGTGACCGATTGCGATGAACAACCCCGTGACGTCCAGCTTGGATTCCTCGCCGGTCTTGAGGTTGCCCACGACCAGGCCGACGACCTTGTCGTCGCCGATCACGTCGATCGGCTCGGAGTCCCAGAGGAACGAGATCTTGTGGTTGTCGAACGCGCGCTGCTGCATGATCTTGCTGGCGCGCAGCTCGTCGCGGCGGTGGATGACTGTGACGCTGCGGGCGAAGCGGGCCAGGAACGTGGCCTCCTCCATCGCCGAGTCACCGCCGCCGACAACGGCAATGTCCTGGTCGCGGAAGAAGAAGCCGTCGCAGGTGGCGCACCAGGAAACCCCGTGGCCGGACAGCACCTTCTCGTTCGGGATACCCAGCTCCTTGTACTTGGAGCCGGTGGCCAGGATCACCGTGTGCGCGGTGTACTCCACGCCCGAGGCAACGACCTTCTTGATGTCGCCGCGCAGGTCCACCGAGGTCACGTCGTCGCCCACCAACTCGGCGCCGAACCGCTCGGCCTGGGCCCGCATGGCGAACATCAGATCCGGGCCTTGGACCCCCTCGGCGAAGCCGGGGAAGTTCTCCACCTCGGTGGTGTTCATCAACGCGCCACCCATGGTGACGGCGCCCTCGAACACCAACGGCTTGAGGTCCGCGCGCGCGGCATAGACCGCTGCGGTGTAGCCGGACGGACCCGAGCCGATCACGATGACGTTCCGCGGATCGGTCACTGTTCCTCGCTACTCCTTCGGCGTTCCGGCATGTGAGCCAACCGATCCTAGGGCGCCGTTGTTCCCGAATGATGCTCGCACGCCGGGCCACAACGACGAAGGCCCCGCCCCGGGGGGCGAGGCCTTCGTGTGAAGGAAACGGCTCAGCGTTCGAAGGACTCGCTGCGCGCACCGTCGGTGGGTGAGGTACCGCCGACCCGCTTGACCGGGGCGGACTGCCGGTTGGCGTCGGCGGCCGGCTTGTCCACCCGCTGCTCCCACTGCGCGGTGTCCGCGGTGGCCGGGGCGTACTTCGTGCAGTTGCCGTAGAACACGTAGCCGATCACCTGGTTGGGATTGTCCGGGGTCGGGGTGACCACGATGGTCGCCTTGTGGCCGAGCCACACGCCCTCGTCCCCGGCCAGCGCGGTGGTGCCGAGTTGCGTGGCGCAGCGCTGCACCCGGTTCTTGACCTCCGGGTCGGCCGGACCGCGGCCGGGGGCGGCGGGCGGAGCGGGCGGCGCGTCGAACCGGCGGTAGCTGACCGCGAGGTTCTGCGGATACATCGACGGCGAGTACGACGGCGACGGACCCGTGGTGGGACCGGCAGTCGGCGAGGTGGTCGGGTCGGGCTGCGCGGTACCGGAGGAGGTAGACGTGTAGGTGCCCGGCGACGAGGAGCCCTGCGAGGCCTGGGTCATCAGGTCCATGACCTTGTTGGCGAAATTGTCCTGGGTGTACTCGCTGCCGGACTGCGTGACGTAGGTGTCCTTGCCGGCCTGGCTTGGCTTGCTGCCCTTGCCCGGAACCGAGGTGACGCCAACCTGCTGGTTGCCATCGCCGGACGCTTTGGTGGTGGGCTTGGCGACCGGAGTAGCCGCCTGCGCGGCCGGAGTGGCCGGCTGCGCCGCTGGAGTGGCCGGGGGCGGGGTCTTCGCCGGCTGCGTGCCGGTCTGGGACTTCGGCGGGGTGTTCTTGGGGACGATCGTGGTCGCGCCGCCGGGGGACTTGTGCTTCGGGCTCACCACGACGGGCGGATCGCTCTTGTGCGCCCCGGGCACGATCACGGTGCCGTCGGTCAGCAGGACCTTGCCGTTCTTCAGGTAGATCGTGCCGTCCTTGCCGATCCTGATGCCGTTCTTGCCCGGCTTGGCGTCTTTGGGGGCGAGCGGCACGCTGGTGTACACCGGCTGAGCCGCGTCGTGGGCGCTGGGCGGAGGCGTTACCAGGTCGGTGTGTTTGCCGATCGTCTGCACGCCCAGCGCGGCGCCGCCGATCAGCAGCACCACGCCCGCGGCGACCGTGCTGACCCGGCGCAGGCCGGTCATCATCACTGCGCGACGGCTGGCCAGGTCGATCACCTTGGCGCCGCCGGCCTCGGACTCGGCGGGAGCATTCAGGAGCGGGACGGCCTCGGGATGAAGACGCCTCGGGGGCTCTGCGGCGATCAGCTCGGCCAACGCAGCGTCGATGCGCGTCGCGTACTCGGCGGGCATCGGGCCGGGGTCGTCGGCCCGCAGGATCTCCTGCAGGGAGACCAGCAACAGGGCCTCGGAGCGGCAGTCCTCGCACTCATCGAGGTGGGCCTGTACCTGCCCGGCCTCGGACTCGCCAAGAAGACCCTCGGCGTGGTCCGCCAGGGTCTCCGTACTTACATGGTCACGGTTAGTCATGTCCGCTGGTCCGCTCCTTCCGCCTGCCCGGTCGGGGCCGGCGGTCCCCCAGTCGCCTGCGTCGGACCCCGGTGCAGAGGCACAACTTTGGCGCTCACCCCAGGTTCGACGCAGGCAGCGGCAATCTCGTTCCCTTGCCTCAAATGTGACAACAAGGGAAGGAGTCGGGCGCGGCCACGCGCACACCGACTCTTCACGGTCCCGGTGGGGACGCCGAGGATCTTGCCCGCCTCCTCGACCGGATAACCTTGGAGATCTACCAGGACCAACGCCGCTCGTTGGTCCATGGGCAGCGTGGCCAGCGCGGCCGCGACATCCATGGACAGGTCGGCGTCCTCGGTCGGGTCCTCGGAAATCGCCAGGTCGCGACCGGTGCGGTCCTCCTCGGTCTCCTGCTCGGGCAGCGGCACCGTGCGCCGGATGCTCTTGCGTCGGGCCCGGTCCAGGCAGGCGTTGACCACGATGCGGTGCAGCCAGGTGGTGATCGCGGCGTCGCCACGGAAGCCCGCGGCCGCGCGATAGGCCGAGACCAGGGCGTCCTGAACGGCGTCCGCCGCCTCCTCGGGGTCACCCAGCGTGCGCAGCGCGACCGCCCACATGCGGTCCCGGTGACGTCGGACGATCTCCCCGAACGCGTCGGGATCACCCTCGCGGTGCAGATCCAGCAGCGCGCGGTCGGTGGCCTCGAGCAGGTTAGGCACAGCACCGCATCCCAGTGCCGCGGCGGGGTCCGGGCGCCGGCGGGCCGGGGACGAACGCGTGCGACATCGCAGCTGTCTCCCGAAGCTCGGCGGACGGATCAGAAATACGGTACTCGGCGGTCAGGCCCCCGGTCCCCACCTAGCCCGGCCGGGTTCGCCGTCCACAGGGGTCACTCAACCACTCACCGACACCTCGGAGATGCCCCCGCGATAGCCGCCGGCCGGATCCCGGGGGAGCTTGGTGAGCCAGATCAGCAGGAACCGGGTGCGGGTGGCGAAGGACAGCCGCAGTGTCTGCTGAATCCCCAGATCCTGTTCCGAGTCGGCCACCAGGTAGGAGGCAAGGTCTGCCGGGGCGGTGGTGGCGTTGGCGTTCACCGCCCGGATCTCCACCGAGCTGCCCTCGTGCGGAAAGATCAACTTGACCTGGCGCACGGTCTGCACCCGGCCCAGGTCCAGCACCAGACCGACCCCGGTCTTGAGCTTGCCGAAGGTGGCCGTGTTGTACCGGTCGGTGCGCCACACGGTGTCCGGGTTGCCGTCCACGGCGAGTGACACCTGATCGCCGTTCTCCTGGCCGTCGCCGCCGGGTGGGGGGTCGAAGTCGCGCAGGTCGGCGATCCGGATGGACTGCAACGGGCCGGTGGACGGGATGGCGTCCGCGTCGCCGTTGGACCCGACCGCGCGCACGATCTGCCAACTGAGCAGTACCAGGCCCAGCACCAGCAGGCCGATCACGCCGATCTGCACCCCGCGGGTGGCCGCGGACGGTTTCCAGCTGCCGTCGCGATCCGGGAACGGCGCGAGAATGTGGTTCACCGTCGCCATCGGGCCGGTCGCGTCGGGCGCCGGCCCCGGGCCGGGCGCCGGGCGGGCCCGGGGCAGTTGACGCAGTTCGGCGGCCAGCTCAGCGGGGCTGCGCAGCGGGGTACCGACGCGGGGGTGCGCGTTGAGCAGTCGGTCCACGATGGCGTCGACCGCATCCGGCACTCCGGCCCGCACCTGACGCGGTGTGCAGATCGCGCCGTTCTCGTACGGCGCCGCGGCCAGCCCGAACGCCTCGCCCTCCGGCCACTTCGCGGTCAGCGCCGCGTGCAGCACCCGACCGAGCGCGCGGGTGTCCGCGCGGGCCGGGTCGGTGGCCGAGGTGGAGTGCAGGGCGGCCTCCACGCACAGGCCGAAGATCTTCACCTGACCCTCGGGGGTGAGCAGCACGGTGTCCGGCTGCAACCGCAGGTGGGACAGCCCGGCCGCGTGCGCGAAGGCCATCGCGTCGGCCGCGTCGGTGATCATCCGCTGGGCGTCCATCGGGTCCAACGGGCCGTCGGTGGCGAGCACCTCGCTGAGCGGGCGCGCCTCGGGCAGCCATTCAAAGACCACGTGCACGGTGCCGCCGCGATGGACCGCGTCGAGGATCCGGACGAACCGGGCGTCCTCCAGGGTGGCTGCCGCGCGGGCGGCGCTGATCACCACGTCGGCGAGTTCGTGCTCCTCGGGGATGAGGTACATACCGACCGGGCGGGCCAACATCTCGTCGGTGGCGTGCCACACGGAAATGCCGTCGGCGTCGCTCATGCACTCGGAGAGCCGGTATCGGTCGGCCAGCCGGGCACCTACCTCCGGCGTGGCTCGCAGCACCTGACTAGTTCCTTCCGGGCCGGGCGCGCGACGTCCTCCGGTCGTCGGCTGCCCGTAGTACTTGCCGGCAATCCTAGGCACGCATTGCGTAAGTCGCTGGGCTATTGCGACGGTGCGTTCCGCACCGATTCAACGACCGAGCCGGGTTCGCACGTTGGAGACCAGATCGGCGACCTCGGAGATACCCATCCGGAACGCGATCACCAGGTAGGCGATCAGCAACGAGGCACCGCCGAGCACCACGGTCACCATCGAGCCGGTGGTGCTGTTTCCCCAGTGCCGATAGCAGATCTCACTGATCAACAAGGTGGGAACCGCGGCGGCCACACCGGCCACGATCAACCGGTCGTAGGCGCGCAGCACTTCCGCGCCGAGCGGGCCGATGCGTCGGGAGAGCTTGCGGGCGGAGATGCCGACGCCGACCAGATAGGAAAGGGAGTAGCTAGCCGCCAGGCCGACCGCCACCCACCGGTCGGGCAGCACCGCGTTGCAGGCGAACGCCAGCGCAACGTTGGTGCCCGCGATCCACACGTTGATGGTCACCGGGGTGCGGGTGTCCTCGAACGCGTAGAACCCGCGCAGCAGTTGGTAGTGCACCGTGAATGGCACCAGGCCGAGCGCGAACGCGGACAGCACGAAGCCGATGTACTGCGCGTTGTCCACGGTGGTGCTGCCGTGCGCGAACATCGCGATGCACAGGCTCGGGCCGAGGACGCCGAAGCCGATCGCCGCGGGCACGATCGCGGCACCGGTCAGCCGCAGCCCGGAGACGATGTCCGCACGCACCTCGTCCAGGCGCCCGTCGTGCACCGAGCGACTCATCTTGGGCAGCAGCGCGGTGACCACCGAGACGGTGACCACGGCGTGCGGCAGCAGCATGATCAGGTAGGCCTTGGTGTACGGGGTGAACCCGCGCCCCGGGTAGCCGGTGTCGGCGGCGTGCAGGCCGGCCGCGGTGGACAGTTGCACCACCGCGACGTAGGCGACCTGGTTGACCGCGACGAACAACAACGTCCACTTGGCCAACCCGTAGGAGTGGCCCAGGCCCTTGCCGCGCAGGTCGAAGCGCGGTCGGAAGCGGTAGTCGGTGGCGCGCAGCGCGGGGATCAGGGCCAGTGCCTGCACCACCACGCCGAGGGTGGTGCCGATGCCGAGTAGTCGCACCTGCCCGGAGCTGACGCTGTCCGGTGTCACGGCGTGACCGTGGGTGGCCGTCAAAAAGATGATCCCGGTGACGATGACCACCACGTTGTTCAGGATCGGGGTGAACATCATCGGCCCGAACTTGCCGCGGGCGTTGAGCACCTGACCGAACATCACGTGCAGGCCGTAGAAGAAGATCTGCGGCAGGAAGTAGCGGGCGAAGGTGACCGCGACGTCGTAGTCGGCCTTCGAGTCCGAATGGGAGAACGTGTACGCGTAGGAGCGGATGACCAACGGCGCGAAGATCACCGTGAGCACGGTGACGACCAGCAGTACGAGTCCGATCGCGGTGATCAATCGATCGGCGAAGGCCTTGCCGCCGTCCGCGTCGTTGCGCAGTGCCCGCACCAATTGCGGCACGAACACCGCATTGAGTGCGCCGCCGGCGAGCAGGATGTAGATGATGTTCGGGATGGTGTTCGCGACGTTGTAGGTCTCGGCGAACACCGTGGTGCCGATCGCCCAGATCATCACCACATCGCGGAAGAACCCGGTGATGCGGGAGCCGACCGTGCCCAGCGCCATCACCGCACCGGCGCGCGTGACGGAGGCGTCGACCCGCGGGGCGTCGCCGGCCACTGGACTCACGCCTGCACTTTCTGTTCCCCGCCCGGCGCTGCGCCGGCACCGGCCGCACCGTCGGCGGCCCGTCGATTCTGTCGGGCCGCCCGGACCCGGCGGATGTTGCGCACCACGGCGACGGTGAACAGCAGGCCCCCGCCGCCGATGACCACTATGAGGCCGACGCTGCCGTAGTTGGTCACGTTCACCCGAAGCGGCAACGGCGCGGTGACCGGGTTGCCCGCCGCGTCCAGCAGGACCACTTCCAGCCTCGAGATCCCGTTCGCGGCGGCCTCGGCCGGGATCTGCACACTCTTCTTGCGCCCGGCCGGGATGGTGAGCAATCCGGGGGTGCCGGTGCGCAGCCGACCCGGTACCAGCGACCGGATCTGTGGCCGTACCTGCACTGCCTGACTCAGCCCGTTGGACACGGTGACCGGGATCGTGCCGTGGCTGCTGGACAGCGTGACCAGGCTGCGTCCGATGATGCGCAGCTTGGCCTGGTCACCGCGCACGTCGTCGCGCAGCTCCTGCAGGTAGGCCCGGGCACCGGCCGGGTCGGGGATCCACGCAGAGGACGCGGCGCGCTGCGCGGCCGCGGTGTAGTTGTCGATCAACTTGCCGGGGCTGACCATCACGTTGGCCAGCCGGTCCAATTCCGCGGTGGTGCGGCGCAACCGCAGGACCTGCAAGCTGCGCAGTTCGTCGGTGGGCACCGGGGTGGGGTTGGTGAACGCCGCGGTGGCGAGTTCCGGCGGCACCGGGGTTTGGCTGAGCGAGGCCAGACCGACCGTGCGCAGCCACGGGGCGGCGGCCGCGGCGGCCAGCAGGCGTTGGGCGGTACCCGGCGCCGGCGCCCAACGTCGGGGTGGGGCGATCAGCACGGACCGACCGGCGTTGGGCCGCTCCAGGGTGATCATGGCGGTGTCGGCCAACATCTCCTGCTGGGCCAGGGTGGTCGCGCCCCGGGCAGCCAGGTCACCCGCGAAGATGGTGGCGAGGCCGGTGTCGGCGAGCAACACCTCCAACGGGCCCGCCGAGGTTTGCACCCTGGCCCGCCCGGTCGGGGTATAGGTGAGCGTGGCCAAGGTGGGGATCTGCCCGCCGGCCAACACCACCGTGCGCGCCCCCGTGCGGCGCAGGGTGGCCAGCGTGGTTGCGTCGCTGGTGGCCTGCGCCGGCCAGGCCACCCGGGTGTCCGACTCCCGGCCGAGCAGCCGGGCGGTCACTGCCCGGGAGCGGAGCAGCGCCCTGGTGATCGCGTCGCTGTCCTCGCCGCGGCCCAGCGCCGCCGCGTCCGGGTCCGCGTAGGGCAGGGCGGCCACCGGCCGCCCGTTGAGTTGGGCGCGCAGGGTCGCCAGCCAGGCCGCGGCGTTCGGATCTGCGGCGGCGTCGGAGACCGCGGTGCCGTTGCGGCGTTCGTGCGCCGCAGCGAGTGCAGCGGCAGCCTCCAACACCTCCGGGTCGACCATCCAGGTGACCGGCAGGGCGCCGGGCGCGGAGGCCAGGTCGGCCAGCCGACCCCCCGGCGCCACCTCGGCGGCCAGGGTGTCGTTGACGAACGCCCCGCGGGCGTCGCGGCCGGGTGCGTCGACCAGCGGCCAGATCCAACTGACGCTGGTGGGTTGGTAGGACTTCTTGTCCGGCAGGTACGGCAGGAAGGTGGTCACCGTCGCGCCGGCCGGAGCGGTCCCGTCGCGATCCCCGCGGGCCGCCACCTGCAGCGCGTACACCCCCTGGCGGGTCAGCTTCAACGACTTCATCGGCAGCGAGATCTTCCAGGTCACGCTCGACCCGGGGGCGACGTCGGCCAGGGTGCGCGCGCCGCCCGGCACCGCCGTCGCGCCTCGCAACGGCGCGGTGTCCGCGGCCAACGCATGCAGTTCCCCGCGGGTGGCCAGCGGGACGTGTCCCATCGCCACCGACACCACCGGCGTGTGCCACACGCCGGGGCCGGGATTGACCACGGCGCCGCGCAGCACCAGCTTCCCGGTGGGTTTCACCGCAGCCGGGCCAACGGCGTCCAGCACCACCTGCACCGGCGGAGGAGGTTCAGCGGCCTGCGACGGCGTCGGGCCGAGCAGCGTCAACAGCGGGGCGAACGCACAAGCCGCGGCGGCGAGGCCGGCGGCCGCGCGGCGGCGTCGCCGGTCGATCCTCACCCGCCGTCCGCGGTCGGGCCGTCGGACGGGGGGTCCGCGGCCGAGTGCACCGCGCCGAATTGCTCGGGCAGCGCGGAGAGCAGTTTGCGTTCGGTGTCGTAGGACAGCCGCTGGGACAGGTCGTCCAGCGGCACCCAGGCCACCTCGTCCACCTCGACGTCGGCATCGGACAGCTCGCCGGACTCGGCTTCGAGCAGGAAGTGGTGCACGGTCTTGTGCACGCGGTGTCCGTCGGCCACGAACCAGAAGTCGATCACACCCAGCTTCTGCAGAACACGCCCGAGAATGCCGGTTTCCTCCTGCACCTCGCGCACGGCCGCCTCCTGCGGCGACTCCCCGGCCTCCAGGTGACCCTTGGGCAGCGACCACAGCAGACGCCCGCGACGGTCCAACCGACCGATCAGCGCGCCCTGCACGATCGGGCCCGCCCGATCCACCACCAGACCACCGGCGGAGACCTCCGAGACCGTGCGCAGTCGCCGCGAGGGCGTCGACGAGCGCGGGGTGGAGGGCATTTGCCGATGCTATTCCCGAGCCGGCGCTCCGGTTCGGACCTCGAGGCTCTCCGAGGCGCCGCCGGTGGGGGGCTCGGGTTAGGGTGGCCGATCGTGCCGCGTCAGACTTCACCCGGGGTGCCTCCGTCCGAGGACATGGCGGGGTTGAGCGCGGCCCAGGGCCGGGCGGTGACCGAACTGCTGCGGGTCTCGCCGGTGGCCGTCGAGCTCGGTCGGCGCTTCACCGCGGCCGGCGCGGAGCTCGCCCTGGTCGGCGGCTCGGTGCGGGACGCGCTGCTCGGGCGGCTCGGCGAGGATCTGGATTTCGCCACCTCGGCCCGCCCGGATCAGACCGCGGCCATTCTCAAGGGCTGGGCCGAGTCGATCTGGGATGTCGGGGCGGCATTCGGCACGGTGGGCGCCGCACGCGGCGGGTACAAGCTGGAGATCACCACCTATCGGGCGGACGCCTACGACCGCGACTCGCGCAAGCCCGAGGTGGCCTTCGGCACGGAGTTGACCGAGGACCTGGCGCGCCGCGACTTCGCGGTGAACGCGATGGCCGTGCGGTTGCCCGACGTTGAGTTCGTCGACCCCTACGGCGGCCTGCGCGACCTGGCCGACCGGGTGCTGCGCACGCCGCGCGGGCCGGCGGCATCGTTCTCCGACGATCCGCTGCGGATGATGCGGGCGGCCCGGTTCGCCGCTCAGTTGGACTTCACGGTGGCGCAACCGGAACAGGTCGCGATGGCCGAGATGGCCGAGCGGATCGGCATCGTGTCCGCGGAGCGGGTGCGCGAGGAACTGGTGCGCCTGATCAACGGGTCCAGCCCGCGACGTGGCCTGGAGCTGTTGGTGAGCAGTGGACTGGCCGCCCTGGTGCTGCCGGAACTGCCCGCGCTGCGCCTGGAGATCGACGAGCACCACCGGCACAAGGACGTCTACGAACACACGCTGACCGTGCTCGAGCAGGCGATGGCCCTGGAGGACGATGGGCCCGACTTCGTGCTGCGCTTCGCCGCGCTCATGCACGACGTGGGCAAGCCGCGGACGCGACGCAACGAGCCGGGCGGGCGGGTCAGCTTCCACCACCACGAGGTGGTCGGGGCGCACATGACCAAGGCCCGGATGAAGGCGCTGCGCTTCGACAAGGTGACCACCGAGGACGTGGCCCGGTTGGTCGAGCTGCACCTGCGCTTCCACGGTTTCGCCGACGGGGAGTGGACGGACTCCGCGGTGCGCCGCTACGTCCGCGACGCGGGACATCTCCTGGATCGACTGCACAAGCTCACTCGGGCGGACTGCACCACCCGCAACAAGCGCAAGGCCGCGGCGCTGGCCCGGTCCTACGACGCTTTCGAGGAGCGCATCGCGGGCCTGGCCGCTCAGGAAGAGCTGAATTCGTTGCGCCCGGCCCTGGACGGCAACGACATCATGGCCGAATTGGGTCTGCCGCCCGGCCCGGCGGTGGGCGAGGCCTACCGATATCTGCTCGAGCTGCGCATCGAACAGGGACCGATGAGTCGCGAGGACGGCGTGGCCGCGTTGCGAGCGTGGTGGGATCAACGCGAGGCGGGACAGACCCACTGACGCCGTTCGTGGGTCGGACGCGCATCGAAGCGGTAACGACCCTTGATCCTGCCTGTGACCTGCCCCGTACCGTGCAGAGCAACCTCAGCCAGAGCTGAGCGCCACTCGGTTGTGAGGGAGCGTCGGAATGCGGGTCCAGCTGATGCGCGGTCATCGCGCGGTTGCTGTCGGGGTCGCCGCCATGTTGGTGCTGGCGGGCTGCGGCGGCGGGAGCGGGAACAGCGGGGCGCAGCCCAGTTCGGGCGCGACCTCGACATCCGGCCAATCCGGCTCGATCACGGTGTCGGGGTGTCGACCGCAGAACCCGCTGATCCCCTCGGACACCAACGAGACCTGCGGCGGCAACATCCTCGACCAGATCACCGCCAAGCTCGTCCGTTACGACCCGGAGACCGGCGATCCGAGCAATGACATCGCCGAGTCCATCGACACCAAGGACGCGAAGACCTACACGATCAAGCTCAAGCAGGGCATCAAGTTCCACGACGGCACCGAGGTCAAGGCCAAGAACTTCGTCGATGCCTGGAACTTCGCCGCCTACTCGCCCAACGCGCAGGTGGACGCCTCGTTCTTCCAGCCCATCAAGGGCTATGACGCGGTGGCGGCCAAGGACTCGAAGGTCGAGAAGATGTCCGGGCTGAAGGTGGTCGACGACTACACCTTCACCGCCACCATGGGCGCGAAGTACGCGATCTTCCCGCTGATCGTCGGTTACACCGCATTCGCCCCGCTGCCCGACTCGTTCTTCGCCGACAAGGGCGCGGCGTTCCAGAAGCACCCGGTCGGCGCGGGTCCGTTCAAATTCGTCTCCGGTGACCCGGACAACGGCTACCTGTTGGAGGCCGACCCCGGCTACGACCGGGCCGGCAAGCCGCACATCCAGAAGGTGACCTACAAGGTCTACACGTCCGCGCAGGCGGCCTACAACGACATCATCAGCAACTCGCTGGACATGCTCGACGTGCTGCCCAGCTCCGTGCTGGTCGGCAACGTCTACCAGAAGGACATCCCCGGTCGGTCCTACGAGAAGACCGTGGGCCAGTTCCAGTCGTTGGACTTCCCGCCGTCGAGCGTGGACTCGTCCTACGACAACCCGAAGCTGCGCCACGCGATCTCCATGGCCATCGACCGGCAGTCGATCATCGACGCGGTGTTCGGTGGCACCAAGACCATCGCCACCGGCTGGGTCTCCCCCGTGGTCAGCGGCTACAAGGCCGGCGGCTGCGGCGAGTGGTGCACCTACAACCCGACCCGCGCCAAGCAGCTCTACGACGAGGCCGGCGGGCACAAGGGCCCGATCACCATCTCCTACAACACCGGTGAGGGCGCCGACCACGGACCGTGGATCACCGCGGTGTGCAACAGCATCCACAAGAACCTCGGCGCCGAGTGTGACCCGAGCCCGGTGGCCACCTTCAAGGCCTACCGGGACGAGATCCAGAGTCGGCACATGAAGGGCATGTTCCGGGCCGGCTGGCAGATGGACTACCCGTCGATCGAGGACTTCCTGACCCCGCTGTACGCCACCAAGGCGTCCTCCAACGACAACGACTACGCCAACGCCGCCTTCGACGCGAAGCTGAAGGAGGCCGGCGCCAAGACCTCGCTGGACGAGGCCAACGCGGCCTACCAAATGGCCGAGCAGATGTTGGGCAATGACATGCCCTCGACGCCGATGTGGAGCTCCAAGCTCATCGGTGGCTTCTCCAACCGGGTGGCCAACGCGGGCCTGACCGTGTTCGGCACGTACAACCTCGCCGCGGTGACCGTGAAGTAGACCCGGTGCGGGGTGTGGGCAGCGGGGCCGGCGCTCTCTAGGCTGGCCCCGCGCGCCGCGGTTGTCCCGATCGGCGGGTGCCTGGTGAGGAGTCCGCGTTGGGTCGGTACGTGCTGCGGCGGTTGCTGCAGATGATCCCCGTGCTGTTCGGCGCCACCTTCCTGATCTTTGCCATGGTGTTCGCGTTGCCCGGCGACCCGTTGGCGGGCAAGTGCGGTGACCGGCCCTGTCCGGAGGCCTATGCGCAGGCGTACCGGGCCAAGTTCCACCTCGACGACCCGCTGCCGGTGCGCTACGTGAAGTACCTGGGCAACCTGGCCAAGGGCGACCTGGGCGACGACAGCTCCGGGCAGCCGATCTCGCCGCAGATCAAACGGGCCTACCCGCACACGATCAAGCTGGCCTCGATGGCGATCGCGCTGGAGATCGGCCTCGGCATCGGCATCGGGGTGGCCACCGCGATCCGCAGGCGCGGGATCCTGGACAAGGCCGTGCTGGTGGTGACCCTGATCCTGATCGGGTTACCGGTGTTCGTCACCGGTGTCGTGCTGCAGTACTTCCTGGGCATCCGATGGCACACGCTGCCCGCCACGGCCGGCGACAACAGCGTGCACGAGTTCCTCATGCCTGCCTTCGTGTTGGCCAGCCTCTCGTTGGCCTACGCGATCCGCATCACTCGGACCAGCCTGGCCGAGGTGTTGCGGGCGGACTACGTGCGCACCGCCCGGGCCAAAGGATTGAACACCCGGCGGGTCATCGGTGTACACGCGCTGCGCAACGGGCTGATCCCGGTGGTCACCTTCATCGGCGCCGACTTCGGCGTGCTGATGGGCGGCGCGATCGTCACCGAGGGCATCTTCAACGTGCACGGTGTGGGCAACCTGGTGTTCCGCGCGATCGGGCAGAAGGAGGGCAACACGGTCACCAGCGTCGTGGCGATCCTGGTGCTGGTGTTCCTCGTGATGAGCCTGCTGGTGGACCTGCTCTATGCGGTGATCGACCCGAGGATTCGCTATGAGTAACGTCGACCCCTCGTTGGTCATCCCGCTCGACCCGGTGGCCGTCCCCGGCGCGGGTGATCGGCCCAGGTCGCTCAGCCAGGACGCCTGGGAGGACCTGCGGCGCAATCCGATTGTGCTGATCTGCGCGGCGGTCATCGTGCTGCTGCTGCTGATGGCGTTGTTCCCCGGGTTGTTCACGCACACGGACCCGCACCTGTGCGACCTGTCGAACACCCGCAAGGGGCCGTCCGGGCACGCCTGGTTCGGCTACGACCAGCAGGGCTGCGACATCTACTCGCGCACCATCCACGGGGCCCGCGCCTCGATTGCCGTCGGCGTGCTGTCCACGATCGGGGTGGCGCTGATCGGCGGCATCTTCGGCATGCTGGCCGGGTTCTACGGCGGCATCTGGGACACGATCGTCTCGCGCGTCGCGGACGTCTTCTTCGCGATCCCGTTCCTGCTCGGCGCGATCATCGTGCTGACCACGTTCCCGTCCGGCAACGCGCACAGTTTCTGGCTGCCGGTGAGCAAGGTGGTGATCGCGCTGACTTTGTTCGGTTGGCCGAGCCTCGCCCGCATCATGCGCTCCACCACGTTGCAGGTGAAGGAGGCGGACTACGTCGCGGCCGCCCGCGCGCTGGGTGCGAGCACGCCGCGGATCCTGCGGGTCCATGTGCTGCCCAACGCGGTGCAGCCGGTCATCGTCTACGCGACGATCGCGCTGGGCGGATTCGTCGGTGCCGAGGCCACGCTGTCCTTCCTGGGCGTTGGACTGCAGCCGCCGGCCATCTCCTGGGGCATCGACATCAGCACCGCCGAGGCGATCGTGCGCAGCTCACCGCACGTGCTGCTGTTCCCGGTGGTCTTCCTGTCGGTGACCGTGCTCGCCTTCATCCTGCTCGGCGACGCCATCCGCGACGCGCTGGATCCGAAGCAACGATGAGTGCCGGGACGGAGAACGCTGCCTCGTTCGAGCTTGTTGCCGACGACGGGGCGCCGCTGCTCGAGGTCGAGGACCTGCACGTGGAGTTCCGCACCCGGGAGGGCCTGGCCAAGGCGGTCAACGGTGTCTCGTACTCGGTGCGGGCCGGGGAGACGCTGGCGGTGCTCGGGGAGTCCGGGTCCGGCAAGAGCGTGACCGCCCAGGCGATCATGGGGATTCTGGACACCCCGCCGGGGTTCGTCACCGGCGGCGCGGTGCGCTTCCGGGGCGAGGACATTCTCAAGCTGCCCGAGGAGCGCCGCCGGGCGCTGCGCGGCGCGTCCATGGCGATGATCTTCCAGGACGCGCTGTCCTCGTTGAACCCGGTGTTCACGGTGGGCTGGCAAATCGGCGAGATGTTCCGGGTGCACCAGGGCATGTCCCGCAAGGAGTCGAAACTGCGGGCCATCGAAATGATGGACCGGGTGCGCATCCCGTCGGCCAAGCAACGGGTCAACGACTACCCGCACCAGTTCTCCGGCGGTATGCGCCAACGCGTGATGATCGCGATGTCCATCGCCCTGAACCCCGCGCTGCTCATCGCCGACGAGCCGACCACCGCGCTGGACGTCACCGTGCAGGCGCAGGTGATGGACCTGCTCGCGGAGTTGCAGCGCGAATCCGGCATGGGCCTGATCCTGATCACCCACGACCTGGGGGTGGTGGCCGATGTGGCCGACCGGATCGCGGTCATGTACGCCGGGCGCATCGTGGAGACCGCAGACGCCCGGGACCTGTACGCCAAGCCCGCGCACCCGTACACCAAGGCTCTGCTCGGCTCGATCCCGCGGTTGGATGCCAAGGGCCAGGACATCGCGGTGATCGGCGGGCTGCCGCCCACGCTGACCAAGCTGCCCAGTGGTTGCTCGTTCCACCCGCGCTGCCGGTACATGCGGCCGGAACCCTGTCAGACCGAGGTGCCCCCATTGGTCAGCTTCGAGGCCAACCGGGGCAGCGCGTGCCACTTCTGGCAGGAGGTGCTCGATGGCACCGACCGATGAGGTGGTCCTGGACGTTCGGGACCTGGTCAAACACTTCGCGCTGACCCAGGGCGTGGTGCTCCGCCGGACAATCGGCGCTGTCCAAGCGGTCGACGGGGTCAGCTTCCAGCTGCACCGCGGCGAGACGCTGGGCCTGGTCGGTGAGTCCGGTTGCGGCAAGTCCACGGTGGCCAAGCTGCTGATGGGCCTGGAGAAGCCGACCAGCGGACAGGCCTTCTACAACGGCCAGGACATCTTCACCCTGGACGCCGGGGCGAAGCGCAAGTTGCGTCGGCAGATCCAGTTGGTCATGCAGGACCCGTACTCCTCGCTGAACCCGCGGATGACGGTGGCGGACATCGTCGGCGAGCCGTTCGAGATCCATCCCGAGGTGGCGCCGAAGGGCGACCGGGAGGGCAAGGTCAAAGACCTGCTCGACGTGGTCGGGCTGAACCCGGAGCACATCAACCGCTACCCGCACCAGTTCTCCGGCGGCCAGCGCCAACGCATCGGCATTGCCCGCGCGCTCGCGCTGCGCCCGGAGATCATCATCTGCGACGAGCCGGTGTCCGCGCTCGACGTGTCCATCCAGGCGCAGGTGATGAACCTGCTCGAGCAGTTACAGGACGAGTTCGGGCTCTCCTACCTGTTCATCGCGCACGACCTGTCGGTGGTCCGGCACCTCTCCGACCGGGTCGCGGTGATGTACCTGGGACGGATCGCGGAGATCGGCACCGACGTGGCGATCTACGAGCACCCCACGCACCCGTACACCCAGGCACTGCTGTCCGCGGTGCCGGTGCCGGACCCGACCATGCGCGGGCGCCGTGACGTGATCCGCCTGGAGGGCGATGTGCCCAGCCCGGCCGACCCGCCGTCGGGCTGCCGGTTCCGGACCCGTTGTTGGAAGGCGCAGCAGAAGTGTGCGGACGAGGTGCCGGAGTTGGTGGAGCGAGCGGTGACCAGCGAAGAGTTCCGGCACGCCAGCGCATGTCACTTCGCCGAGGAACGCCGAATTATTCCGGCGTAGGGCGCGACTGTTCGACGGGCACCGGGATCGGGATCAGGTTGCCCGCGCTGTCGGTCGGCAGCACCGGCACCGGGCGGGCCACCCCGACCGCGCGCAGGTAGAGCATCGCGGCGACGGCGTAGCCGAGGCTGCACGCGGACAGGATCGCGTAGGACTTGCCGGACTCCGGCATGGTCAGCGAGGCCACCGCGGCGGCGGCCACGAACGCGGAGTTGAACAGCACGTCGTAGACGGAGAACACGCGACCACGGAATTCGTCGTCGATGCTCTCCTGCACGATGGTGTCCACGCAGATCTTCACCGACTGCGCGCACAGGCCGAGCAGGAACGCCCCGAGCACCAACGGCGGCGGCTCGTAGGGCACGGCCAGCGCGAAGCCGAAGACCGACGCGGTCAGCATGGCGACGATGATCAAGCCGGACTTGCCGATCCGCGGGGTCACCTCGGGGGTGATCACCGCGGCCACGAAGTAGCCCAGCCCGGCGGCGGCGAACACCGCGCCGAGTCCGGCCATCGCGGCGTCGCCATTGGACGCCGGGTCGTGGAAGTAGTTGCGATAGAGGAGCAGGGTGGCGATGGTGCCGGTGCCGTAGCAGAACCGCTGCGCGGTGATCAGGGTCAGCGCGTGGCGAGCGGCCGGACGGGCGCACACGTGGCGGGCCCCGTCCGCCAGGCCCACGGCCACCGCGCGGAACGCGTGCCGGGCGGACGGCGGGGCCACCTCGAGGTGTGGGCCGAGCCGATCCGGGTGCATGCGGGCGGCCAGGCCGGCGGCGAGCAGGTAACCCGCGCCGCAGATCGCCATCAGCAAGGTCGGGGTGTGCAGCGTCTGGTGCAGCACCAGGCCCAGCCCACCGCCGGTCAGCGTGGCCAACGACCCGGAGGTGGCCATCACCGAGTTGGCCATGACCAACTCGCGGCGGGCCACCACATGCGGCAGGGAGGCGGACATCGCGGTCAGGAAGAACCGCCCGCCGGACAGCGTGAGCAGCGCGATCAGGAAGATCGCCGGGCCCTGCACTGCGCCGGCGAACAGCGTGGCGATCACCGCGACCAGGCTCATCCGGATCAGGTTGGTGCGGACCAGCACGTGGCGGCGACGCCAGCGGTCCAGCAGCACACCGGCGAACGGCCCGACGAAGGTGTAGGGCAGCAGCAGGGTGGCGAACGTCGCGGCGGCCGCGCCGGCCGTCGCCTGCTTCTCCGGGGTGAAGAACACATAGGAGGCCAGGCCCACCTGAAACAGGCCGTCGGCGGCCTGCGAGGCCAGCCGGGGCGCGTACAACTTCCGAAAATCGGCATGGGCGACAACAGCCCTGAAGTCGGAAGTGAACGACACGCTTTCGAGGCTAGGTGGGCGCATCGCGGCCTGGGGGCCGAACGAAAAAGCTCGCCTGCCAGTCGGCCGAATCGTGATGGCCTCATGTCGCAATGGTGACGTTCGAACCTTGCGATCATGGTGAGTTTCCCCCAAACGACAGGGCCCGACTCCCCTGCGGAGAGCCGGGCCCGGTCGGTGGTCCGGGGTGGGGCTTAGCGCTCGACCTGACCGGCGATGAACGCCTCGACCGCGCGGTGGCAGACGTCGTCGGCGTACTGCTCCGGCGGGGACTTCATGAAGTAGCTCGAGGCGGACAGCAACGGGCCGCCGATGCCGCGGTCCAGGGCGATCTTGGCCGCGCGGATCGCGTCGATGATCACGCCGGCGGAGTTCGGGGAGTCCCAGACCTCGAGCTTGTACTCCAGGTTCAGCGGGGTGTCACCGAAGGAGCGACCCTCCAGGCGGACGTAGGCCCACTTGCGGTCGTCCAGCCACGGCACGTGGTCGCTCGGGCCGATGTGCACGTCGGCGTTGCGCATCTCGTGCGGGATCTGCGAGGTGACCGACTGGGTCTTGGAGATCTTCTTCGACTTCAGCCGCTTGCGCTCGAGCATGTTCTTGAAGTCCATGTTGCCGCCGAAGTTGAGCTGGTACGTACGCAGCAGCTCGACCCCGCGGTCCTCGAACAGCTTGGCCATGACGCGGTGCGTGATGGTCGCGCCGACCTGGGACTTGATGTCGTCGCCGACAATCGGCACGCCGGCGTCGGTGAACTTCTGCGCCCACGCGGGGTCCGAGGCGATGAACACCGGCAGCGCGTTGACGAAGGCGACCTTCGCGTCCAGGCAGCACTGGGCGTAGAACTTGTCGGCCAGCTCGGAACCCACCGGCAGGTAGGAGACCAGTACGTCGACCTTGCGGTCCTTGAGCACCTGGACGACGTCCACGGGCTCGTCGTCCGACTCGTCGACCATCTCGCGGTAGAACTCGCCGAGACCGTCGAAGGTGTGCCCGCGGGAGACCGAGACGCCGGTCGGCGGGACGTCGGCGAACTTGATGGTGTTGTTCTCGCTGGCGCCGATGGCGTCGGCAAGGTCCATGCCGACCTTCTTGGCGTCCACGTCGAACGCGGCGACGAACTCGACGTCGCGCACGTGGTAGTCGCCGAACTGGACGTGCATCAGGCCCGGAACCCGCAGGTTGGGGTCGGCGTCCTTGTAGAACTCGACCCCTTGAACGAGGGACGCGGCGCAGTTACCGACGCCGACGATGGCTACACGAACGGAACCCATGGCTGGGTGCTCCTCACTAGGTGGATCAGGGTGTGGGGGGTAAGACTGAAGCTTCGGGGTCTGTGCTGCGCTCGGTCGCGATCAGCTCGTTGAGCCAGCGGACCTCTCGTTCCACGGAGTCCAAGCCGTGCCGCTGCAACTCCAGGGTGTAGGCATCCACCCGCTCCGCGGTGCGCCGCGCCGCGCCGGCACGGAACGTGTCCGCGCGCTCCTCGAGGCGCCGGCGGCGGCCCTCCAGAATGCGCAGGCGCACGGCGGCGTCGGTCCGGCCGAAGAAGGCGAAGCGGATGCCGAAGGAGTCGTCGTCCCATTCCTCGGGCCCGCACGCGCTCATCAACTCGGCGAAGTGCTCCTTGCCGTCCGCGGTGAGCTTGTAGACGATCTTCGCCCGCTTACCGGCCAGCGCCGGGACCCCGGCGCCGGGAGTCTCCTCGACGATCCAGCCGGTGCCGACCAGAGACTTCAGGCACGGGTACAGCGAGCCGTAGGAGATCGCGCGCAGCGTGCCCAGTAGCGTGTTCAAGCGCTTGCGCAGCTCGTAGCCGTGCATGGGCGACTCGTGCAAGAGGCCGAGCACCGCGAGTTCGAGCACACCGCTGCGCTTGCTCATGCCCGCCTCCTTTGCCCGGTTTGGGTATCGCCGCTCGATGTATCGGCTCGATATATCGACTCTGAGGCCCGACCCTAGAGGGTCGGGGCGTTGCAGGCAAACTCCGGGGCTTGGCGTGTCGTCTGGAGTGGCCTGGTTGCCGGAAGTAACCAGAGTGTCTTGGGCGAGGGTGGTGGCCGGCTGCGGGGACTACTCTGCTGCGCCATGTGGTCCCAACGGCTGCACGTTGACTACGCGCTCCAGCGCCGCGCGACGTTGCAAGCGTTGTTCCACGGCGGGTCGCTGACCTGCACCGATGTGTGCGACGCGGACCCGTACCTGTTGCGCGCGGCCCGCCATCACGGAGAGGTGACCGAATCGCTGTGCCCGGTATGCCATCGGACGCCGTTGACTCACGTCACCTACGTGTTCGGCGACGAATTGGGGCAGTACTCGGGTCGGATCAGGGCCACTGTCGAGCTGGAAACGATGGCCCGCGAGTATGGCGAGTTCCGGGTGTACGTGGTCGAGGTGTGTCAGACGTGCTCCTGGAATCATCTGAGTTCGTCGTTCGTCCTCGGGGACGGGGTACCGCGCAGTCGGTCCCGTCGTCGGGCCGCCGAGGAGTAGCCGCCGAATGAATCCATTCCGTCGCGGGCGCAAGCAACAGGCGCCGGCCAGCGGCCCCCTGCACCCCGACGACGATCAGTGGTTCCGGCCGATCCAGCCGGCCAGGGGCCGTGGCCGGCGGCGGAAAGCGGCCAACGAGGTGCCGGGTTCCGGCTCCCCGGCGGCACGCTCGGCCCAGCCGGTCACCCCGGACGACGAGACGCAAACCATCGTCCCGCCGCCGGACTGGCTGGACGACACCACCAAGATTCCGCGAGTCACCGATGCCGCCCCGCCGGTGGATGCCGGCGGCAGCCGGGCCGCGGCGGCGAAGAAGACCGTGCCCTCCCCGCCCAAGCGCAAGCGCAGCAAGCTGCGCCGGCTGGCCTGGGGCCTGCTCATGCTGAGCACAGTCGGCTTCATCGTGATCCTGGTCGCCTACTCCCGGATCAGCATCCCGAACCCGAACGACAGTGCGATCCGGCAGACCACCCGGGTCTACTACAGCGGCGGCAGCGTCGAGATCGGCCGCTTCGGTGACGTCAACCGCAGTGCGGTGACGTTGGACAAGATGCCGCAGTCGTTGCGGGACGCGGTGCTGGCTGCGGAGAACCGCAACTTCTACTCCGACAGCGGCATCTCGCCCAAGGGCATTACTCGCGCGCTGTGGGTGAACCTGCGCGGCGGTAGCGCACAGCAGGGCGGCTCGACGATCACTCAGCAGTACGTGAAGAACTACTACCTGACGCCCGCGCGGACCTTCAAACGCAAGATCCGTGAGGCACTGCTGTCGATCAAGATCGACCAGAAGCTGTCCAAGGACCAGATCCTCGAGGACTACCTGAACACCATCTACCTGGGTCGTGGCGCTTACGGCATGCAAGCCGCGGCGAAGGCCTACTTCGGCGTCGACGTGGGCCAACTGACGCCGGGTCAATCGGTGGTGTTGGCCTCGATCATCCGGGCGCCCAGCCGGTACGACCCGACCGACAAGGACACCCTGGCGCTGCTCAAGGCGCGGTGGGGCTATATCGCCGACGCCATGGTGGTGACGCACACGCTGACCCCGGCGCAGCGGGCCGCGCTGGTGTTCCCGAAATTCCCCAAGCAGGCGCAGTCGCAGAGCCGGTACGGCGGGCAACGCGGCTACATCCTCACCACGGTGCGCAACGAGTTGCTGGCCCGCGGCCTGACCAGGGATCAGATCGACAACGGCGGCTACCGGGTCGTCACCACGCTGGACCAGCAGGCGCAGGAGTCCGCGCTGGCCGCGGTGGCCAAGGAGTTCCCGAAGACCAAGAACAAGAACGTGCGGGTCGGCCTGGTGGCCGTGCAGCCGAAGACCGGCAAGGTCATGGCGATGTACGGCGGGAAGGACTTCCTCGGCAAGGACCGCTACGCCCAGGTGAATGCCGCCTACTACCCGATCCAGCCCGGGTCCACGTTGAAAATCTTCACCACCGCGGCGCTGTTGGAGTCCGGTCGCTACACGATGGACAGCGTGTTCACCGGGAACTCCCCGCTGCACCTGCCCGGCTCCAAACCGGTGAACAACGAGTTCAACAAGAGCTACGGCCCGGTCACCCTGCAACGCGCGCTGGACCAGTCCATCAACACCGCGTTCGTGCAGGCCACCTTCAAGCTCGGCTCGGCCAAGGTGCGTGACGCGATCGAGGCCGCGGGCATCCCGCACGACACCCCGGGTCTGGAGACCAACGCCCGGATCACCCTGGGTATCGCCTCGGTGCGCCCGGTCCTGGTCGCTGATGCGGTGGCCACCCTGTGTGGCGGTGGCATCCACGCCGAGCAGCACATCGTGGACAAGGTGTACGGCACCAACGGGGGGGAGGAGCCGCTGCGCAAGCCGGTGATCTCCCCGGACCCGGTGTTCCCGCCCGCGGTGGTGTCCAAGACCATCCAGGCGATGGAGGACGTGGTCAAGCACGGCACCGGTACCGCGGCGCTGAAGCTGAACCGTCCGGTGGCCGGCAAGACCGGAACGCACCAGAGCCTGACCGCGTGGTTCTCCGGCTGCACGCCGCAGCTGGCCGGCTCGGTCGTCTACTTCAAGGGTGACGGTACGAAGTCGTTGGACGGAGTCGGTGGCCTGCCCACGTTCTTCGGCGCCGTCTATCCGGCGGCCACCTGGACCACGTTCATGAAGGGTGCACTGCGCGGGCAGCCGGTGGAGAAGTTCCCGGTGGTGGAAGGCGACGGTCAGGGGCAGGCGACCGCCAATCCGTCCGACAGACCCCTGACGACGCCGGTTGCCCCGCCGGAGGGCGGCACCGTGCTGCAGTTCCCGGGCTTCGACAACGGGCCGAGCAGCTACACGCCGGCGCCGAAGAAGCCGAAGCCAACCCCGACCGCGACGCCGGGTGCCACCGCGAAACCGGGTGCCACCGCGAAACCGGGTGCCATCGCGAAGCCCGCGGCCTGCACCAACGACCGCAGCAAGGCGACCTCGGCCACGCCCTACGACGCCCGATGTACCGCGGACGGCCGGATCGGCAAGACCGGCGGTGGTGCGCCCGCGGCGCGCGGCGGCGCGCCACCCCCGGCCTGATCCGGCCTGCGCCGCGGGATGAGACACGATGGGACAGTGCCCGTCCCGATCGACAGATACATTCCGGTTTGGCCGACCCGGGACGACCCGACAATCGCGGCGGGGTGTGAGGTACTCGGCGGGCCGATGGGCCGCCGCGCGGCGCCGGGCGGGCGCTGGTGGACGCCGCTGCGGGTGGTGCTCGCGCTGGCCATCCTCTGCATGGCGCTGGGGGTGGTGGAACGGGATCCGTGCCGCTCCCACTCGTGGAGCCGGGCGGACGGACAGCAGTACGCGCATGCCTGCTACTCGGACATCCCGCACCTGTACCGGGAGCGGGGCTTTGCCGACAACGAGGTGCCCTACTTCGACCACGGTGACCATCAGCCGCTGGAGTACCCGGTGCTCACCGGGGCCTTCATGTGGGCGGCCGCGGAGATCGTGAAGCCGTTGGCGGGCGCCGGGATCGACGTGCGGGCGGTGCGCTTCTACGACGTCAACGCGGTGCTGTTGGGGTTGGCCGCGCTGGTCGCGGTCGCGGCCACCATGGGTCTGGCGGGGCGAAGACCGTGGGACGCCGCCCTGGTCGCGGCGTCCCCGGTGCTGATGCTGGACGCCACCATCAACTGGGACCTGTTCGCGGTCGCGTTGACCTCGCTGTCCATGCTCGCCTGGGCGCGGCGACGACCGGGATTGGCCGGCGTGCTGCTCGGCCTGGCGGTCTCGGCGAAGTTCTATCCGGTGGTGCTGCTGGTGCCGTTCGGCGCGCTGTGCCTGCGGGGCAGGCGGCTGCCCGAGTTCGGCCGGCTGCTGGCCGGCGGCATCGTGGCCTGGGTGGTGGTGAACCTGCCGGTGGCATTCGCGGCCACCGACGGGTGGAAGGAGTTCTATACGTTCAGCGCGCACCGCGGCGCGGACTTCGGGTCGGTCTGGTACGTGCTGGCGCAGGCCGGGCACCCGGTGGGTCACCTGAACACGGTGACCTCTGCATTGACCATCGCGGGCTTGGCCGGGGTGGCGGCGTTGACCTGGTTCGCGCCCGCCCCGCCGCGGCTCGCCCAGCTGGCGTTCCTCGCGGTTGCCGTGTTCATCCTGGCCAACAAGGTCTGGTCGCCGCAGTACGCGTTGTGGTTGCTGCCGCTGGCCGCCCTGGCCCGGCCGCGTTGGCGGGACCTGCTCATCTGGCAGGCCGGGGAGACGGTGTACTTCGTCGGGGTGTGGCTCTACCTGCTCGCCGGGTACGACCGCGGGTTGTCGCAGAACGGGTACGGGGCGCTGGTGGTGCTGCGGTTGGCCTCGCTGCTCTATCTGGTCGTGCTGGTGGTCCGCGACGCACTC
>DASQPJ010000182.1:0-12427 GCA_035644015.1 Sporichthyaceae bacterium
GATGAACTCGTGGGTGTGCGCCTCGACGCCGACGGTGACCCGGATCAGAACTTTGGCACGGACACCGTGGCGGGTGGCCACGTCGGCCAGCCGGGCGATCTCCGGGAAGGAGTCGAGCACGACGTGCCCGACGCCGGCCACCACTGCGGCCTGCAGTTCGGCAACCGACTTGTTGTTGCCGTGCATGGCGATGCGGGCCGGCGGGAAGCCCGCGCGCAGCGCCACGGCCAGTTCCCCGGCGGTGCACACATCCAGGCCCAAGCCCTCCTCGTCGACCCACCGGGCCACCGCGGCGCAGAGGAACGCCTTACCGGCGTAGAACACGTCGGCGCCGCCGAACGCGGTGGCGTAGGCCTGCGCCCGGGCCCGGAAGTCGGCCTCGTCGAGCAGGAACGCCGGGGTGCCGAACTGCCCGGCCAGGTCCCGCACATCCATCCCCGCCAGGCTGACCGCACCATCCTGACCACGCGTCAGATTCATCGGCCAGACGACCGGATCCAGCGCGTTGAGGTCGGCCGGAGCGGCCCCCACGCCGTCCGGGCCCTGGCCCTCGGCGTGCCGCGGCCCCGCCGGGTGCGCCGACCTACTCACCGCCGCACCCCTCTTCCCCGTTGCGTCCGACCGAACGTGGCCTATAGGCCACGTTCGGTCGGACGTTACGGGGGTGGTGGGGGGTCACATGCGCTCCGGTGCCGAGACGCCCAGCATCGCCAGGCCGTTGGAGATCACCGTGCGGGTGGCGTCGTTCAACCACAGCCGCGCCAGATGCAGGTCGGAGACCTCTTCCTCCCCACGCGGCAGGATCCGGCAGCCGTCGTAGAACCGGTGGTAGGTGCCGGCCAGATCTTCCAGGTACCGGGCGATGCGGTGCGGTTCGCGCAGCTCGGCGGCGGTGGCCACGGTGCGCGGGAACTCCCCGAGTGCGCCGAGCAGCAGCGCCTCCCGGTCATCGACCAGCAATTGCGGACGGAAGGACTCCGGCGCCGACCAGTTCAGCCCGAGCTCGCGAGCGTTGCGAGCCAGCGACGCGGTGCGGGCGGCCACGTACTGCACGTAGTAGACGGGGTTCTCCGGTGCCGCCCGGGTGATCTCCTCGACGTCGAGCACCAACTGCGAGTCGGTGGACGCCCGGGCCAGGCTGTACCGCGCCGCGTCCACCCCGACCAGGTCAACCAGTTCATCGAGGGTGACCACGGTGCCGGCGCGCTTGGACATCTTCAGTTCCTGGCCGCCGCGCATCAGCTTGACCAGCTGACCGATCAGTACCTGCACCGAGCGATCCGGGTCGTCCCCGGCGCAGGCAGCCAGCGCACGCAACCGGTTGATGTAGCCGTGGTGGTCCGCACCCAGCAGATATACGCACGTGTCGAAGCCCCGGGAGCGCTTGTCCAGGTAGTACGCCGCGTCGGCGGCGAAGTAGGTCTTCTCCCCGTCGGCCTTGACCAGCACCCGGTCCTTGTCGTCGCCGAAATCGGTGGTCCGCAGCCACACCGCGCCGTCGAGGTCGAAGACGTGGCCCTGCTCGCGCAACGTCGCGATCGCCTCGTCCACCCGACCGCTGTTGTGCAGGGCACGCTCGGAGAACCAGACATCGAAGTGCACGCCGAAGCGCTCCAGGCTGGCCGCGATGTCGGCGAGCATCATCCGGTAGCCGCGCTCCAGCAGCTCGGGCAGCGCGGCCGCCTCGTCCATCTCGGCCAGCTGCGGCGCCGCCGCCAGGATGCGCGCGGTGACATCGGCGATGTACTCCCCGGCGTAGCCGTCCTCCGGCGCCGGCAACCCGCGGGCGGCCGCGTACAGCGACGCGGCGAATTTCTGCATCTGCACGCCGGCGTCGTTGATGTAGTACTCGCTGACCACGTCCGCGCCGGCGGCTTCCAGCACCCGGCGCAGGCTGTCGCCGACCGCGGCCCAGCGGGTGTGGCCCAGGTGTACCGGACCGGTCGGGTTCGCCGAGACGAACTCCAGGTTGATCCGCTGCTTGCGCAGCGTCTCGCTACGCCCGTAGGCGGGTCCCGCCGCGACGACGGTCAGCGCCAGGCGTCCCGCGGTCTCGGAGTCCAGCGAGATGTTCAGGAATCCCGGTCCGGCCACCTCGACCGCGCGCACGCCGCCGGCCCCGCGCAGGTGCCGGGCCACGATCTCGGCCAGTTCCCGCGGCGGCATGCCGGCCGACTTGGCCAGTTGCATGGCGATGTTGCTCGCGTAGTCGCCGTGGTCGCGGCGACGCGAGCGCTCCAGGTGGATGTCCCTGGGTACGTCGACGTCGAGTTCGCCGGCCTGGACCGCGGTGTAAACGGCGATCTGGACAGCGTCAGCGAGTTCGGCGGGCGTCACGCGGGCAAGACTAATGGCCGCGCGGTGATCGCCCGACGCGCATTAAGGCCCGCTACCTGCGCAACGCACCCCGCACCGCGGCGACCAGGTCGGCAGGCTCGAACGGCTTGGTCAGCACCGCGCTCACGCCGATCCGTTCGGCCAACTCCCGGTCCTGCGCGGTGATCACCGCGCTGATCAGCACCACCGGCAAACCGGCCAGTCCGTCGGCGGCGCGCAACCGCGCCGCGGCGCTCAATCCGTCCAGCATCGGCATGGCCAGGTCCAGGGTGATCACGTCCGGCGGATCGGCCAGCACGTCGGCCAAGGCCGCCCACCCGTCGCATGCGGTGCGCACCTCGAACCCGTCCAACTCCAGGTTCAACGCGATCAGCCGACGCACCGATGGGTCGTCATCGACCACCAGCACCCGCGCACCTTGGGACATGGCCGGAGGCTAGCCGGGTGGATCGTCCGGTTACGGGCACTTTGCCCAACTTCGGCGAGCTTGCGAGCCGAAGCATGAGGAGCCGGTGGCGAGCGCGCGGGCCGCTGATAATGTCGGCCGCGCCCGAGCCCCCGTAGCTCAGGGGATAGAGCGCCGCCCTCCGGAGGCGGAAGCGCAGGTTCGAATCCTGCCGGGGGCACATGGCAGTCGTTCTGATCGTGCTCTGCGCGCTCACCATCGTCGCCCTGACCTACCAGGGCGCCGGCGCGTGGCTGCGTGACCGCGAGCGCCGCCGACGGGCCGACGGCGGCCCGAATCGGGACGGGTCCTAGCGACCTCGCTCCGCAGCGCGTCGCGCCAGCAGCAGCCCGAGCGCCGCCACCACGACGATCGGAACGCCGGCGAGGATGGCGATACCGAGGACGTCCGCGCCCCGCTGCAGCGCCGAGACCCCCACCAACACCACGATGATGATCAACAAGGGGATGAAGGCGAGCAGCCGCAGCCGGAGGAATCCGATGAAGGTCTCCCGCATGGCCCGACCGTAGCGACCTACGGAAACAAGCACGCCGCCGAGGGCACCTGGTAGAGCGGCGAGGAACGGATGTGCGGCCCTGAGGGCTGCGCCTTCTAACCCCGCGGGCGCAGCCGCACGTTGGGTAGTTCCGGCGCCCCCAGGGTGAACGACCAGGCGTCGGGGAAGCGCCCGTAGCGCGCCCCGACACCACCTTCGGCGCGTTCCCGCTCCCAGTCGGTGCGGAATTCCACGATCTCCTCGTGGGTGCGGGCGACGAAGTTCCACCACATGACGATCTGCTCGCCCAACGGTTCACCGCCCAGCAGCAGCAGCCGTGCGGGCGCGTCGGGGCCGGCCTCCAGCCGAAGAGTTCGCGCGCCGGGCGGGCAGTACGCCAGTTCCGCGGCCGTCGCCGGTTGTCCGTTCACCCGAACCGCACCGCTGTCCACCAACACGCCGTGCTCGAACTCAACGGGCACCGCGAGCTCCAGGATCTGCCCTTGACGTAGCGTCAGTTCCGCCCCCAGCAAGGGTGAATGCGTCGCGACGGGCGAGCTCACCCCGGCCAGTTCACCGAGGAAAACCAGCGACCGCGCACCGTCCAGGTCGAACGGCGCGGGTGCGTAGTTGATGAAGTCGGGATCGGTGAACCGGGCCCGATCCGGCAGCGCCAGCCACAGTTGCGCCCCGTGCAACACCGTGGTGTCAGGGGTGGAGTACTCCGCGTGCGCGATGCCGCGGCCGGCGGTCATCAGGTTCAACTCCCCCGGCCGCACCCACGCGTGCATCCCCGTGGTGTCGCGGTGCTCGATGGTGCCCTGGAACAACCAGGAAACCGTGGCCAACCCGGTGTGCGGATGCCCCGGCACCAGCATGCCGCCGCTGTCCACGACCCGGTCCGGCCCGTAGTGGTCGAGGAAGCACCAGGCCCCGATCAACGACCGGTCGCGTTGCGGCAGCGTGCGCCGCACCGTCATCGCCCGCGGCCCGCCCAACGGCACCTGACGGGGCGTCAAGACGCAGGCCCCGTGGGCGGGACAGCTGTCCGTGGAATCGGTGAACGGATCGGCCTTGGTAGTGCTCACCCGCTCAGCCTAGGCAGCAACCGCCACGCGGTCCCAGCGTGGCCCGTTGATGGCCATGATGACGGCTGCGGCGGAGGCGACGATGCCGGACACGAGCAGCGGTCCACGGCCGTGGTGGTGCCAGGCCAGGCCGGCAATCACGCCGGCCACCAGCACGCCCGCGCCAGTGATCGCCTGGTACAGCCCCTGGGCCGCGCCCTGTCGGTCCGGCGGCGCCAGCGCCGCCACCCACGCCTTGCCGACCCCGTCGGTGCAGGCGGCGAACCCGCCGTAAATCGGCAGCAGGACGAACACCCAGCCCGCGCTGTGCACCAACCCGAGCCCGAGGTAGGCGACGGAGAAACAGGCCAGCCCGATCGCGAACACCAGGTGCCGCGGCAGTCGGTCGGACAATGCCCCGGCCGGATACGCGGCGGCTGCGTAGACCGCGTTGTACAGGATGTAGGCCCCGATGACCCCGCCGGTGGACAGTCCGAGATCGTGCGCGCGCAGCAACAACAGCGCGTCCGGGAAGTTCACCAGCGAGAACACCCCGAGCACGATCAGCAGCGAGCGCAACTGCGGGGGCAGTCCCCGCGCTGATACCACCGGGCGCGGGACCGACGGGTCCCGGGCCGGCCGGGCCGGTTCGGCCACCCAACGCACCAGCAGCACCGAGCCGACCGCCGGCACCAACGCCACCCACAGCAGCGGCCGGATGCGATGGTCGAACGCCTCATACAGGCCAAGCCCGATGGCCGGGCCGAGCACCGCACCCGCGGTGTCCGCGGCCCGGTGGAACCCGAAGATTCGCCCGCGGGCGGCCGGGTCCGCGTCCACCATCAGCAGCGCGTCGCGTGGGGCACCGCGGATGCCCTTGCCGATGCGGTCCACCGCCCGTCCGGCCAGCACCACCGGCCACACCACCGCAACGGCCACCAGCAACTTGCCGACCCCGGCCAGCCCGTAGCCCAACGCGATCAACGGTCGCCGGGCCCGGCGGTCGGCCAGCCACCCGCTCCACAGCTTCAACACCGAGGCCAGGCCCTCGGCCAGGCCCTCCACCAACCCGACCACCGCCACCGGGGCGCCCAGGGTGACGGTGAGGAAGATCGGCAGCACCGGGTACAGCAATTCGCTGGCCGCGTCCTGCAACAGGCTCACGCCGGACAACACCCGCACATTGCGGGTCAGCCAGCGGCGATCGCCGGACCCGACCGGTTCGCTGCCGTGTTGATCGGTTCCCTCGCTTCGCTCGGTCACATGCTCAGCGACTCCAGCAACGCCTCGCACGCCGCGGTTGCCTTGCGACAGGTCTCCGCGGTCAACCGGGCGTGCATGTGCATGGATGCATGCCGGGCGCTCTCGTGGTCGGCCACCTTCAGCACGGCGATGGCGGCGGTGAGGATCGCGGGCACCGCCGACTCCTTCCAGCCGGCGTGCCGGGACAGGGTGCGCACGGTGGCATCGATGATGTCCGCACAGTCCAGGCACGCCCGGATGCACTCGCGCATCTCCTTGACCATGCCCTCGTTCAGCGACGCGTCCGCGCAGACCGAGGCGGCCTGGGAGGCCAGCTGACAGGCGGCGATCGCGGCGTCGAGTTTCTTGCGGTCGATCAGGCCGAATCCCGTCGGGTGCACGTCGACGATCTGCCGGGCAATGCTCTGGGCCATCGCGGAGCTCCTCTCCCCCGGCCAGAGGCACGACCGGTGCGGCTCATTGTTCCGGGCGGGGTGCGCGCCTCGCACACGCGGGGCGGACTCAGTCCTGCCCGTCCTCCTGGCGCAAATGCCCACCGACATGGCCGACCACGATGCGCCGACGGACCTCGTCGAACCACCAGTAGATGCGCAGCACGGCGGTCTCCGGGCCGTGCCCGCGGGCGATATGCGGGCCCAGGGTCACCTCGCGGCCCTCGAACGAGCGGCGGTAGGCCGCCTCGAACGGCACCTGGGCACCGTGCAGGGCCGAGTGGTACCCGCTGCAGCGCTGCTGGAACGCCTCGTGCGGTCCGTCGGGCAGTTCGCCGCTGTTCCAGTCGTCGCCGATCTGCTCCATCAACAGCAGGTTGGCCAGCACCCGCTCGGGGTCCTCGTACTTGCTGAGCGCGGCAGAGGTGAAGGCCTCCTCCAGGATCACCAGGTGCGGGCAGCGCTCCCGGGCGATGCGCACCGCATCCAGCACCGAGTCGGGGATCAGCTCCTCCTCCAGAGCCTCCACCACGGTCGGGGTCAGCGGCCGCGCCGGGGAGAGCATGGTGGCCAGGTCCGCGGAACGTACCTGGGCCTCGGAGTCCCGCTCGGCGCGCAGCGCCTCGGTCTCCAGGCGCGCCTCGAACAGTTCGGCCTCCAGCGCCCCGATGCGCCGCTGCTGACGTTCGTGGTCGTCGGACAGCGCCACCCACGCCTCGTGGTCGACCGGGCCCGGACGGTCGGCCTCGAGCAGCGCGGCGCGCGCCGCGGCCGCCTCGACGGACCGCGCCGCGGTGTCCTGCAGGTATTGCTCGCGACGCAGTCGGCGGCGCAGGTTGGGCTCGGAGATGGACAGCGCAGACAGCCGGCCGAGGGTGTCGAACAGCTCGGTGCCCATGCCCTCCCGGCCCAGGTAGGCCAGGCTGCCGCCGACGTAGGCGCGGTGGAAGTACGGGTCGTCGCCGACCGCGAAACCCGGCCAGTACATGCGGACCGCGCCGGAGTAGCAGGACAACGTCTTGCCGATGGCGTCGGTGACCGCGTAGCTGGACTGCAGGTCGATCTCCACCACGTGGGCCAGCCCGAGCAGTCGGTCAGCGGCCCGGGCGCGGTCCAGGAACGGCTCGCCCTCGGAGTCGTGGGAGATGGCCAGCACCGGCAGCCGTCGGTCGCGGCTGGTCAGGAACTTCACATAGCCGGGCACCTGCGGGACGGTCAGCACCCACGGCTCGCCGACCCGGCGGCCGTCGATGCGCACGTCAATGCGGTCAACCACGCGGCGCACCACCGGCGGGCGGTGCGGCGCCACCTTGGGCCGGGTAACCAGGCCCTCGCGCGGGGAGAACAGCGCCACCCGCACCCGCAGCCAGGCCTGCCCGCCCTCCACACCGATGTCGATGTGGGTACGCCAGCGCCAGGTGGCATCCTCCGGGTCGGCCTGGTCCACCTCGAACCCGACCAGCCCGCCGGCCACGCCGAACAGGCTCTCCCACTCGATGACCAGGTCATCGGCCCGGTGCGAGCCGCCGGACAGCGGGCTGGGGGTGATGCCGAAGCGGTCGTGCAGCCAGCTGACCACGGCCGCGACCGCCTGGTCGAGGGCCTTGGGCCCGAGCTGGGAGGGCAGCGGCAGGTGGGCCGCGTAAATCGTCTGCATGCCCACCTCCTCGGCCCACGTCGGGTACCCGATGCTTCGCTGCCGCGAGGGGTCCAGTCGTGTTTACAGTGATTAACGGCGTGCGCCGCGTGACAGATTTTGCCACGCCGGATAAAAAACGTCGCTGTGGCCTCCCCTCTTTTGTCACCGGAAGTCACGCGACCGGCCACCGGTGGCCACCTGCAGCGTGGTGAACGCCTCCGCGACCAGGCTGATCACCTCCTCGGTGCGCTCCACCCGACCCCGCACGATCAGCGCCGCGCTGTCCCGGGCGACCCGGCGGTACCGCGCCCAGGCGCCCGGTGAACAGATCACATTGAGCATGCCGGTCTCGTCCTCGAGGTTGAGGAAGATCGTGCCGGAGGCCGTCTGCGGTTGCTGACGGTGCGTGACCACCCCGGCCACGCTCACCCGGTCCCGGTTCCCCCGCTGCGCCAATCCGGCCACCGGCAACACGCCGTCGGGCAGCTGCCCCCGCACGTGCTCCATGGGATGCCCGTCCGGGGTGATCCCGGTGGCCCACAGGTCGGCCATGGTCACCTCGACGGGGGTCATGCCGGGCAGCCGCGGCGCCCGCCCACCGAGCACGGTGCCCGCCAACCGGTCCGGGCCGACCTGCGCCACCGCACCGGCCGCCCACAGCGCCTCGCGCCGGGCCACGCCCAGACCGTCGAAGGCCCCGGCGGTGGCCAACGCCTCGATGTGCGCCGCACCCGCGCCGGTGCGCAACGCGAAGTCGGCCAGGTCGGTGTACGGCCGAGCGGCGGCGATCCGCTCGGCCAACTCGGTGCCGATCGAGCGCACCGAGCTGATGCCGAGGCGCACCGCGGCCCGGCCCAGTACGACCTCCGGCTCGTGGTCGTCGGGGCCGTACGGTTCCAGCCCGGCACCGGCCACGGAGGCATTCACGTCCGGGCGGCGCACCTCGACGCCGTGTCGGCGGGCGTCGGCGACCAGCGATTGCGGGGAGTAGAAGCCCATCGGTTGGGCATTGAGCAACGCGGCGCAGAACGCCGCCGGGTAGCGCAGCTTGAGCCAGGAACTGGCGTAGACCAGCAACGCGAAGCTGATCGAGTGGCTCTCCGCGAAGCCGAAGTTGGCGAACGCGGCGATCAGGTTGAAGATCTCGTCCGCGGTCGCCCCGCAGATGCCGTGGGTAGCGGCCATGCCCGCGTAGAGCTCGGCCCGCAGCGCCGCGATCTGGTCCGCGGAGCGCTTGGACCCGACCGCGCGACGTACCCGGTCGGCCTGGGTGGGCGTGCAGCCGGCCGCGTCCACCACCATCTGCATGAGTTGTTCCTGGAACATCGGCACCCCGAGCGTGCGCCGCAGGCAGTTCTCCAGCGACGGGTGCGGGTAGCGAATCGGCTCCTTACCGGCCCGCCGCCGGATGAACGGGTGCACCGAGCCGCCCTGGATGGGGCCGGGGCGGATCAGCGCGATCTCCAACACCAGGTCGTAGAAGCAGCGCGGTTTGAGCCGGGGCAACGTGGCCATCTGCGCGCGGGACTCGACCTGGAACACCCCGACCGAGTCGGCCCGGCACAACATGTCGTAGACCTCGGGCTCCTCCTTGGGCAGCGTGGCCAACGTCCAGTCCGTGCCGTGGAACTCGCGCACCAGGTCGAAGCAGCCGTGCAACGCGGCGAGCATGCCGAGGCCGAGCAGGTCGAACTTGACCAGATTCACCAGCGGTGAGGCGCAGTCGTCCTTGTCCCACTGCACGACCGTGCGGCCCTCCATCCGGGCGTACTCGACCGGAACCACCTCGACCACCGGGCGGTCGCAGATCACCATGCCGCCGGAGTGGATGCCGAGATGACGGGGGAACTTGGCCACCTGCGTGGCCAGGTCCATCACCTCATCGGGGATGTCGTCGTTGCTGACGTTGCCCGGGTCATAACGGTGCGCCTCCTTGGCGAAGGCGTCCTGCGCGCCGAGGGAGTAGCCCAGCGCCTTGGCCATGTCCCGCACCGCGGAGCGCGGCCGGTAGGAGATCACGTTGGCCACCTGGGCCGCGTGCCGGCGGCCGTAGCGGGTGTAGACGTGCTGGATGACCTCCTCGCGGCGTTCGGACTCGATGTCGATGTCGATGTCCGGGGGCTCGCCGCGTTCCGGGGACAGGAAACGTTCGAACAGCAGGCCGTAGTAGACGGCGTCCACCGCGGTGATGCCCAGCGCGTAGCAAACCGCGGAGTTGGCCGCCGAACCGCGGCCCTGGCAGAGGATGTTCTGCGAGCGGGCGAACTCCACGATCTCGTGCACGATGAGGAAGTAGCCGGGGAAGTCCAGCTGCTCGATCATCGCCAGCTCGTGGTCGAGCTGGGCGTACGCACCGGGTTGGCGTTCCGCGCCGCGCGGGCCATAGCGCACCGCGGCACCGCGTTCGGTGAGCTCGCGCAGCCAACTCATCGCGGTGTGCCCGGCGGGCACCGGGAAGTCCGGTAGCCGCGGGCGGATCAGGGCCAGGTCGAACGCGCATTGCGCACCGAACTGCGCCGCCCGGGCAACCGCATCGGGGTAGCGGGTGAAGCGCGCGGCGATCTCCGCACCGGAGCGCAGGTGTGCGGTGCCCGCCGCGGGCAGCCAGCCGGCCACCTCGTCCAGGCTGCGCCGGGAGCGCACCGCGGCCAGTGCGGTGGCCAGCCGACGTCGGTCCGGGGCGGCGTAGTGCGCGTTGCCGGTGACCACGGTGGGCACGTCGAACCGGGCGGCCAACTCGACCAGGGCATCGATGCGTTCGGAGTCGGTGGGATGCCCGTGGTCGATCAGCTCGACCGCGACGTGCTCGCGGCCGAACAGCCCGACCAGCCGGTCCAGTTCCCTTGCCGCGTCGGCTTCCCCGGCCGCGCCGCCGACGGCCAGGGCGGCGGGCACCGCCCCTTTGCGGCAGCCGGTGAGCACCAGCCAGTGCCCGTCGGCGGCGGCGCCGAGGGCCTCCAGGTTGTGTACCGGGCGGCCCTTCTCCCCGCCCGCGGCGTGCCCATCGCTGATCACGGTGGACAACCTGGCGTAACCGTCCGGGTCGCGGGCCAGTACCAGCAGGTGGTTACCCTCCGGGTCGGCCACGCCATTCTGAGGCTTCGTCAGGTTCAAACTCAGCTCCGCACCGAACACCGTGGGCAGCTGGTAACGGGCGGCCGCCTCGGCGAATCTGACGACCCCGTAGAAACCGTCATGATCGGTGATGGCCAGTGCGGACAGGCCGAGCCGCACGGCCTCCTCGACCATCTCCTCGGGGTGACTGGCGCCGTCCAGGAAGCTGAAGTTGGTGTGCGCGTGCAGTTCCGCGTACGCGACGGTGTCGACCACCGGCTCGATGTCGCGTGGTTTGTAGGGCGCACGGTGGTGGCTGCCCGGACGTTCGGGGTCCTCGCCGAAGGCGAGTTTCGGTGGCCGGTTCTCCCCCGGCGGGTTGAACTTCCCGGACAACCGTCGTTCCAGTTCGCGCCAGGGCATCGGCGGGTTCTCCCACCCCATCACACTCACCTCCCTCTCTGTCACCCACTGCAACCACCACCCCGTTGCGTCCGACGAAACGAGGGCTATAGCCCACGTATCGGCGAGCTTGCGAGCCGATGATGTGCCGCCGCGTCGGACGCAAGGCAGGTGATGGGGGGTTAGTCGTAGACGGCTTCCACCGACCAGGCGTCGTCCTCGAGTACCAGCAACCAGCCGGCGCCATCCGCGGTGGCCACCTGGAAGCGGACCCGAACCCGCGCGGTGCGCGCGTCCCACCAACGTTCCTCGGCCGGCCACGGACCCGCCCAGGACAGCACCCGACGAGGTGGGTCGCGGCCCACCAGCAAGCGGGCGGGCGGGGCGGAGACCGCGTACCGGGTAGTGACGCTGACCGGGTGTCCGGCCGCGTCGAGTACTCGGGCCTGCACCGGGGTGGGCGGCACCAGCGCGGGGCTGGGCGCGGTTACCCGACCCGGCCAGGGGCCGTCGTCCTTGGTGGGTTCGCGCGGGTCGCCCCAGGGCACGTAACGGACCCGATCGGCCGGGCCACGGCCACCGCCGAGCACCGCGGTGAGCACGGCGGGCTGGCCAAGCATGCCCTGCACCCGGGACAGCGCGCGGCCGGCCCGTTCGGCGCCCTCGGCGTCACCGCCGGCCGACCACAGCCCGAGTTGGTCACCGGCGTGCGGGATGACCTCGTCCGGGATCAGCCGCAGCACGCTGATCCCGGAGCGCAGGCGAGTGGTGGTCAGCCAACCATCGAGTTGCCAGCGCACCCGGTCGGCAACCGCGGCCGGGGTGAGCACCCCCTCGTGCCGCCACACGCGTTCGTGGCGTTCGCCGTGCTCGGTCTCCGCCTCGATGCGCAGCCGGGTGCAGCCCAGGCCGAGCGCGGCCAACCGTTCGTGCAGGGCGTCGGCCAATGGGCGGGCGGCGAACGAGGCGCGTTCCACGGACTCGGCGGGCGGGTCGAGCTGAGTGTCGACGACCAGGTCCGGCGGGGGCCGGCGGGCCGAGGGCGGGCGCGGGTCCAGGCCGCGGGCCAGCCGGTGGGCCAGCGCCCCGTCGGCACCGAACCGGGCGATCACGTCGGCGGCGGGTAACGCACCGAACTCGCCCAGCGTGCGCAGACCCAACCGCCGCAGCAGGTCGGCGAGTTCGGGGCGGTTGAGCACATCGAGCGGGTGCGGGGCGAGGAACTGCGCGGTGACGCCGGGCGGCACAACGGTGCCACCCCGGGCGGCGAGTTCGGCAGCGAAGGCGCCCTCG
>DASQPJ010000183.1:0-2108 GCA_035644015.1 Sporichthyaceae bacterium
CTCGGCGAGTAGGACGTTCATGTGGCCGGGCATACGGCCTGCGACTGGGTGGATCGCGTATTTGACCTCGACGCCTTTGGCCTCGAGCAGGCTAGCCATCTCCTTGACGGCGTGCTGGGCCTGGGCGACGGCCAGCCCGTAGCCGGGCACCACGATCACCTGATTGGCATAGGCCATCTGGATCGCGGCGTCGGCCGCCGAGGTGGCCTTGACGTGCTTGTCGCCGTCGTCGCCGCCGACCGCGACCCCGCCGCCGCCGAACCCGCCGGCCACGATCGCCGGGATGGACCGGTTCATCGCCTTGGCCATCAGGTTGGTCAGGATCGAACCCGACGCGCCGACGATCATGCCCGCGACGATCATCGCGGTGTTGTTCAACGCCAATCCCGCTGCCGCGGCCGACAATCCGGTCATCGCGTTCAGCAGCGAGATGACGACGGGCATGTCGGCGCCGCCGATCGGTGCCACCACCATCAACCCGAGCACCGCCGCGGCGGCCAGCAGCCCGATCATCCACCACAGCGACGCCCCGCCGCTGCCGGGATGAGCGGCCAGCCCGATCACCACCGCGGCGGTGATCGCGCCGATCAGCAACAGCCCGTTGAGCGCCTGCTGCGCCCTGCCCAGCCCGATCGGGCGGCCCGGCAGAATCTCCTGCAGTTTGCCGAACGCGATGAGCGAACCCCAGAACGAGATCGAGCCGATGATCGCGGCCAACAGCGACGCCACCACAATGTGCACCGTCGGCGACTCACCGTGATGAAACGCCGAGAAGCCGTCGGTGTCGATGAACTCCGAGAGCGCGATCAGCGCCACGGTGCCACCGCCGACACCGTTGTAAAACGCCACCAGCTGCGGCATCGCGGTCATCTTGGTCAGCCGCGCCGGCGGCACCCCCAAAGCGACACCGACCAGCAGACCCGCAACGATCAGTCCCCAGTTCCCGGTGTGGCGGATCGCGATCAGCGTGGCGATCACCGCGATCCCCATACCGGCCGCGGCGATCCAGTTGCCCCGCACCGCGGTCTTGGGCCCGGTCAACCCCATCAGGCCGTAGATGAACATCGAGAACGCGACGATGTAGAGCACCGTGACGAGGTAGTTCATCGCGCCTGCCCGTTCGTTGCCGCGGCGTCAGCCGCGAGTTCAGACGAAGCCGTGGCGTCCTTCGGGGCTTTTTTCTTGCCCTTGAACATGCCCAGCATCCGGTCGGTGACCACGAAGCCGCCGACGACGTTGAGCGTGCCGAACACCACCGCCACGAACAGGATGATCTGGATGGCCAGCGACGGATGCTCGACCCGGCCCAACACCACCAGCGCGCCGACGAGCACGACACCGTGAATGGCGTTGGTGCCCGACATCAACGGGGTGTGCAAGGTGTTGGGCACCTTGGAGATAACGGCGAACCCGACGAACCCGGACAGCACCAGGATCGCCAGGTTGGCCAGCAGCTGGTCATACATTTTCGGAATCCCCCGCCCTTAGCTTTCTGCGCCGCCCGCGGCGCGTGTGACGCAGGACTGCGCGATCACTTCGTCGCCGAAATCCGGCGCCAGCGCGCCGTCTTTGATCAACAGGTCCAGCAGCGCGGTGATGTTCTTCGAATACAACTCGCTGGCATGCTCGGGCATGGTGGCAGGCAGGTTCAGCGGCGAGGCGATCGTGACGTCGTGGCGGATGACGGTCTGACCGGGCTCGGTCAGCTCGCAGTTGCCGCCGGTCTCGCCGGCCAGATCGACCACCACACTGCCGGGCTTCATCCCCTCCACCGCGGCCGCGGTCACCAACCGCGGCGCCGGCCGGCCCGGCACCAACGCGGTCGTGATCACCACGTCGAAGCCGGTGATCGCCTTCTCCAGTTCCTTCTGCTGCGAAGCCCGCTCCTCGTCGGACAGCTCACGCGCATAGCCGCCCTCGCCGGCGGCCTCGATACCCAGATTCAGCCACTGCGCGCCCACCGAGCGCACCTGATCGGCCACCTCGGGACGCACGTCGTAGCCGGTGGTCCTCCCGCCGAGGCGCTTGGCGGTGGCCAGCGCCTGCAGACCCGCCACCCCGACACCCAACACCAACACGCTCGCCGGTTTCACCGTGCCCGCAGCGGT
>DASQPJ010000184.1:0-2591 GCA_035644015.1 Sporichthyaceae bacterium
CATGGTGACCCCGCCCAGGCCCAATGCCCGGTCCAGGGCGTCGCGGTCCTCGGGTCGAACGTCCGGCCGCAGCGGGACACCGACCAGGTCGCCCTCACCGGCTCGCTCCATGACCACCATGGCCGGCGTCTGCAGCACGGCGACGCCGTCCAGGATCGCCGCCAGCCGCTCCAGCACGCAGCGCAGCACCGGCTGGCGCAGGCTGGCCGGGTCGAACATGACGTCAAGACGGGCCGGATCGATCAGCGCCAGGTCGGGGGTGAGCGGGTGCGCGGAGGCGCGCCGTAGCGCCGCCGCTTCCACGGACGGCGGGACCAGCGCGAGCAGTCCGCGGGAGGACCGGTCGCGGGCCTCGCCCTGCCGGGTGGTGGCAGCCGGGGGCACCGGCTCCACCGGGGAGCCGGTCGTGGGCGCGTGATCGGTCATCGCGCTCGTCCTACCCCGTGAACCCTGGTCGGATCAAGCCTTCTTGCACGGCGGTGGCCACCAGCACCCCGTCGGCGTTGTACAGCCGGCCCAACGACAGCCCGCGGGCGCCACTGGCCGAGGGCGACACCTGGTCGTAGAGCAGCCACTCGTCGGCCCGGAACGGGCGGTGGAACCACATGGCGTGATCGATCGAGGCCCGCTGTATCGAGTCGATCGACACCTGATGAGGCACCAGGCTCGCGTGCAACAACGTCAGGTCGCTCATATACGCCAGCAAACAGCGATGCAGAGCGACGTCGTCCGGCAGTCGGTCGTTGGCCCGCAACCACATCCGGGCCAGCGCCGGATGCGCCGGGTCGTGCAGCATGCCGCCCACCGCCGAGGAGCCGGCGTAACGCACGTCGAGCGCGGCGAACTCCTCGGTCATGTACGCCGCGGCGTCCGGACCGCGGTCCGCCTCGATGCTCTCCGCCAGCGTCGGGCAGTCCAGCGGGTCGGGCACCACGGGCATCACGTCCTGATGCTCCAACCCGGGCTCCTCGACCTGGAACGAGGCCGTCAGATAAAAGATGTGCTTGCCGTGCTGCCGGGCGGCGACGCGTCGGGAGGTGAACGACCGGCCGTCGCGCAGGTCCTCGACGTCGTAGACGATCGGCACCGCCGGGTCACCGGGCAACAAGAAATAGGCGTGCAGGGAGTGCACCGGCCGATCGACGGGCACCGTGCGGTTGGCCGCAAGCAGCGCCTGGCCGAGCACCTGACCGCCGAACACCCGCTGGAAGTGGGTCACCGGTGGCCGCGCGCGGTACAGCCCCTCCTCGATCACCTCGAGGTCGAACAGCGCGACCAGTTCGGCTATCGAGCTGGGCACGGGTCAGGTCCCGATACCGCGGGACGCGGCGAAGGCGGCCACCCGCCGCTCGATCACGAACGTGAGCCCCGGCAGCAGACCGGCCAGGACCATCTCGACCAGCCGAAGCAGTGGCCAGCGGGTGCGCCGGTAGAGGTCGAAGGCGAGCACCAGATAGACCACATAGAAATAGCCGTGCACGAACCACACCCAGAGGAAGTCCGGGCCGTCGAAGCCGTGCTTGACGACCGAGGCAGTGCACGCGATCAGCAGCAGGGTGCCGACGACGTAGGCCGCAATGCGGTAGCGGAACAGTGCGGCCTCGACCGGTTTGCCGGTCGCGGTGCCCGTCACGATTTCCCTTGCCTGTGCAGCCGATCGAGCATGCGGTTGTACTCCAGGAGTTCAGGGTCGTCGTCGGGATTGAGCGGCAGCACGAAGGTCTCACGCACCGGCAGCACCAGTTCGTCGGGTACCCGCTCCAGCCCGTCCGGCGCCGAACGGACACCTCGCGGCGACGGTGTGTGCACCGCGTCCCGGCACAGCCAGATCCACACCCCAACGGTGAACACCGCGAACGCGGGCCATTCGCAGGCGTAGCCGATGGACAACATGTTGCCGTCCCGGGCGCGGTCGAACTGCCACCAGCCCAGCGCACCGAAGGAGATCACCAGCACCAACGTCAACACGTGCAACGCCACCCAGCGGGGGCGCAACAGCACGGCGGACACGTCCGCAGCGTAACCGGGCCCGCGGGCTCAGCGTGTCCCGAGCGGTCCGGATACCGGGGTGATCGCTCCGCCGGCCAACCAGCCCGGTCCCCCGCTGTCCTCGTCATGGTTGTGCGCGGTCTCGTCGTTCATCGGCATCACGGTGAACGCGGAGGTGGCCGCAAAGATCCGGATCTGCTGAACGGGCGCGATGCCGCGGGCCGCGAGGTAGGCCACCAGACCGGATTCGGTGCCGCCGCCGGGGCCCACCCGGTGCAGGGCGGCCAAGTACTGGCCCGCCTGAGCGCCGGCCGGATCGAACGGCAGCGCGGCGAACGCCGACCCGGATGCCGAGACCGACGCGACGTCCATCAGCCAGGGCGCGACGTACATGCCATAGCGCGCGGGCCGCTGCGCCGCGGCGCCCAGCGCGGTGCGGGTGTCCGTCCGACCCGCGACCGACAACACCACGTCGGGCAGTGCTCCGGACAGGTCCGGCACCATCGACGTCACGCGCACCGCGGCACCCGCTGCGGCGGCCTTCACCGCGGCGCGGGCAGCCACCGCGCGCGGCGAACTGTCCGCCACGATGCCCAGGGTCT
>DASQPJ010000185.1:0-3846 GCA_035644015.1 Sporichthyaceae bacterium
GGTGCCACCGGCGCCACGGGTGCCACGGGTGCCACCGGCTCCCAGGGTCCGGTGGGTTCGCAGGGTGCGACCGGCGCCACGGGTGCCACCGGTGCCCAGGGTCCGCAGGGTCCGAAGGGCGACCCTGGTCGGGACGGCGACAACAAGCACCGACACCATCACCATCACAACAGTGACGGTGACAGCGATGGTGAGCACCACAGCGAACACTCCGATCACCACAGCGACGACTCGGACAACAACGATTCGGACGTCTCGGGGACGGAGCTGCCGCACACTGGTGCGGCCGACGCCGGCCTGTTGACCTTCGCCGCGCTCGGGTTGTTGGCCCTCGGTTCGGGCTCGGTGGTCTTCGCCCGTCGTCGTCCGCAAGGCGACTAGGGGCACCGCTCCATGGGCAACGGCCGGTCCCCGTCAGTGTCGGGGGCCGGCCGTTCCTTGTTCGGCCAATGCCTGCTGGGCATGCTGCAGGTTCGCGCGCACCCGATCGCGTTCCTCGGCCGGTACCTGCCCGCCGTCGAGGAGCCGGCGGCAGACCCGCCGGCACTCGTGGTACCAGCCCGTCCAATAGGCGGCGACCGCGTACTCGTCCTGGCATCGCCAGGCGTAGACGTCCTCGAGCACCCACAACAGATCTGCCGGCCGCGGGATGGCCATCGCCTGCCAGGCCGCCATGCGGCCGAGGGCGAATCGGCTCTGGGCACGGCAGTAGCGCGCCAACTCGTACAGCGGCTCCGCGCGACTCGGACGGTTCTCCCACGCCGTCAGATAGGCACGGTGCACGACCTCGAAGTCCGCACCGGACCGCTCGAGCAGCCGACCGATCTCCAGCAGCGAGTCGAAGGCCTCCTCCACGAAGCCGGTCATCTCGGTGCGCCGGCGGTAGGCCGCCAGGGCCGCATCGAATTGCCCACTGTCCAGGTAGCTGCGCGCCAGGTAGTACTGGTAGCGGGCGTTGTCCGGCTCGGTGAGCAACGCCGCCTCGAGCGTGCGGGCGTCCCTGGCGTACTTCTCCGCCACGCTCAAGCCCTGACCGCGGGCGCCATCGGTATGGACCACGACCACCGGCCCGTCCAGCAGCTGCGGCGGTCCGACATCGGGAGCATCGAGGTACTCGTGCAACACCCCCCGACACACCCACGGCAGGCGATTGGCGACCAGGGCGGTGCGCCGATAGGTGACCTTTCCCATGTGCACGTTGAGCATCGCGCAATCGGCGTGCAGAGCCGGCCAGACGAAGCCCGGGGGTACCTCCAGCACCTCGTCCGCGTCGATGACAAAGGCGTACTCGGCGTCCTGGCGGCCGGCCTGCAACGCTTCGGTCCGGTTGTGGCCGAAGTTGACCCAGGGGCGTTCGAGCAGGCGGCCGGGCACCTCCGCCATCACCCGCCGGATCACCTCCTGAGTGCCATCGGTAGACCCGGTGTCGACGATCAACCATCGGTCGATGTGCGGCCGCACCGAGGCCAGGCACCGCTCGATGATGTGCGCTTCGTCCTTCACGATCATGTTCAGGCAGACCTTGGCGTCCATCCGGTGCCCCTCTGATCGTCGTTCCGCCCGCCGCGCCGATCGTTGTTCCCCGGACGGCAAGGTGTCCGACCTACTATCGAGATCAAGCGCCGGGGAAGGCAGTACTACACGCATGATCCGTTTGGACAACGTCAGCAAGACATATCCCAGCCAGGACCAACCTGCGCTGCGCGAAGTCTCCTTGGAGATCGCCAAGGGGGAGTTCGTGTTCCTGGTCGGGGCCTCCGGGTCGGGCAAATCGACGTTCCTACGCCTGGTGCTCAAGGAGGAGCGGCCCACCACCGGGTCGATCCACGTGTTGGGCAAGGACCTGTCCCGGTTGTCGAACTGGAAGGTGCCCACGCTGCGGCGGCAGATCGGCACGGTGTTCCAGGACTTCCGCCTGCTGCCGAACAAGACGGTCTACGAGAACGTCGCGTTCGCCCTCGAGGTGCTCGGCAAGTCGCGTGGCGTGGTGCGCAAGGTGGTACCCGAGGTGCTGGAACTGGTCGGCCTGGCGGACAAGACCGATCGCATGCCCGACGAACTCTCCGGTGGCGAGCAGCAGCGAGTGGCCATTGCCCGCGCGTTCGTCAACCGGCCGTTGATCCTGATCGCGGACGAGCCCACCGGGAACCTGGACCCGAACACCTCGGTGGGCATCATGAAGTTGCTGGACCGCATCAACCGCACCGGCACCACCGTGCTGATGGCCACGCACGATCAGGCCATCGTCGACCAGATGCGCAAGCGGGTGCTGGAGCTCGAGGTCGGGCGCTTGGTGCGTGATCAGCACCGCGGGGTTTACGGATACAGCGCATGAGGGTCTCTTTCGTCACCTCCGAGATCACCACCGGGTTGCGGCGCAACCTGACGATGACGATCGCCGTGGTGATCACCACCGCAGTGGCGCTGTCGCTGTTCGGTCTGGCCATGTTGACCGGCAAACAGGTCAACACGATGAAGGACTACTGGTACGACAAGGTCGAGGTCTCGCTGTTCCTCTGCCTGCCCGACTCGGGCACCGCCAGTTGTCGGGACGGCGTGGTCACCGACTCGCAACGCAACGAGATCCGGGCGGATCTGGACAAGCTGCGCCCGCTGGTCGCCCAGGTGTTCTACGAGTCCAAGACGCAGGCCTACGAGCGGTTCAAGCAGCAGTTCAAGGGTTCCTCGATCGCGGACAACATCACCCCGGAGCAGATGCCGGAGTCCTTCCGGGTGAAGCTGGCCGACCCCACCAAGTACGACATCATCTACAGCGCGTTCAACGGCCGACCGGGTATCGAGCAGGTGCAGGACCAGCGCAAGGTGCTGCAGCCGTTCTTCCGGGTGCTGCACGCGGTGTCCGTGGGTGCGCTGCTGCTGGCCGGCATCATCCTGGCCGCGGCACTGCTGCTGATCATCAACACCATCCGAATATCCGCCTTCTCCCGGCGTCGGGAGACCAGCATCAAACGTCTGGTCGGCGCCTCCAACCTGTCCATCCGGCTGCCCTTCATCCTGGAGGGCGCGGTGGCCGGCGGGATCGGCGCGGTGCTGGCCACCGTGCTGGTGGTGCTGGCCAAGTGGGCCGGCGTGGACCACTACCTGGAGCCAAACTTCCAGTTCACCGCGTGGATCAGTTGGAGCGCGGTGGTCTCCACGGTGCCGTGGCTGTTCCTGATGGGCGTCGGCGTCTCGTCGCTGGTTTCCGCGATCACCCTGCGTCGCTACCTGCGCGTCTAGATCCTTCGGGTCTGCCCAACGTTCGGCGCGCCTGCGCGTCACGCCCCGCCCCGCTTGTTACCAATGGGACCAGCGGGGCAGTTGTGGCGATGGCCGGAGGCGTGCGATGGGGTGGCAACGGGCGGGTGTGACGGCGCTGATCCTGGCGGTTCTGGGTGCAACGGGTACCCCGGCCGCGGTGGCCACCGGCGATCCCGGCGCCCGCAAGCGCAAGGTGGACGCCAAGGTGCACTCGCTGCACCAGCAGGTCAGTGCCAGTGCCGCACAGGTGGCCTCCGCGTCCACTGCGCTGGCCACGGCCAACGCCCAGTTGCCGCATGCCCGCGCCACGCTGTCCGCGGCCCGCGTCGCGCAGGCCGCCGCGCAGGCGCAGGCCGCTGCCGCGACCGCGCGGGTGGCCGCGACCGCGCAGGAGACGCTGCGGGTGGCCCGGGTCTACGACAACATCTCCGCCGATCTGATGGGCCACCGGGCCGCGGCGGGTGCACTGGCCCGGCAGGCCTACATGGGCGGGGACATGGCGCGCCTGGGCCTGGTGCTCGGCGCGCGCAGCCCGGAGGAGTTCACCTCCGGGCTGACCTATCTCCAGACGGTCGGCCGCTCCGA
>DASQPJ010000186.1:0-2888 GCA_035644015.1 Sporichthyaceae bacterium
CGGGCGATCGCGTTCACCCTCGGCGCACCCGGCCCGGCGCAACTCGGGGTGGTGGACGACCTGCTGGTGGACCGGGCGTTCACCGACACCGGCGAGCGGGCCGATCCGGCCGCGGCGGTGGAGTTGGCCAACCTCGCCGACGTCGTGCCCTACGCCCCGCACAACATTGCTAATGCGTTGGCCGCGGCCGCGCTGGCCCGCGCCTACGGGGTGCCCGCTGCCGCGATCCGGGACGGACTGCGCGCGTTCCGCCCGGACGCGCACCGCATCGCCGAGGTCGCCGTGCTCGAGGAGGTGCGCTGGGTCGACGACTCCAAGGCCACCAACCCGCACGCCGCCGCGGCCTCGTTGCGGGCCTACGACCACGTGGTGTGGATCGCCGGTGGCCTGGCCAAGGGCGCCGTGTTCGACGACCTGGTGGCCGCGGCCGCGCCGAGGCTGCGTGGCGCGGTGCTCATCGGCGCCGACCGGGCGCAGATCGCCGCGGCGTTGGCGGCGCACGCGCCCGACGTGCCGGTGGTCGAGATCAGCCAGACCGACGCGGCTGCCATGGAAGCCGTGGTGGCCGCGGCGGCGAAGCTCGCACGGCCCGGCGACACCGTGCTGCTCGCCCCGGCCTGCGCCTCGATGGACATGTTCACCAGCTACGCCGAGCGGGGCGACCGCTTCGCCGCCGCCGTCCGGGCGAGGGCCTGACCCTCGACCTGAGGTTGAGAGTCGCGACACGCGCAGATGTGCGGGTGATTGGCGCGGCGGCGCACAAGACTTGCCGGGTGAGCGCAACCGTCCGTCCCGCCGAGGTCAGCCTCACCGGTTTCGGCATTCGGGCCCGCTTGCGGACCTTGGACCGGCCGCTCACCTCGTACTACCTGGTGTTGATCTCCGGGTTGTTGCTGGTGGGCCTGGGCCTGGTGATGGTGATGTCCGCGTCCAGCATCCAGTCCTACCGAACCAACGGCTCGGTGTTCGCCATCGCCCAGAAGCAGGCGATGTGGGTGGCCGTCGGTCTGCCGCTGATGTGGGTGACCTCGCGGATGCCTCCGTCGGCCTTTCGCCGGTTGGCGTTCCCGGCGCTGTTCATCGCGCTCGGTTTGCTCGCGCTGGTGCTGGTGCCCGGCGTGGGCCGGGAGGTCAACGGCAACCGCAACTGGATCTACCTGGGCGGGCCGATGGAACTGCAGCCGTCGGAGGCGGGCAAGCTCGCCCTGGTGCTGTTCGGCGCGCACGTGCTGGCCCGTAAGCAGAAGCTGCTGAACCGTCCCGGTCATCTGTGCGTGCCGTTCGTGCCGGCGGCCGGCCTGGTGGTGCTCATGGTGCTGCTCGGGCACGACCTGGGCACCACGATCGTGCTGCTGTCCATCGTGTTCGCGCTGCTGTTCTTCGTCGGCACCCCGATGCGCTACTTCGGCATGCTGTTGGCCCCGTTGAGCCTGCTGGTGCTGGCCCTGGTCACGGCCGACCCCGACCGCATGCGCCGGATGTCCTCGTTCCTGCACCCGTTCTCGACCTACCAGGGCACCGGGTGGCAGGGCGCGCAGAGCATCTTCGCGCTGGCTTCCGGCGGCTGGACCGGCGTGGGCCTGGGTGCCAGTCGGGAGAAGTGGGGCTACCTGCCCGAGGCGCACACCGACTTCATCTACTCGATCATCGGCGAGGAACTCGGGCTGATCGGCGCGCTGGGTGTGCTGCTGCTGTTCGCGACCTTGGTCTTCGCCGGGTTCCGCATCGCGGCGCGCAGTCGTGACATGTTCACCACCTTGGCCGCGGCCGCGATCACCACCTGGATCGCGGTGCAGGCCGCGGTGAACATCGGCGCGGTGCTGGGTCTGTTGCCGATCGCCGGGTTGCCGCTGCCGCTGGTGTCGTACGGTGGCTCAGCACTGCTGCCGGTCATGGTCGCGTTGGGCATGTTGTTGTCCTTCGCGCGCCGCGAACCGGGGGCGGCGGCGGCGCTGCGCGCCCGCGGACCCAACCCGATGCGCGCGGCCGTCGGCCGGGTCTTCCGGCGTCCGGATGTCCGACGACGCCTGCGCAAGTAGGGGAGCGAACTGGTGCACGTGGTCCTGGCCGCCGGTGGGACCGCAGGTCACATCGAACCCGCCCTGGCGTTGGCCGATGCGTTGCGTCGTCGCGACGCGGGCGTGGGCATCACCGTGCTGGGGACCGCCACCGGCATGGAGAACACTCTGGTGCCGGCCCGCGGCTACCCGGTCGTGCACGTGCCACGGGTACCTCTGCCGCGACGACCCACCCCCGATCTGCTGCGCCTGCCGATGCGGCTGCGCAGCGCGGTTCGCACTGCGGGTCGCCATCTCGACGAACTGCAGGCCGACGTGCTGGTGGGCTTCGGCGGCTACGTTTGCGTGCCCGCCTATCTGGCGGCGCGGAAGCGAAAATTGCCGATGGTGGTGCACGAGGCGAACACTCCGGCCGGGGTGGCCAACCGCATCGGCGCGCGGTTCACCCCGTTCGTGGCGACCACCGCGCGGGCCGACGACCTGCCGCACGGGCGGTTGATCGGGCTGCCGCTGCGGCACAGCATCGCCACGTTGGATCGGGCCGCGCTGCGCGCCGAGGCGCGGGCGCACTTCGGGCTCGAGCCGGACCGGCCCACGTTGCTGGTGTTCGGCGGGTCCCAGGGCGCCCGCAGCCTGAACACCGCCGCCGTCGGAAGTGCTCCGGCGTTGCGCAGCGCCGGGATCCAGGTTCTGCACGCCGTGGGGCGGGACAATGTGGGGTCAGTGACGGTCCCGCCGGCGACGGTAGGAGCCGGGCAAGCGGCACAGCAGGCCGAGGAGGGCGCGCGCTACGTGATCGTGCCCTACCTGGAGCGGATGGACCTGGCCTACGCGGCAGCCGATGTGGCGATGTGCCGTAGCGGGGCGATG
>DASQPJ010000187.1:0-5407 GCA_035644015.1 Sporichthyaceae bacterium
CCACGATGCCGGCACCGGCCTGCACGTAGGCCACCCCGTCGCGCACCAATGCGGTACGGATGGCGATCGCGGTATCCAACTCGCCGGCGAAGTCGAGGTACCCGACCACGCCGCCGTACAGGCCACGGCGGGTCGGTTCGAGTTCCTCGATGATCTCCATCGCCCGCGGCTTGGGCGCCCCGGACAGCGTGCCCGCCGGGAAGCACGCGGCCAGCACGTCGAACGCCGAGCGGCCCGGCGCGAGCCGGCCGACCACGGTGGACACGATGTGCATGACGTGCGAGTACCGCTCGATCGACATGAAGTCGACGACCTCGACGCTGCCCGGCGCGCACACCCGACCCAGGTCATTGCGACCCAGGTCCACCAGCATCAGGTGCTCGGCCCGTTCCTTCGGATCGGCCAGCAGGTCCGCGGCCAACGCCGCGTCGGCCTCCGGGTCCGCACCCCGTGGCCGGGTCCCCGCGATCGGGTGCAGCATCGCCCGGCCGTCGTTGACCTTGACCAACGCCTCCGGGCTGGAGCCCACCACGTCGAACCCGCCCTCGGTGGTGCCGTTCGGGCCGGGGAAGCGCAGCAGGTACAGATACGGGCTGGGGTTGGACAGCCGCAGCACCCGGTAGATGTTCAGCGCGCTGGTCGTGGTGGGCATGGCGAACCGCTGGGAGACGACCACCTGGAACGCCTCACCGGCGTGGATCTCTTCCACCGCGGAGCGCACCGCGGCCATGTAGTCCTCGCGGGAGGTCCCGGAGGTGTACTCGGCCACCACGCTGTCGTCGAACACCGCGGCGGTGGGCGCGTCCGGGCGCGCCAGGTCCCCGGTCATGGTTTCCAGTCGGGCCACCGCGGCGTGGTAGGCCGCATCCACCCCGGCGTCGCTGCCGTCCCAGTTCACCGCGTTTGCGATGAGGATCACCGAGCCGTCCTCGTGGTCGAGCACGGCCAGGTCGGTGGCCAGCATCATCGCCAACTCGGGCAGCTTCAGGTCATCGACGGCCTTGTCCGGCAGACGCTCCAGTCGCCGTACCGCGTCGTAGCCGATGAACCCGACCAGCCCCCCGGTCAGCGGCGGCAGGCCGGCGTTCGCCAACGGTTCGGTGCGCAGCGCCTCGACCGTGCCGCGTAGGGCCTGCAGCGGGTCCCCGCCGGTGGGCACCCCGGCCGGCGGACCCCCGATCCACACCGCGGCACCGTCCTGCTCGGTGAGCATGGCCGGGCTGCGCACCCCGACGAAGGAGTACCGGCCCCACACCCGGCCGTGCTCGGCCGACTCCAGGAGGAACGTTCCGGGGCGTTCGCCGGCCAATTTGCGGTAGAGCCCGACCGGGGTTTCCCCGTCGGCGAGCAGGCGGCGGGCCACCGGGATCACCCGCCGGCCGGTGGCCAACTCCCGGAACCGGTCCAGATCCGGGGTCACCGTGCCGTCGGTCGCCGTCATGGGGCCATTGTCGGCAGCGTGCCGTCGTCGAAGCAGGTCCGGGTACCGGTGTGACAGGCCGGGCCCTCCTGGTCGACCTTGATCAACACGGCGTCACCGTCACAGTCCAGGGCCACCGAGCGCACCCACTGCCGGTGTCCCGAGGTCTCGCCCTTCACCCAATAGGCCTGCCGGCTGCGGCTGAAGTAGGTGACCCGGCCGGAGGTGAGCGTGCGATGCAGCGCCTCGTCGTCCATCCAGCCCAGCATCAGGACCTCTCCGGTGTCCCACTGTTGGGCGATGGCCGCCACCAGGCCGCGCGCGTCGCGCTTGAGCCGGGCGGCGATGGTCGGATCGAGGTCGGAAACGGGGATGGCGGTCGCGGACATGGGGCGATTGTGCCGCGTGGGTCCCCGGCCGCTCGCCCCAATATGTCTAGTGTTGCCACCGTTCGGGCGTTACCGCAGATCAAAGCCTAACGCCAGGTAAACGTCCGAACGGGGAGGTAATCGTGCCGAACACCAGCCATCCGGTCGAGCCGCCTACCGAGTGGGACTCGACGTGGGACGATTCGCTCAGCAACACAAGGAAGCGAATCGGACTTTTGGACCCCACCGAGGGGGGGATCGCCGTGAGTAAGCCCGGCGACGAGAAGGACTCCGTCCGGGTCACGCCGGCCGAGTCCTCGGCGCGCCCTGATGGCGGCGCCGGAAACGGGGCCACGCCCCCGGCGCCGCGCGAACCCAGCGGTGAACAGTCCAAGGACAAGGACAACGACCTGCCGCGCAGCTGGATCTACGGGCAGCTGGGCATGTCGGACGAGCACCTCCCGGAGGCTCCCGCCAAGAGCGGCATGCCGACCATCGACTTCGACGCCTTCCGGCCGGGCGACCCGAGTGCGTCGCCGTTCCCGCCCGGCTCCCTGGCCGGCGGCGTGGACGACCCCGAGCCGCGTAAGTTCCACGGCTTCCCGAAGCCGGGCACCGGCTCCGGGCTCTCCGGCGTGGTGGACAGCGCGAGTGGTCTGCCGTCGGCAATAAGCGGAACCGGCGGCGCGCTGCCGCCCGCCGCAGCAGAATCGGTCAGGCCCGCCGCCAAGGCCGCCGCCCCGCGTCCCTCGGACGACCCGACCGGCGACAACCCGTTCCGCATCTACGACGAACGAACCGCGACCGGAGACATCGCCCTGCCCACACACAACGCCGCCGCCTCGTCCGTCGCGCGGGTCGAGAGGGTCCGGCCGCGGCTGGAGGCCGAGGGCCTCTCCGCGGACAGCCTCACCGCCGAGAACGTGCTGAAGAAGCGGCGCAAGCCGCCGAACAAGGGCTGGCGCAAGGGCCTGATGTCCGCCACGGGTGGAGTGGTCAACCTCGGCCCCTCCGGCAAGGAACTGCGCGAGATCGAGTTCGAGGACCGGGTGCGTACCCCGATCACCGGCTGCCACAAGCTCGCCGTGATCAGCCTCAAGGGCGGTGTCGGCAAGACGACCACCGCGGCCGCGCTCGGCTCCATGTTCGCCTCGCTGCGCGGGGACCGGGTGATCGCGGTGGACGCGAACCCCGACCGCGGCACCCTCGGCGACAAGATCGTGGCCGGCATGAACACGCACACCGTGCGCGACTTCGTGCGACGGTCCAACCAGCTGGACAAGTACTCCGCGGTCCGCGAGTTCACCGCCCAGGCCGAATCGCGCCTGGAGGTGCTCTGCTCGGAGTCCGACCCGTTGGCCTCGATGGCTTTCTCCGAGTCGGACTACCGGGTCATCTCCGACATCCTGGAGCGCTTCTACAACCTGGTGCTCACCGACTGCGGCACCGGCCTGTTGCACTCCGCGATGGTCGGCGTGCTGGCCAAGGCGCATCAGGTGGTCATCGTGTCCTCGGCCAGCCTGGACGGTGCGCGCAGCGCGTCCGCGACCTTGGACTGGCTGGAGGCGCACAGCTACAAGGACCTGGCCCGCGACTCGGTCACCGTGGTCACCTCGGTGCGTCCGCGCTCGGACGCGGTCTACCTGGACGAGATCGTCGGACACTTCGCCAAGCGCACCCGCGCGGTGGTGGCGGTGCCCTACGACCCGCACCTGGCCGAGGGCGGCCAGATCGACCTGTCCCTGATGAGCAAGCACGCCTACCACGCTTATCTGGAACTGGCCGCCGAGGTCGGCGACGCATTCCCCCGCTTCTCCAGCACGAACTAGCGGACCGGGTGGCCGGCGGCGCGTAGGGCGTCCTTGACCTGACCGATCTTCAGATCGCCGAAATGGAAGACGCTGGCCGCAAGCACGGCATCGGCACCGCATTCCACGGCGGGGACGAAGTCCTCGACGCGGCCGGCTCCCCCGCTGGCAATCACCGGCACGGTCACCACCGCGCGCACCTGACGCAGCATCTCCAGGTCGTAGCCGTCCTTGGTGCCATCGGCGTCCATGGAGTTCAGCAGGATCTCCCCGGCGCCCAGTTCACACCCGCGACGGCACCATTCGACGGCGTCGATGCCGGTGCCGCGCCGCCCGCCGTGGGTGGTGACCTCGAAGCCGGACGGGGTGGGTGTCTCGCCCAGCGGCACCCGGCGCGCGTCGATGGACAGCACCAGCACCTGATTGCCGAACCGGTCGGCGATCTCCGCGATCAACTCCGGTCGGGCGATGGCCGCGGTGTTCACCCCGACCTTGTCCGCCCCCGCCCGGAGCAGCTTGTCCACGTCGGCCGCAGTGCGCACCCCACCGCCGACGGTGAGCGGGATGAACACCTGCTCGGCAGTGCGCGAGACCACGTCGTAGGTCGTCTCCCGTGACCCGGACGAGGCGGTGATGTCCAGAAAAGTGAGCTCGTCCGCGCCCTCGGCGTCGTACCGCTTGGCGAGTTCGACGGGGTCGCCGGCATCGCGCAGATTGCGGAAATTAATGCCTTTGACCACCCGGCCGGCATCGACGTCCAAGCACGGAATCACCCGGATGGCAACGCCCATCAAACGGCCCTGATCAGGGCGTACGGCACGTGAGTGGACATTGACCACAGCCTACCCAGCGGCTTGTGCGGCTTCTGGCCCGGTACGGGTCGCTGGATCGGGTGAACTTCCTAGGAGTTCCCCGGGAACACTCCTACCCTTCCGCGGCCGGCAAGTCTCTGGCCAACTGCTGAGGGGTTCCTGATGGACCGTCACGAAGGTGCGCAATCTGGACAGGCCCCGCGGCCGCGTCGTCGCAAGCGTCGCCTGGCGATCGCTCTCGGCTCCGCCGTGCTGTTGGTCAGCGGCCTGTTGCAGCCGTTGGGATTGATCGGCTCGGCCCACGCCGACGACCACATCACCGGCCCGCTCACCGACGCCATCAACCGCAACGCGACGAACGTCCAGGACAGCATCGCGGCCGCGAACGCGGCAGTGGCGGCAGTGACCGCCAACGCCCAGACCTTCGCCGGCACGATCAGCACCATCGCCCAGGGCGCGCCGAGCGACCCGGCCGGTGCACTGAGCGCCGTGCAGGGTGCCGCCACCGCCGAAATCGGCTCGCTGGCCTCTCTCGGTCTGACCCAGGCACTCACCCTGGCCTCGCGAGTGTCGACGCCCACCTGTTCCACGATCGGCGCCCTGACCGCGGTGCTGCCGGACATCGGGACGCTGAACCCGGCGATCTTCGGCCCGCTCGCGCCCGTGCTGGCGCAACTCGACGCGGGCGTCTCCAACGCGCTGTTCAGCTTCTACACCGCTGCCTTCACCAAGCTGCTGACCCCGATCGCGCTGCCGGGGGGTGCGGCCGCGCTTGCGCCGTATGTGACGCTGGCGCAGGCCCTGCTGACCCTGCTCAAGATGAACTGGCACACCACGTACTACCCGCCGGGCGGCGGGGCCCCGCTGGTGCGTGACACCCCCGGTTTCCTGGGTCTGCCGACCTTGATCGACGTCGACGGCCACACCGGCGAGGACGTTTGCGCCCTGTTCAACCTGAACATCAACACCGCCAGCACCGCTGCCTCGACGATCTCCCAG
>DASQPJ010000188.1:0-10243 GCA_035644015.1 Sporichthyaceae bacterium
AGGACAAGGTGTTCAAGATCGGCCGACGGGTGATGGGCGCGCTGGCCGACATCCTGCCGGTGCGCACGGTCGGCGTGGTGGAGACCGACGAGGCCCGCGGGCTGGTGAAGATCGCCAAGCCGGTCGGGGTGGTGGCCGCGCTGATCCCGACCACCGGCCCGGACGCCACCCCGCCGCTGAAGACGCTGTTCGCGCTCAAGGGCCGCAACGCCATCGTCATGTCGCCGCACCCGCGCACCGCGGGCACCACCGCCGCCGCCGTCGACTACATGCGGGAGGCGTGCCGCCAGGTCGGTGCTCCCGAGGACCTGGTGCAGACCATCGCCACCCCGTCGGTGGCCCGCACCCAAGAACTCATGCGCCAGGCCGATCTGGTGGTGGCCACCGGCGGCGCGGGCATGGTGAAGGCGGCCTACTCCTCCGGCACCCCGGCCTACGGCGTCGGCGTGGGCAACTCGGTGCACGTCGTCGACGAGACCGCGGACCTGGCCGACGCGGCCGCGATGATCGCCGCCGCGAAGACCTTCGACCTGGCCACCAGCTGCCTGGCCGACAACGCCGTCATCGTCGAAGCAACCGTGCACGACCAATTGCGCGACGCCCTGGTGGCGCTGGGCGGCTACGTATGCGACGACGGGCAGAAGGCTGCGCTGCAGAAGGTGATGTGGCCCGACGGCGGCCACATCCCGAGCATCGACGTGGTCGCCCGGCCGGCGGCGGAGATTGCCGGGCGGGCGGGGTTCGACATCCCGGCCGACGCCACCTTCCTCATCGTCGCCGAGGGCGGCGCGGGCCCCGAGCACCCGTTCTCCGGCGAAAAGCTCTCGGTGGTGCTCGCGCTCTACCGATACGACGGCGGTATTCAGGCAGCGGTCGACCTGGTCAACGCGATCACCGACTACCAGGGCCTGGGCCACACCTGCGGCATCCACACCAGCACCGACGCGCACATCGACGCGCTCGCGCACGGCACCCGCACCGCGCGGGTCCTGGTCAACCAGAACCTCAACGAGGGCGCGGGCAGCCCGCGCAACGGCCTGCCGTTCACGCTGAGCCTGTCCTGCGGCACCTGGGGCGGCAACATCACCACGGAGAACGTCAACGCGCGTCACTTCGTCAACCTGACCTGGGTCTCGCGCACCATCGCACCAAAGACGGTCACGCCGGAGGATCTGTTCGCCGCGCACTGGGCGAAGTACGGCCGCTGATATGAGGGTGGGTCAGTTACTGACGTCCGGTCAGCTCGGCACCGTCCCGGCGCGCGCCCGGGTCATCGAGGCAGCCGGGTTCGACATCGTCTACAGCGACGAGAACCGGCACGACCCGTTCCTGCCGTTGGCCTTCGTCGCCGAACACACCGATCGCCTCGAGCTCGGCACCTCGATCGTGGTGGCCTTCCCGCGCAACCCGATGCAGGTGGCCAACGCCGCGCACGACCTGCACCTGCTCTCCGGTGGCCGGTTCACCCTCGGCCTCGGCTCCCAGGTCCGCGCGCACATCGAGAAGCGCTACGGGGTGGCCTGGTCGCGCCCGGTGGACCGGATGCGCGAGTACGTCCAGGCCCTCCACGCGATCTGGCGCTGCTGGAACGAGGGCGACCCGCTGCGCTTCCAGGGCGAGTTCTTCCGCCACACGCTGATGACGCCCAACTTCACCCCGCCGCCCAGCCCGCACGGCCCGCCGCGGGTGCACCTGGCCGCGGTCGGGGAACGGATGACCGCACTGGTCGGGGAGGTGGCCGACGGGCTGAGCCTGCACCCGTTCAGCACCGCCCGCTACGTGCAGGAGGTCACGCTGCCCGCGCTGCACCGGGGCCTGGAGAAATCCGGCCGGGACCGCAGCGCGATCACCGTGTGCGGGCGGATCTTCGCCATCACCGGATGGACCGAGGAGCAGACCGCCGCCGCCGAGGACTTCGCCCGTCGACGCATCTCGTTCTACGGCTCCACCCCGGCCTACCGTCCGGTGCTCGACGTGCACGGCTGGGGCGCATTGCAGGAGGAACTCAACGCGATGTCCAAGCAAGGTCTCTGGGACGACATGGCCCGGCAGATCACCCCCGAGGTGCTCGACGCGTTCGCGGTGCGCGGCACCCCGCAACAGCTCCCCGGCCTGATCGAAGCGCGCTATGGCGCGCTGTTCGACGAGATTCAACTCGGCCCGCCGGTGTCTGACGAGCACGCCGCGGACCTGGTGGCCGGGCTGCGGGCGATCAGGCCGGTTCGTTCCCCGGCTTCCACTTGATGCCGCACCCCATGCCGGGGGTGTGCGGCTCGGGCACCGCCTTGCCCGCCAGCACGTACTCCACCGCCGAACGCAGGTCCGCTCCGGTGGGCGCGCCACCGGTGCTGGGCCGGGTCTCGTCGAACTGCCCGCGCCAGGCCAGTCGTCGGTCGGCGTCGTAGAGGAACAGGTCCGGGGTGCAGGCCGCCCGGTAGGCCAACGCGACCTGCTGCGAGTCATCGATCAGGTACGGGAAGGTGAACCCGGCGCGGTCGGCCTGCGCCCGCGATCCGGCCGGACCGTCGTCGGGGTAGGCGGTGGTGTCGTTGCTGCAGATGCCGATGGTGGCCAGGCCCGCCGCGGCCAACTCCGCGGTCAACGTGCCGAACGCCGCTTCGATGTGTTTCACGTACGGGCAGTGGTTGCAGATGAAGGCGACCAGCAGGGCGGGGGCGGCGGCCAGGTCGCCCAGCGCGACCCGTCCACCGTCGATCGAGGGCAGCGCGAACTCTGGCGCCGGGGTGCCCAGCGGAACCATGTGCGAGGTGATGGCCATACCCCGATCATGCCCCGGCGACCCGGGCGGCTACAGCGCGGTCCAGCCGCCGTCGATCACCCACGCCGCGCCGTTCATGTAGTCCAACCGACCCGCGGCCAACAGGCACACCGCCTCGGCGATCTCCTCCGGTTCCCCCGGCCGCCCCAACGGGATCAAGGACTCCACGTCCCAGGCGCCGGCATCGATCCGGGCGGCCACCAGTGGGGTGCGCACCATGCCCGGGCAGATCGCGTTGGACCGGATGCCGTGCCGCCCGTAGTCCACGGCCAGGGACTTGGCGAACATCACCGCCCCGCCCTTGGACGTGGTGTACGCGCAGCGCCCCGGCAGCACCACCAGCCCGTTGATCGAGGCGATGGTGACGATCTGCCCGTAGCCCGCGGCCAGCATGTCCGGCAGCACGGCTCGCGAACACAGGAACGGCCCGCGGGTGTTGACCGCTTGCACGTGTTCCCACACCTCGACCGGCGTCTCGTGACACCGTCCCGCGGTCGGCCCGCCGCCGATGCCCGCGTTGTTCACCAACACCTGCACCGGCCCGAGCGTCGCGTGCACCGCGGCGACGCCGGCGTCAACCGACCGCGCATCAGCGACATCCACCGCGACGCCCAGTCCGTCGGGGCCGGCCGCCGCTGCCGCGGCGTCCGCATCGAGGTCGAAAACCGCGACCCTGAATTCCTGCGCGCGAAGACCTTCCGTGATTGCTTTTCCGATCCCGGAAACCCCACCGGTGACCACCGCTGTGCGTCTTTCCACGTCCCCATCCTCGTGGTTAGGTGTGCGTCACCCGAGGGATGGTGAGCCCGTGTACGACATCAAGGTCGATCAGTTCGGTCACACCTTCGACTGCGCGGAGGACGAGACCATCCTCGAGGCTGCCCTGCGCAACCGCGTCTTCCTGCGCTACGGCTGCAAGCACGGCGGCTGCGGCACCTGCAAGGTGCAGCTGGTCGACGGGGACGTCGAGCTGACCGCGTCCAGTTACTCCTTGCCGCCGGGGGAGCGCGACGGGGGCACCATCCTGGTCTGCCAGAGCTACCCGGTTGATGACTGCGTGCTCGACGTGGCCGCGATGAACCTGGACGAGGAGGAGTTCTTCAAGGGCGACGGCACCGCCGCCCGGGCGACCGTGCTGGAGTCGGTGGAGACGCTCACCCACGACATCCGCCGGGTGGTGCTGCGCCACCCTGAGGGCGCGATGCCGTTCATCGCGGGCCAGTTCGTGAACGTCGAGGTGCCCGGGCACGGCGCGCCGCGCTCCTACTCGATGGCCAACGGGTCCGCGGACGACGACCGCATCGAGCTGATCTGCAAGATCCTGCCCGGCGGGCTGTTCTCCGCCTACCTCGACGAGCAGGCCAAGCCCGGCGACGAGCTGGTGGTGAACGGCCCGTACGGGCTGATGGCGGTCCGCCTCTCGCACCGGGACCTCGTCATGGTGGCCGGTGGCTCCGGGTTGGCCCCGCTGCTGGCCATGCTCACCGACCTGGCCCGCAAGGGCTCCGACCGGCCGGTCACGCTGTTCTTCGGCGCGCGCACCGCGGATGACCTGTACGCGCTCCCGGAGATCACCGCGCTGCAGGAGCAGATGCCGGTGCTCACCTTCGTGCCGGTGCTCCAGGTGCCCCCGGAGGGCTGGACCGGCGCGGTCGGCCTGGTCACCGACGCGTTGGCCGCGCACAAGGAGTCCTGGGAGACGCACGACGCCTACCTGTGCGGCCCGCCGGGCATGATCGACGCCGCCCGGGACCTGCTGGTCGCCCGCGGGGTTCGCCCGCAGAACGTCTACTTCGACGCGTTCGTCTCCACAGGAGAAACGCCGGGCGGCTGATTTGTGGGTTGCAGACAGGGCCCTGAGCGCCTGACACGTGAAACGATCCGGGAAAGGCCTGCCGTCCGTCCCGGCGAGCAGGATTTTAGGCCAGCATGCTGGAGGCTCCATGCCCTCGCTCATTGAAGCCCACGACCGCGTGAAGTCCGTGGAATGGACCCCGTCCTACGTCGAACATCAGCCCCGGTATCCCACCCGGTACAAGGTGCCGAAGAAGACCAAGGACCCGTTCCGCACGCTGGTCCGTGAGTACTTGACGATGGAGCAGGAGAAGGACGACCGGCAGTACGGCGGCTTCGAGGACGTGCTGTCCCGGACCTCGGGGGCGAAGGATGCCGACCCCGGCTGGCTGGAGGGTCTGAAGCTGGCCCTGCCGATCGTGGTCTACGCGGAGTACGGCGCGGAGAAGTGCCAGTCGATGCTGGTGGACACCGTCGACAACGCCGAGCTGCGCGCGGGCTACCTCGCCCAGGCGATGGACGAGCGCCGGCACCTGAACCAGCAGATGTATCTGCTGCGCTACTTCGCGAAGAACGCCGCGGACCCCTGCGGGTTCGACCGGGGCATGCAGGTGCGCGGGGACAACATCTTCGCCCGCGCCGGACGGGTGTGCTTCGACAACTTCTACGTCAACGACCCGATCGAGTGCGCGTTGAGCCTGCAGGTGGTGGGCGAGACCGCGTACACCAACCCGCTGTTCGTGGCGCTGACCGCGGTCGCCGCGCTGAATGGGGACCACGCCACCCCCGGGGTGTTCTTGTCGATCCAGTCCGATGAGGCCCGGCACATGGCCAACGGGTACTCCACCCTCGCCGCGGTGCTCTCCGAGCCGGACAACCTGCCGATGCTGCAGCAGGACCTGGACCGCTCGTTCTGGCGCCAGCACGTGTTCCTCGACCCGCTGATCAGCGTGCTGTTCGACTACTTCGGTCGCGGCAAGATGGAGAAGTCCTACGGCAAGTTGTGGGAGGAGTGGGTGGCCGACGACTGGGTCGGCAACTACATCGGCACGCTGGAGCCGTTCGGTCTGCAGGTGCCGAAGTACTTCGCGCACGCCGCGGACCGGATGAAGTGGTCCGGGCACACCGCGGCCATGGTCGCGGCCGCCTCCTGGCCGCTGCACTACTGGCGCTGGCCGAGCCTCACCCCCGAGCACATGGAGTGGATGGAGGAGCAGTACCCGGGCTGGTACGACATCTACGGCAACTTCTGGGAGGCCTACGCCCTGCTCGAGGACCCGAGTATGGAGATGATCCCGATCCAGGGCCTGTCCGAGCGGCCGTACTTCTGCCGCACCTGTGCGCTGCCGTGTGTGTTCCCGAAGATCGATGAGCCGACCACCCGGGTGCGTTCCTACGGCGGTCGCAACCACGCGTTCTGCTCCGAGCCGTGCGAGGAAATCTTCTGCCAGCAGCCCGAGCGCTACGAGTCCACGATGTTGTGGGACGAGCTGTGGGACGGCACCTCGCTGGAGGAGTTCGTGGTCACCCGCAACCTCTTGCGGGAGGACGGCAAGACGCTGATCGCGCAGCCGCACACCAAGCCGGACGCGCACATGTGGACCGTCGAGGACATCACCCGGATCAATTTCGAGATCGAGAACCCGATCAAGAACCTCAAGGACGCCCCGGAGCTGGTGAAGCAGGCGGACGGCACTCTCGCCCTCGCCATCGCAGCGCTGTGAGCGGCGCCCCGAAGGTGGAAGCCGGGGCAGCCAAACTGCCCCGGGACTTCACCTACATCAACGCGCGCAAGCGTCGGCCCAGTGAGTACGAGGCCGTCAACCTGCACGTGCAGCCGCGGCTGGGCAACTGGTGGGACAAGGGCAACTCCTACCTGCGCACGCCGGAGGGCCGCGAGGCCTTCATCGTGGACTCCACCCGGCTGCGCCACCCGGACTGGCACGACTTCCGTGACCCGTCGTCACTGTGGCAGCGGCCCTACATGCGCATGCAGGCCGAGCAGGAGCGGGCCATCGAACGCCTCAGCGAGGACGTCGCGTCCTCGGTGTCGGCGGATGTCGATCCGACGTGGCTGACCGACATCCTGCAGAACCACTACTCGGTCTGGTCGTTCGTGGAGTACGGGCTGTTCCGCGGTATGTTCTCCGCCTCTCGGGAGGGCCTGTCCGACACGGTCGTCGCCTCGATGTTGTTCGAGACCTTCGACCGGGCCCGGCACTCGCAGGACATCGTGCATTACATGTTGGTGCTCGAGGAGAACGTGCCCGGCTTCGACGCCACCGGCGCGAAGGATTCCTGGCTGGAATCCCCGCGCTACCAGCCGCTGCGCCGGTTGGTGGAGGAGATCTCCTTCGGCGTGAAGGACTGGGGCGAGAGCATCGTCGCGATGAACCTGTGCTTCGACCCGATCGTCACCGACGTCGCGGTGCTGAAGCTCATCGGCGCGATGGGCCCGGTGCACGGCGACGTCGTCTCCAAGCTGATCGTCAGCTCGGTGGAACGCGACCGGCGCCGCGAATTGGCCTGGAGCGAGGAATTCGTGCGCATGTGCACGGCGGACGATGTTCCGGCTGCCGCGGAGAACAAGGCGATCATCGCCGAGTGGGTCGCCACCTGGACCCCGCGGGCGATCGACGCCGTGGCGCCGATGGCCGAGCTGTACGACGGCCTCGCGGCGGCCAAGACTCCGTTCGCCGAGGTGCTGGCCGCCGCGGCAGCCAAACAGCGCGAGGTCGTCACCACCCTCGGGGTCGGGGGCGGGGCATGAGCGCCGCCGGCAACGAGGACTACCGCACCGTGCTGGTGCTGATGAAGGGCACGGACGCGGACGCCACCCTGGACGCGTTGGAGGGCTCCGGCCAGAACATCAACGTCAGCGACGAGGGCCCGTTCTGGAAGTTGCGCAGTACCGGGGACATCTACGTCGACATGGCGGCGGTCGAGGAGGAACTCGGCGGGCCGATCACCATGGGCAAATGGCTGGGCACGATGACCTCGTTCGTCGGTTTCGCCGAGAAGAGCGATTCCCATTTCGCGGTCCGGGCCGAGCGCGGCGTCGCGGTCGAACAGTCCGGTGGCTAATAGCTCACCTGTCACATCGGGAGTTGGGCTTGCCCGCCCGGGAGAGTCAATGTTACAACTGACGTATGGTTGTTTCATTGATCTCCCGGGCGCTCGGCGAGCGCACGGCTGACGGGGCCGAGGACCGGACCACCGACCGCATCGTCGATGCGGCGCTGCGCCAGTTCGAGTTGTTCGGCGTCGCCCGGACCACCGTTGAGCAGATCACCAAGCATTCCGGCTTGGCCCGGGTCACCCTGTACCGGCGTTTCCCCGGCAAGCAACACCTGGTCGAGGCCGTGGTGTTGCGCGAGGTGCGCCATTTCCTGGATCGCCTCGATGGGCGCCTGGACCAGCTGAGCACCCCCGAGGAGAAGATCGCCGAGGGGTTCGTGTTCACCCTGGAATCGATCCGCTCGCACGTCTTGCTCTCCCGACTGCTGGATGCCGAGCCGGAGTCCGTGCTGCGCTACTTCACGGTCGAGGGCGGCCCGGTGGTGGCCGCGGCCCGGGACTACCTGGTCGAGCGGGTGGCCAAGGACTTTCCGCAGGGCGCGCGCAACCGGGCCGAGTTGGCCGTCGCCACCGAACTGGTGGTCCGCCTGGTTATCTCCTTCCTGCTCACCCCGCAGTCGGTGGCCGCTTTGGACGACGCCGATGCGGCCAGGGAATTCGCCGGGCGCTACCTGGCGCCGCTGTTGCGTGGGGATGGGGCAGCAGATGCGTAGACGTAGTCACAGCGCGCGGGCCGTGGTGACCGGCGCGGGCAGCGGAATCGGTCGGGCGTTCGCGTTGGAACTGGCCCGCCGCGGCGGCCAGGTGGTCTGCGCGGACATCGATCTGACGCGGGCTCAGCAGACCGCGGAGCAGATCGGGCCGCGGGCGTTGGCTGTGCAGTGCGACGTGTCCTCCTTGCACGACGTGGAATCCCTCGCCAAGACGGCCGAGGAGTTCCTGTCCGGCCCGGTGGACCTGCTGATCAACAACGCCGGCGTGGGCTCGGGCGGCCGCGACGTCGGCGAGCTGCCGATGGACGACTGGCAGTGGGTGCTCGGCATCAACCTGTGGGGCGTCATTTACGGCTGCCACGTGTTCGGGCCCGGCCTGCGCGGGGCGGGCGCCGCGGGCATCATCAACGTCGCGTCCTCCGCGGCGTGGGGTGCGATGCCGGGGATGAGCGCGTACAACGTGAGCAAGGCCGGGGTGCTCGCGTTGTCCGAGACGATGGCGGCGGAACTGTCCGGCACCGACGTCACGGTGACCGTGCTGTGTCCGACGTTCGTCAAGACCAACGTGGTGCACGACGGGCGGATCGAGAGCCAGGCCGTGGAACTGGCCGAGAAGCTCATGCGCTGGACCGGGATGACCGCTGAGGCGGTCGCGGTGCACACCCTCGACGCGCACGACAAGGGCAAGCTGCACGTCATCCCGCAGCGGCACGCCCGGGTGATCTGGCAGACCAAGCGACTGATGCCGGGCCCGTACACGAAGGCCATGGGGCTGGGCTTCCGGGCCGTGTCCGCGATCGCCAAGAAAATCTGAGGAAGGGAACAGCAGTGGCGCTGGACCTCGACGACATCCTCGTCAAGATCAAGGACCGACAGTGGGCGCTGGCCGACTTCGACTGGGATGCCCCTGGTGCCGAACTGATCACCGATGAGCAGCGACCCAAGCTCAAGGCGTTCATGGCCGACCTGGTGTGGATCGAGCAGGTCGGCGGGCGGGCGTTCGCCGCGATGGCGAACAAGACCGATGACGACACGTTGCGCGAGATCTACACCTACTTCCACGCCGAGGAGCAGCGGCACGCGAACGCCGAACTGGCGTTGATGAACCGCTGGGGGATGCTCACCGAGGGCGAGATCCCCGAGCCCAACGTGAACATCCGTCTGATCATCGACTGGCTGGACAAGCACGCGGACAACACCCCGTTGACCACGCTGGGCACGATCATCCCGATGCTCGAGGTGGCCCTGGACGGGGCGTTGCTGAAGTTCCTGCTCGAGGAGGTGCAGGACCCGCTCTGCCACCAGGTGTTCGCCCGGGTCAACGCCGACGAATCCCGTCACCTCGCGGTGGACTTCCACGTGCTGGAGATGCTCGGCGCCGGGCCCATGTACCGGTTGCTGATCAACGGCGTCGGTACGTTGCTCACCCCGCGCACGCTGATCGGCCTGCTGTACTACACCCCGCTGCTGTCCCGGATGCGCGACAACATCATCGCGATGGGTCTGAAAGAGGAACGGCTCTACGACGCCATCGGCCGGTTCGGCCGGGTGGGGGACCGCAGCCCCACCACCGGGCGCAACCCCGCCTACCAGGTGCTGCGCTATCACGGCGAGATGGTGGCCAACCGCAAACATCCCTTCCACCGGTTCGTCGGGAACCCGTTGGTGGCTGTCTCCGGGCACGTCCCCAAGCGGCTACTGGGCGGGTTACCGTCCTGGATCTCCGAGCTCACCCACTCCCCGGCCGCATGAGCGCGCGTCGGGTGATCCCGCCGTCGACCACGATCATCATCGGCGCGGGTTTCGCGGGGCTGGGTACCGCGATCCGGCTCAAGCAAGCCGGTCACCAGGACTTCGTGATCCTGGAACGGGGCACCGA
>DASQPJ010000189.1:0-10932 GCA_035644015.1 Sporichthyaceae bacterium
CATGGCGACGGCGAACCGGCGGGCCTGCACGCCGATGGCGCCGGCCAGCGCGCCGAGGAAGACCACGCTCGCCAGCACGCTGGTGACCAGGACCTTTTTGTCGTTGGCCCGGAAGTTGCGGATGGCCCACTCGGTGGTGGCCTGCGGTGAGCTGTCGATGGCCCAGGTGCCGACCGCAACCACCGGCGACGGCCCGCCGAGCACCGAGGCCAGCCCCTCGGCCACCGCCAACCCGACCGCGGCAGCGAGCAGGCCGGCCAGCACACCCCACAACCGCGTGCGCCCCATACCCGTCCTCTCCACCGCTGCGTTCGGTTCAGCCTGACAAACGAACGCCCCGGAGGCGATGTGCAAAACCTGACGATCCGCGAACGTCCTTCGTCGCCGCCGACCCAACGGACGGCTCCGGGCTCGCGCGGTTAGCGGGCTCGACGGAAATCGGGGGGCTGGGTGCCGTCGCGGTCGAAGACCAGGGGGACGACCTGGCCGGTGGTCGTGGTCGGGTTGCCGTCCAGCGTGAAGTCGTCGAGGCGTTGCGGCCAGCGGCGGTCTATCGCCGCGTTGAACGCGGCGCCGATCAACATCACGATGGCCAGCGCATACAGCCAGATCAGCACCACGATCGGCGCAGCCAGCGGGCCGTAGATGGAGGTGCCGCCCACCGACCAGTTGATGATCAGCCGCACCCCGTAGCTGCCCAGCAGCGCCCCGCCCAGGGCCAGCGACGCGCCCGGCACGCCGCGCACCCAGGAGTTCGGCACCGGCACTGCGATCCAGAACAGCGTGGTCAGCGAGGCCACGGACAGGACCGTCACCACCGGCCAGTACAGCGCGACCAGCCAGTGCACGCGGGCCGGCAGCGTGAGCGAGAGCAGTTCGGGCCCACCGAGCACCAGGGGCAGCAGGATCACCCCGACCACCAGGCCGACGATGTAGAGCGAGAACGACAGCGCGCGGGTGGCGATGATCCCGCGGTGCCCGCCGAGGCCGTACATGATCGCGATGGTGTCGATGGTGACATTCAGCGCGCGCGATCCGGACCACAGCGAGAGCACGAACCCGACCGAGATGATGTCGAACCGGCCGCCGTTGAGCACGTCGTTGAGCGTGGGCACGATCGTGTCCGCCACCGTCTGGTCGGACAGCGCGTGCCGGGCCAGGTCGATGATCGAGCTGCGGAAGTGCTCGACGGTGTCCGGCCCGACGATGTTCGCGAAATAGCCCAAGGTGCCCGCCAGCCCCAGCACCAGCGGGGGCAGCGAGAGCAGCGCGAAGAATCCGATCTCCGCGGCCAGTCCGGTCACCCGGAACTTGAGGCAGATCCGGAAGGTGGTCGCGATCAGCCAACGCAGATGGGCCGGCGCGGCCCGTAGCCGGCCCGGATACCCGCCGCCGCGGCCTGCCATGCCTCTACGGTAGCCGGCTCCCGGGCTTGTGAAGGTTTTCTCCAGCCACGCCGCGCTGTACTCTGGCTGTATGACCGCCGTCGGGATCGCGTTGGTCGAGCGTCGTCACATCGACCTCGGCCGTGTCTCGACGATGTCGTGTCAGGCCTGCTGAGCGCCCCCGCCCCTGTTCATCCGCGGGTGCCCGGTCGTAGGCCGCCCGCGTTCTGACGCGCTTCGGTCGCCCGGCGCCCCTCCGTGTTGTGAGGAAAGCCATGGCGACCACCGACGCCGCCCCCGCCCGCGCCGCCAAGCACAAGGGCCACGGACAATGGGCGTTGAACCACCGCGAACCGCTCAACGCCAACGAGCAGATGAAGAAGGACGACAGCCCGCTGCACGTGCGGGAGCGGATCATCAACCGCTACCAATACACGGGCTTCGACTCCATCGACAGCGCCGACCTGCGCGGCCGATTCCGCTGGATGGGTATCTACACCCAGCGCAAGCCCGGCATCGACGGCGGCAAGACCGCGATCCTCGAGCCGCACGAGCTCGACGACAAGTACTTCATGATGCGCATCCGGCTGGACGGCGGGCAGCTGACGGGCGAACAGCTGCGGGCCATCGCTGAGGTGTCCACCGACTACGCCCGGGACACCTGCGACGTGACCGACCGTCAGAACTTTCAGCTGCACTGGGTGCGCATCGAGGACGTGCCGGCCATCTGGGCGCGGCTGGAGGCCGTCGGACTGACCACCATGGAGGCCTGCGGCGACTGCCCCCGGGTGGTGTTGGGCAGCCCGGTGGCGGGCATCGCCGACGACGAGATCATCGACGGCACCCCGGCCATCGAGGAGATCGTCCGCCGCTGGATCGGCGCCGAGGAGTTCGCCAACCTGCCGCGCAAGTTCAAGTCGGCGATCTCCGGCTCGCCCAAGATGGACGTGGCGCACGAGATCAACGATCTGTCCTTCGTCGGTGTGGTGCACCCCGAGCACGGCCCCGGCTTCGACCTGTGGGTCGGCGGTGGCCTGTCCACCAACCCGATGCTGGCCCAACGGGTGGGCGCCTGGGTGCCACGCGAGGACGTGCCCGAGGTGTGGGCCGCGGTGGTCTCGGTGTTCCGGGACTACGGCTACCGCCGACTGCGCAACCGTGCCCGGTTGAAGTTCCTGGTCGCCGACTGGGGCATCGAGAAGTTCCGGGAGGTACTGGAGACCGAGTACCTGCACCGCCGGCTGATCGACGGCCCGGCGCCGGTGGACCCGCCCGCCGGACACCGCGACCACATCGGGGTGCACCGGCAGCACGACGGCAACCACTACGTGGGCTTCGCGCCGATGGTGGGCCGTATCTCCGGCACCCTGCTGAGCAAGATCGCCGACCTGGCCGAGGAGCACGGCAGCGGCCGGATGCGCACCACCGCCGAGCAGAAGCTGCTCATTCTCGATGTGCCCAGCGGTCAGGTCGAGTCATTGGTGCAGGCGCTGGAGTCCCTCGACCTGCAGGTGCGACCGACCCCGTTCCGCCGACAGACCATGGCCTGCACGGGCATCGAGTTCTGCAAGCTCGCCATCGTGGACACCAAGAACCGGGCCATGCGGCTGATCAGCGAGATGGAACGGCGCATGCCGGGCTTCGACGTGCCGCTGACCGTGAACATGAACGGTTGCCCGAACGCCTGCGCCCGCTTCCAGGTCGCCGACATCGGCCTGAAGGGCATGTTGGTGACCGACGCGGCCGGTAACACGGTGGAGGGCTACCAGGTGCACCTGGGCGGCAGCCTCGGCCTGGCCGCGGGGTTCGGACGCAAGGTGCGCGGGCTCAAGGTCACCTCCGCGGAGCTCGAGGACTACATCGAGCGGGTGCTGCACCGATTCCTGGCGCAGCGCCAGGGCGAGGAAACCTTCGCCGCGTGGACCACGAGGGCCGACGAGGCAGATCTCTCGTGAGCGAACGGGCCGCTCCTTTCCACTGCCCATACTGCGCAGAGGAGGACCTGCGGCCGCTGGAGCACCATGGTCAGTGGTTGTGCGGAAGTTGTCGGCGGGCTTTCGCGTTGAAGTTTCTCGGGATGGAGGTGTCAGGTTGACCAGCGCTGTTGTCGAGCCCAACGTGGCACCGGGGTCCGCCCCGGCCCGCAAGCGCGACGCTCGTCTGGCCTCCGGGACCGAGGCGCTGGCGTTGTGCGCGGGCCGCGAACTCGAGGACGCCCCGGCCACCGAGATCATCCGATGGGCCGCAAAGGTCTTCGGGGACCGCCTGGCGGTGACCTCCTCGATGGCCGACGCGGTGGTGGCGCACCTGGCGTCCACCGTCAAGCCGGGCATCGACGTGCTGTTCCTGGACACCGGTTATCACTTCGCCGAGACCATCGGCACCCGCGACGCGGTCGCCGCGGTGTATGACGTCAACGTGATCAATGTGACCCCGACGCTGTCCGTGGCCGGGCAGGACACCGCGTTCGGCAAGGACCTGTTCGCCACCGACCCCGACCGCTGCTGTGCGCTGCGCAAGGTGGCCCCCCTGAACGCCGCGATGCGCGACTACGACGCCTGGATCACCGGCTTGCGTCGCGACGAGGCACCGTCGCGGGCCAACACCCCGGTGGTGTCCTGGGACGCCAACCGCGGCAAGGTCAAGATCTGCCCGATCGCCCGCTGGACGCAGGACGACGTGGACGCCTACGTGGCCGAGCACGGCATTCTGCTCAACCCGCTGCTGCTGGACGGCTACGACTCGATCGGCTGCCGCCCGTGCACCCGGCGCACGGTGGCGGGCGAGGACGCCCGGGCCGGTCGGTGGGCCGGCACCGGCAAAACCGAGTGTGGGTTGCACTCCTGATGGGCCGTCAGGGAGCAACGGTGTGGTTGACCGGCCTGCCCAGCGCGGGCAAGTCGACGATCGCGGGCGCGCTCGCCGCGCGACTGCGCGACGCGGGCCGGCAGGTGGACATTCTCGACGGCGACGAATTGCGCACCGAGCTGACCGCGGATCTCGGGTTCTCCAAGGAGGACCGGATCACCAACGTGCGCCGCATCGGCTTCGTCGCGGCGACGTTGTCCCGCAACGGGGTGATCACCTTGGTCCCGGTGATCGCGCCGTACGCGGAGGCCCGCGATCACGTGCGTGCGCGGCACGAGCAGAGCGGCACGCCGTACTTTGAGGTGCACATCGCCACCGCGGTCGAGGAATGCGCGGCCCGGGACGTGAAGGGCCTCTACGCCAAACAACGGGCCGGGGAATTGGTCGGGCTGACCGGCGTGGACGACCCGTACGAGGTGCCGGTCTCCCCCGATCTGCGCCTGGACACCGTCGGGCGCAGCCTGGAGGAGTCGGTGGACACGGTGCTCGCCGCGTTGGCCGAGCGGGGCCTGGCATGACTGTCCCGGCGCTGCTGTTGGTGGCGCACGGGAGCCGGGACGCCCGGCACGCGGCCACCATGGACGCGATCGCCGACCGACTGCGCGGGGTACTGCCGGACCTGCGGGTGGGCGTCGGCTACCTGGACCACGACGGTCCGGACGTGGCCGATGCGGCGATGGCGTTGGGCGGGCCGGTGCGGGCCGTGCCGATGTTGTTGAGCCACGCGTTCCACCACAAGGTCGACCTGCCCGGTGCGCTGGCCAAAGCCCGCGCCCGCGGTGCGGTGATCGAGGCGGCAGACCCGCTCGGTCCGGACCCGGCGCTGCTGGTCGCGGCGGCGCACCGGTTGCGCGCGGCCGGCGCCCAACCCGGCCCCGGCACCGGTTTGGTGCTGGCCTACGCGGGCACCCGGGACTCGGCCGCCGCGACCGCCGTCCTCGCCCTGGCCCGCCGCTGGCAGCGGCGGACCGGCGCGGAGGTGCGCGTCGCGCACGCCGCGGCCACCGGGCCCGGTTTGGCCGCGATGGTGGCGCAGCTACGTGCGGGCGGCGCGCATCGGGTGGACGTCGCCCCGTGGTTCCTGGCCCCGGGTCGGCTGCTGGACGCGACCCGGGCCGCCGCGCACCTGGCCGGCGCGGACACCGTGGCCGCGCCGTTGGGGGACGCGCCGGCGGTCATTGAGGCCGTGCTGCACCGCTTCGACGCCGGCGGCCGGGCTCGGCCCGCCGCCTGAGCACCCTGACCCGAACCCGGGAAAAACCCCTGCCTCATCTGACCCCCAATTCACCTTGCGCAGGCATGGACCTGGGTGGGACGGGGGTAGGAAACGATCATGAACCACAGCTCTGTCCCCGCGCCCGACCACGACGGCGGACCTGCGCACGACGCCGCCCGCATCCTCACGCGACGCCGCCTACTCGGGCTGTTCGGCGGCGCGATGGGTTCCGCCCTGCTGGCCGGTTGCGGTAGCAGCCACTCAGCCGCGGCACCGGTGTCAGCACCGATGGCGGCGGCGGCGCCGCCCTCGATACCCGTCTCCGGCGACGTGCCCCCCGGCCCGGCGCCGACCGCGACGCCCAGCGGCGGCCCGCCGCCGCCGGGCATGAACCTGTTGGAGCAACCGGACCAGTCGGCGACGCCGGTGCCCAAAGGGACCATCCCCGAGGAACCCGACGGGCCGTACCCGGCCGATGGCACCAACGGTCCGAACGTGCTTAATCAGCCGGGCGCGGATCGCACGGACATTCGCAGCAGCTTCGGCGGGAGCACCACCACTGCCGAGGGCGTGCCGATGAAGGTGCGGCTCACCGTGACCGACCATCAGCAGGGCGGCATTCCCTACGACGGCGCCGCGGTCTACCTGTGGCAGTGCAACCGCGACGGTGACTACTCCATGTACGGGCAGAACCTGGCCGGCGAGAACTACCTGCGCGGCGTCGGAGTGGTGTACTCCGACGGCGTCGTGGAGTTCACCTCGATCTTCCCCGGCGCGGAGGTGGGCCGTTGGCCCCACCTCAACATCGCGGTCTACCTGGACCTGGAACACGCCGGGGACGGCGGGGAACGGCTGCGGACAACGCAGATTGCGCTGCCGGAGCAGGCCTGCAAGGAGGTCTACGCCTCGCCAGGCTACGAGCAGAGCGCCTCCCGGCTGTCGCAGATCACCCTGGACACCGACCCGGTCTTCAAGAACGGGTACTCCCTTGAGCTGGCCAAAGCGAGCGGTTCGGCGTCCAACGGTTACCTGGTGGAGCTCGCCGTCCCGGTGTGACCGGGGGCCGGCAACTGGCGGAACGCCTGCGCGCCAAGCACTGACGTTGCGTCAGATCGACTCTGCGGTCGGGTGCAGCACCGGCCGGTATCCCTCGGCCAACACGGCGACCGTGCACCGCGGGGTCAACACGGTGAGCGCCTGCCCGGCGCGGTAGGGCTCGACGGTGTCGTAGCCACCGGGTGTCCAGCGCAACAGTCGATCCCCGCGGATCAGCCACCCTGCGTCCTCGCGCAGCACCATCGTCCCGGTCGGCAGGGCCCCCGAGTCGTCCGGATACGTGCGGCGCACCCCGCGCGCGACCAACCGGTCAGCGTGCATCCGGGCATCGATGCCGCGTACCCCCGGCTCGTCCTCGGGGTAGGTGGCGAAGAACGCCGCCTTGAACCTCCGGTAATCCAGGTTGCGGCACTCCCCGCACGGCCGGTGACCCGCAGCCATCCCGGTGGCCTCGTCCAGGAAGTACACCTCGGTGAGCCGGCGAGGCTGCCACTGCACGCGGCGGCGCCCCTTGAACGACAACACGCAGATGATCCACATCCGGCCCGCGGAGTAACGCGTCACCTCGCGGGCGTCGTTCACCAAACAACCGCGGTTGCCCCAGAACAACCCACGGTCGGGCACCGCGATGAGTTCACCGACCGGAGTGACCCGATTCGCCCTGGTCATCAGCACCTCCCCCGGACGAATCCCGGGCCCCGCCCGGGATGAGTGGGCGCAGGCTGGGTAGCGCAGCGCCATGCGACAGGATGACGCCTCGGCGGCCGAAACACCGATCGGCCGCATCGGGCAACGGGGGACCACCGAACATATGGATGCCACCACCGTCTGGCCGGGCACCGCCTACCCGTTGGGCGCCACCTACGACGGCGCGGGCACCAACTTCGCGCTGTTCTCCGAGGTGGCCGAACGGGTCGAGCTCTGCCTGCTGGACGTGCGCGGCCGGGAGAGTCGGGTGATGCTGCCCGAGGTGGACGCGTTCGTGCACCACGGCTACCTGCCCGGCGCCGAACCGGGTCAGCGCTACGGCTACCGGGTGCACGGGCCCTACGACCCGGCGCACGGGCACCGGTGCAACCGCAACAAGTTGCTGATCGACCCCTACGCGAAGGCGGTGGACGGCCAGATCAGCTGGAACGAGGCGCTGTACGCCTACCGGTTCACCCCGCCGAATACCCGCAACAACCAGAACAGTGCGCGCTACACGATGCACTCGGTGGTCGCCAACCCGTACTTCGACTGGGGCGACGACCGACACCCGCGCACCCCGTATCACCGCACGGTGATCTACGAGGCCCACGTCAAGGGTCTGACCATCAATCACCCCGACATCCCGAAGAACATCCGCGGCACCTACGCCGGGCTCGCGCACCCGGTGATGATCGAGCACCTGCAGAGCCTGGGCGTGACCGCCGTCGAACTGATGCCGGTGCACCAGTTCGTGCACGACCACCCGTTGGCAGACCGCGGGTTGCGCAACTACTGGGGCTACAACTCGATCGCGTATTTCGCCCCGCAGAACAGTTATGCCTCCCAGGCACACGGTGGCCGGCAGGTGCAGGAGTTCCGCGCCATGGTGAAGGCACTGCACCGGGCGGGTATCGAGGTGATCCTCGACGTGGTCTACAACCACACCGCGGAGGGCAACCATCTGGGGCCGACGCTGAGTTTCCGGGGCATCGACAACGCCGCGTACTACCGGCTGGGCGACGATCCGCGGTTCTACTACGACACCACCGGTACCGGTAACACGCTGCTGATGCGCAACCCGCACGTGTTGCAGATGATCATGGACTCGCTGCGCTACTGGGTGCTGGAGATGCACGTCGACGGATTCCGGTTCGACCTGGCCGCCACGCTGGCCCGGCAGTTCCACGAGGTGGACCGGCTCTCCGCGTTCTTCGATCTGGTGCACCAGGACCCGGTGGTCTCCCAGGTAAAGCTGATCGCCGAACCGTGGGACGTCGGCGAGGGCGGCTACCAGGTGGGCAACTTCCCGCCGCTGTGGACGGAGTGGAACGGCAAGTACCGGGACAACGTGCGCGACTTCTGGCGCAGCGAACCGGACACCCTGCCGGAGTTCGCGTCCCGACTGACCGGCTCTTCGGACCTGTACCAGGACGACGGACGACGGCCGCACGCCTCGATCAACTTCGTCACCGCGCACGACGGGTTCACCCTGCGCGACCTGGTCTCCTACAACGACAAGCACAACGAGGCCAACGGCGAGGAGAACCGGGACGGGGAGAGCCACAACCGGTCCTGGAACTGTGGCGCGGAGGGCGACACGAAGGACCCGGAGGTGCTCGCCCGCCGGGCCCGCCAGCAACGCAACTTCATCGCCACACTGTTCCTCTCCCAGGGCGTGCCGATGCTGCTGCACGGCGACGAGCTCGGTCGCACCCAGCGCGGCAACAACAACGCCTAATGCCAGGACAACGAAATCTCCTGGGTGGACTGGTCGATCATCGACAAGGACTTGTTGGCGTTCACCCGGGCCTGTGCGCGATTGCGCGCCGCGCACCCGGTGTTGCGCCGGCGTCGGTTCTTCGCCGGACGCCCGGTGCACGGGGAGCTGCCCGACATCGGGTGGTTCACCCCGGCGGCCGCCCCGATGACCGAGCAGGACTGGTCGGCGGGCTTCAACAAGTCCGTCGCGGTGTTCCTCAATGGCGCCGCGATCACCGAACCGGACAACCGCGGCGAGCGCATCGCCGACGACTCCTTCTACCTGCTGCTCAACGCCTACGAGGGCGAGTTGGACTTCGTGCTGCCCGCCGTGGAGTACGGCGCGGCGTGGGCGGTGGTGCTGGACACCGCCGCGCCCAACGTGAGCGGACAGGCCATCGTGTCCGCCGGCACGAAGGTGCACATGCTTGACCGGTCGTTGCAGGTACTGCGCCGGTGCTGACTCCCCGCTCCACCTACCGGCTGCAATTGCACGCCGGGTTCGGGTTCGCCGATGCCGAGGGCGTGCTGGACCATCTGGCCGCGTTGGGCATCAGCCACCTGTACCTCTCGCCGGTACTGGCTGCGGTACCCGGTTCCATGCACGGCTACGACGTGGTCGACCACGACCGGTTGTCCGAGGAGCTCGGTGGTGCCGAGGCCTTCCACAGTTTGGCCGAGGCGGCTCGCGCCGCGGGTATGGGCATCGTGCTGGACATCGTGCCCAACCACATGGCGCTGCCCACCCCGGCCACCCTGAACGCCCCGCTCTGGTCGGTACTGCGCGACGGCCCACTGTCCCCCTACGCGGAGTGGTTCGACGTGGACTGGACGGTGCCGGATCGCACGATGCTGATGCCGTTGCTGGGCCGACGCATCGGCGAGTGCCTGGACGATGGGGAGATCGTGCTGGACACCTCCGGCCAGGAGCCGTTGGTGCGCTATTTCGACCACGTGCTGCCGGTGCGACCGGGCACCGAGCACCTGCCGCTGGAGGAATTGCTCGACCGGCAGTGGTACCGGCTGGCTTACTGGCGGGTGGCCGATGAGGAACTGAACTACCGGCGGTTCTTCGACATCGACACCCTCGCCGCGGTGCGGGTGGAGAACCCGGCGGTGTTCACCGAATCGCACTACCTGATCGGCGCGCTGGTCCGGGAGGGTCAGGTGTCCGGGCTGCGGGTGGACCACCCGGACGGTTTGGCCGATCCCGTCGACTACCTGACGCGCCTTCAGCAACTCACCGGCGGTTGCTGGGTGGTGGTGGAGAAGATTCTCATCGGCGAGGAGGAACTCCCGGCCGACTGGCCGTGCGCGGGCACCACCGGCTACGACGCGCTGCGCCGGGTGGGCGGGCTGTTCGTCGACCCGGCAGGTTTCGCTGCGCTGGTGGACGTGCACACCCGGATGACCGGCGGAGAGGCGGATTTTGCCACCGTGGTGGAGGCAGCCAAGCGGCAGATCGTGACCACCAGCCTGTACGCGGAGGTGGAACGACTCTCCGGGTTGGCCGCCGACATCTGCCAGGACCACCTGCGGCTGCGCGACCACACCCGCCGCGGCCTGGCGGAGGCCATCACCGAACTGCTGGTGGGCTGCGAGGTGTACCGCACCTACGTGGTGCCCGGACATCCCGCGCCCGCGGAGGCAGTCGCGGTATTGGACCGCGCCGCCGCCGCCGCCCGGTCCCGGCTGCCCGAGGAACGCCATGCGACGGTGGACCTGATCCGCGAATTCGCCTCGTACGCCCCGCCCGGCGACGTGCGCCGCAAGGAATTCGTCGTCCGCTTCCAACAGACCACCGGCCCGGTGATGGCCAAGGGCGTCGAGGACACCGCGTTCTATCGATGGTTCCCGCTCAGCTCGGCCAATGAGGTGGGCGGTGAGCCGGACGCGCCGGCGGTGGCCCCGGTGACCTTCCACGCCTACGCGACGACTATGCAGCGCACCCGGCCCACC